>JANLPZ010000024.1:0-26807 GCA_031367535.1 Gemmatimonadaceae bacterium
GCGGGGGGAGCGGGGAGTGCTATTGCGAACTCGAATGCATTGCACAGAACCACGAAAATGCTTTGGTAACTGCGCTCGCGAGACGCTGTTTCCAAAGCATTTTTGATTTTGTATTGAAGGAGATGCTTGCAGCTGCGCCTGAACTCCCCGTTCCCCCCGCGGTCCCCGCGTGAAAACTGTTGGCGATCTTCCACACGAGCAGAACCAAGAGTGAGCGATTCGATCTGGATGCTGGTGATTTTTATCGTGGGCGCAGGACTAGGCGGCGCGCTCGCGTGGTGGGCGGCGATGCGGGTGGCGGGAGCGGAGCGCGCGGGGGCGGCGGGCACGGCGCACGCACAGATTGCGGCGCTCACAGATGCGCAGCGCACGATGCGTGCAACGTTCGAGACACTCGCTGCCGATGCGCTGCGGCATTCGCAGGACGCATTCCTCACGGCCACGCGCGCTGAGTTGACGTCGCTGCAGGCCGATGGCGCGGCGCACGCGGAGCAGCGCGAACAGACCATCGCGACGTTGCTGCAGCCGGTGCGCGAATTGCTCACGTCGTACGACACCCGACTGACGCAGCTCGATCGTGACCGCACCGAAGCGCTGGGCCAGGTGGCCGAGCGTCTGCTGCAGGTGCACAGCGTCAGTGATCGGCTCGGGCGAGAAACGCGCGATCTGGTGCAGGCGCTGCGCGCGCCATCGTCGCGTGGGCGGTGGGGTGAACTGCAGCTGCAGCGCGTGGTCGAGATGGCAGGGATGCTCGAGTACTGCGACTTCGAAACACAGATCACGATGGCCACCGCCGACGGTGTGCAGCGGCCGGACATGGTCGTGCGTCTGCCCGGTGGTTCATCGATCGTGGTCGACGCGAAAGCGCCACTCGAAGGATTTCTTGCCGCCATGGATGCGACCGACGACACGATGCGCCTCGCCGCACTCGATCGCCACGCGAAGCAGTTGCGCGCACACATCAACGCACTCAGTGATCGCAGCTATTGGCGCCAGTTCGCGCACGCGCCGGAGTTCGTGGTGCTGTTCCTTCCCGGCGAAGCGTTTCACGCGGCCGCACTCGAGCGCGATCCGTCACTGCTCGAAGCGGGCGTCGCGCAACGTGTGCTGATCGCGTCACCCACAACACTCATCGCACTCCTGCGCGCCACCGCGTACGGGTGGCGTCAGGAACGCGTCGCGGAAAGCGCCGCACAAGTCAGTGCACTCGGTCGCGAGCTGTCGGAACGACTGGCGGTGTTCACTGCACATCTCGCCGACGTCGGCACGTCACTCGACCAGGCGGTCGGCCGCTACAACCGCGCGGTCGGCAGCTTCGATGCACGCGTGCTGGTTGCGGCGCGACGCTTCACCGATCTCGGCGCCGGCCCTGCGTCCGCCGATGCCCTCGACACTCCCGAACAACTCGAACGTCAATCACGCGCGCCGGCTTCTGCGCCATCTGACATCTGATCTGCCCGCGCCGCAAATGTCACTGTTTGTATCGGCATCGCGAGGAGGTTTCGCGCGGGGTCCGCGGAGGACGCGGGGAAGTGCGAAGGCTTTTGAACAGCAGTAACAACAATTTTCGTATAGCGGTGCTTGCGCGCTAACCCTCGTGCCGTTGGGCGTCCCCGCGTCCACCGCGAGCCCCGCGCGAAAACTGTTCAGCGCCCGTTTGGCACCGACCCCAGGACGAATGTCGGCTTTGCGTGCGATTTCTCGTGCCCTGCTTTGGAAGCCCCGAGTGGGGTTTTCCGGTCGCACACACACGGGAGAATTCAATGCGCCCCCGATCGACACTGCTCATCGCATCACTGCTCGCGCTGGCCACGGCGTGCTCCGATGCACCGACCGCCACAACGCAACAGAACTCGCAGGTGGACGCCATTCTCGGATGTGGTGTTCGACAGCATCGCCACGTCGCTGATCGAGTCTCGGCATCACGGCGAACTGGATGCCGTCGCGATTCTGGCGTATGGCAATGCCGCCTCGTACGACGCAATCGTGGGGTGCTTCGACACCAAGTTCACATACTGGCACATCCGGCCGACACAGGCCGACCGGTTCATCACGACTGCCGTGCCGCTGCCCAACCATCCATCGTGGCCGTCGGCTCACTCGTGTGCCTCGGGCGCGTGGTCGACGATTCTGTGCATCGCATTTCCCGCCGATCGTCACTTGATCGACAGTCTCGCCAGTGAAGCGAGTCTCTCGCGTCTGGTGGGTGGGTTGCATTATCGGAGCGACACTGATGCGGGCACGCAGCTCGGCCAGCATGCCGCGTTCCTTGCCGTGCGACGCGGCGACTCGAGTAGCGCGCGTTAGCCTTCGGGCAGGGGTCGTGATTTGCGTCGGCCCCTGCCGCAGTTCGATGTTGACGCGGACGCGTGTGGCTGGCAGTTCTCCGCGACGCAGAGCGCGACGGTCGCGTCATTGGATGCGCGCGAACCTTGTTGCGGCTTCCCCGCCTCCGCACGTTCTCGCACGCCAACTGTTGGCGATGCCATGAGTCAGGCCGACCTCAGTCCAGCGCGTCAGACGCCGTGTCGTACGAAAGCGAATCGCGAAACGCCGTAGCCGCTCGCCGGATCTGCACGAGCTCCGTCGTCTCGATCCGATCGAGGTTCCGAATCATCATCGCCATCCGCGGATGGTTGGCGAAACGGTCACGATGTCGCGCCAGGAAATCCCAGTACAACAAGTTGAACGGACACGCGTCGGCACCCGTCTTCGCTTTCACATCGTACCGGCATGACGCGCAGTAGTTGCTCATGCGGTTGATGTAGGCGCCGCTCGCGACGTAGGGCTTCGACGCCATCACACCGCCGTCGCCCCAGGTGGCCATGCCGACCACGTTCGGCAGCGTGACCCACTCGTATGCATCGGTGAACGCGGCCCAGAACCAGCGATTGAGGGCGGCCGGCGTCACACCGAGCAGCGTCGCGAAATTGGCCTGCACCATCAACCGCGGAATGTGATGCACGCGACCCGTGTCCCGCACCGTGCGGATGGTGTCGGACAGACAGCGCATCTCGCAGGCAGATGTCTCGGTGCTGCCGGCGTACCCCGCCTCACCATCCGGCGCCCAGAACCACAGTGGCAGCGGCAGCCATGCGTCCAGCGCATTCGCGTCGCGCAGGCCAGGCATCAGCTGCCAGTAGATCCCGCGCACATACTCGCGCCAGCCGAGGACCTGCCGGATGAATCCCTCGGCACTCGGCAGCGAGACGTGGCCCTCGCGATAGGCACGCTCCACACGCTCCACGACTTCCTTCGGATGCAGCAGCCCGACATTCAGCGACGACGCCAGTGCGGAGTGCAGCAGGTCGGTATGGCCGTCCTGCATCGCATCTTCATACGGGCCGAATTCATTCAACCGCTCGACGACAAAACGCTCGAGCATCGCCTTCGCGTCCGCACGCGTCACCGGCAGCGAAAAGCCGTCCGCCGATCCCCAGCGATTCTTCCAGCCGTTCACGCGCGTCATGATCGCGCGCGTGATGTCGTCCGGCGCGAACGTCTGCGGTGCGGGCACCGGCAAACCTTTCGGCCACGGCTTCCGGTTCTCGGCGTCGAAATTCCACGCGCCGCCGGTCGGCGTGCCGTCCGGTTCCATCAGGATGCGGTGCTTGCGGCGCATCTCGCGGTAGAAGAACTCCATGCGAAGTTCTTTCTTGCCGGCAGACCACCGCGTGAAGTCATCACGTGTGGCAAGAAATCCGCGATCCTCGCGCCGCTCGAGCGACACGCCGATGTCGCGCAGCGCGTGTTCGGCGCGCTCCAGCGATTGCACCATTTGTAACTCGCGACCTTCGGTTGCCACCACGCGCTGCGCACCATGCTCCAGCGCAGCCTCGCACAATCCGTCTTCATAGCTCGCCGCGCGCCGGTAGTCCACACGATAGCCGGCCGCAATCAGCGCATCCGCGAAGTGCCGCATTGCACTCAGGATCAGCACGAGCTTCTGCCGATGCCACGGCAACGCGGCACCCTTGTCCACCGCTTCGATGAAACACGCGACGATGTTCGCATCCGCCGTCCGGGGCAACTGCGCCACCGCCCGCGAACACTCCCACGGTGCGACAAACACGAGCGTCGTTTTTGCGCTGCTGTTCTTTTTCGTGGCGGTCACGCGGTATAAACGCGCATCGCGCTGGCGTCCGTTCCAATATAGGCAACGCTGACAGTTTTCACGCGGAGGCCGCGGTCCCCGCGCGAAAATCTTTAGCGATGCCGCGCGAACTGCAGGACTATGCGAGGCGAATCGTCTGGCGGGCAGCGGTGCGGCGCATCAGGCGTGAGTGCTTGTCACGATACAGCTCGCTGTCGGCGAGTGCGAGCAAGGCGTTCGGCGAATCACCATCGCGCGGGAAGAGCGCCGCGCCGACGCTGCCATCGATGGTGATGTTCACACCGCCGTGCAACACCACGTAGTTGAGCGCCTCGCGCACCTTCGCGACCACGACCCCCAGGTCCGCGGCGTTGCGCAGGTTCGGCGAGATCACCACGAACTCGTCGCCGCCGATCCGACCCACCGTGTCCGAGGCGCGCAGCAGCTGACGCAGGCGTGCACCGATCGTGCGCAGCACATCGTCACCGGCGAGATGGCCGTACCGATCATTCACTTCCTTGAATTCATCGAGGTCGATGTACAACACCCCGACGTGCGTACCATTCCGCCTGGCCGCTGCGACGGCGACCTCGAGGCGGTCCATCAGGATCGTGCGATTCGGCAACCCCGTCAGCGCATCACTTGCCGCGCGATGTTCCGCAGACATGATCGACGCATCCGCCAGCGCCCAATCGCGATCGAGCAGCCACACCAGCAACCCGATCGCCAGCGCGCAGTGCGCGACGAACTCCACGGTCAGGAATGGCTGCCACTCCACCGCGCCGGTCATCGCGCCAAAGCCGTGTGAAATCGCCACCACGGCGCGCAACGTCGCAAGGGTGCCGACCACCGCCAACGCGACGCGCACCATGCTCGCGCCAAGCACCATCGTCGCCGGCGCCGGCGCCTTCGAGATCACGCGTGCAATGAACAGGCACGCCACCGCTGTGCCTCCAGCGCGCAACGCGTTCCGAATCATGTCCTGCGCAATCGCGTCATGCAGCGCGATCATGCCGATGCCGGATGTCAGTACCGCCGCCAGTACAGCACCAAGCATCGCATCACGACGCACCTTGTCCGAGGCGAAATTGTTCTTCGCCAGTTCCGCCGCGCCCACGACCATGAAGCCGAGGTACATCCACACCGCGAGCGACCGGCCGAGATCGATCACCGCGCCGTCGCGCGCGGTAAAGGTCGTGACATCGAACAGCTGCATCACCGCCGACGCCGCCAGCGCGATGAAGGCGCGCGAGATGTCACGCAGCGCCACCAGATTGCGACGATAGCCAAGTCGCCAGCACAGCCACGCGAGGCCGAGCGCCGCCAGAACTTCCAGCCCGATGACGACGGACGCATCGAGTGCGATTGTGTTCATGCGGTGTCCGTCGAGCACGGGTTCGGTGCAACGCGGAATACTTGCTTGCTAATACGAACCAGCGCCTCGCCCGCCGTCAACCCGTCGCGTCGTAAATCACACTGGCTGAACACGTTGCGCGGTATCCCACCACACAACGTGTTGCCGTGCCATGGTTAAGACAGACTCATTTCGCTACCAGACTCAACGCTCGCGCCGTGATCGCGTCGACGCTCAGCCCGAACTCCTTGTAGAGCGTGGTCGCCGGCGCTGATGCACCGAAATGGTCGAGTCCGACCACATCGCCGTTCCCGGCGATCAGCTGCCACCATGACATCGGGTGTGCGGCCTCGATCGCCAGCTTCGGCACGCCAGCCGGCAGGACGCTCGCCTGATACGCCGCATCCGTCTGATGAAACAGCTCCATCGACGGCACACTCACCACACGTGCCGGAACCCCGGCCTTCTCGAGCGCGTCGCGCACCGACATCGCCAACCCCACTTCGCTGCCCGTCGCCAGCAGCACCAGCTTCGCCGGCGTCGGGGAGTCGGCCAGCACGTATGCGCCATGCGCCACACCCGCGCGCGCCCTGTCGGTGCCGATGCCAAGGAACGGCAGCTTCTGGCGCGACAACACGATTGCGCTCGGCCCCGTGCGGTGATTGATCGCGACACGCCAGCACTCGGCCACTTCGGTCGAATCGGCGGGACGCAACACGAGAAGTCCAGGAATCGCGCGCAATGCCGACAGATGTTCGATCGGCTGATGCGTCGGGCCGTCTTCACCGAGTCCGATTGAATCGTGCGTGAACACGTAGATGCTGCGCACTTTCATCAGCGCGGCGAGGCGGATCGCCGGCCGCATGTAGTCGCTGAACACGAGGAACGTGCCGCTGTACGGCACGATACCACCGTGCAGCGACAGCCCGTTCATGATCGCGCCCATCGCATGTTCGCGCACACCGTAGTGGATGTAGCGCGCGCCGCGATTGGTGGCGCTGTACGTCTGATCACCTTTGCGCAGTGTCAGGTTCGAGCCGGAGAGGTCCGCCGAGCCGCCGATCAGTTCGGGAATGCTGCCGCCGATCGCATTCAACACGGCGCCGGATGCCGCGCGACTCGCGACCGTGCCGGTTTCCGCAGTGAAAGTCGGTAGCGACGCGTCCCAGTTCGCCGGCAGGTCACCAGACATGCGGCGCGTGAATTCTTTCGCCGCATCACTGTGCGCTGCGCTGAATGTCGCAAAGCGTGTTTCCCAGTCCGCATGTGCCGCGGAACGCTCGGCCACCATCGATGTCCAGTGCGCGCGCGCTTCGTCAGGTACGAAGAACGGTTCGTGACTGACCCAGCCCAGCGCGTCCTTCGACTTGATGATCTCTTCGGCACCCAGCGGTTCACCATGCGCCTTGGCGGTGCCGGCGCGGTTCGGGCTGCCGAATCCGATCACCGTGCGCGTGATGATCATCGTCGGACGACCATGCTCCGCCTTTGCTGCGGCGATCGCCGAATCGATCTCCGCCAGGTCATTCACATCGGAGATGTGCAGCACCTGCCACCCGTACGATGCGAAGCGTTGCGCCGCGTCATCACTCAGCGCGAGATCGGTGCTGCCGTCGATCGTGATGCGATTGTCGTCATAGAAGCCGATCAGCTTGCCGAGTTTGAGATGGCCGGCCAGCGACGACGCTTCGTGGCTGATGCCTTCCATCAGGCACCCGTCGCCCGCGATGAAATACGTGTAGTGATCGACGATCGCGTGATCGGCCGTGTTGGTCACCGCTGCGAGATGTGCTTCCGCCATCGCCATGCCGACGGCGTTCGCCACACCCTGACCGAGCGGGCCAGTCGTCGTTTCGACACCGGCGGTGTGACCGACTTCCGGATGTCCCGGTGTCTTCGATCCCCACTGACGGAAGTGGACGATGTCATCGAGCGTCAGCGCGTAGCCGCTCATGTGCAACGCGCCGTACAGCACCATCGACGCATGTCCCACCGACAGGACGAAACGATCGCGGTCCGGCCAGTGTGGCGCCGCGGGATCATGTCGCATGTGCGTCGTGAAGAGGCGGTACACCAGCGGCGCGAGTGCCATCGGTGTGCCGGGATGTCCGGAGTCCGCGCGCTGCACCGCGTCCATGGCGAGCGTGCGGATGGTGTTGATGCTGAGCAGATCGATCGACGCTGTGGAAGCGATGGCGGTCACGGGAGGGCAGGCGGCGAGGACGCGTATGGCGCGCTTGAGGTGCGGCGCAGTCCCCAAAGTTACGGCCCCGCGGTCGGCCCTGACACCGTGTTGTGCGTGACGCTCAGATCACACGGTCCCGCGGTGGTTTGCCGGCCAGCCACGACAATGCGTTCTCGAGCGCCCGGAGCCCCATCGCGGTGCGTGTTTCGACGGTCGCGCTGCCCAGGTGCGGCAAGAGCACCACGTTTTCCATGCCCAGCAACGCCGGCGTGACCTTCGGCTCGTGTTCGTGCACGTCGAGCCCCGCGGCGAACAGATGCCCCGCGCGCAGCGACTCGGCGAGCGCACGTTCATCCACCAGTGAGCCGCGTGCGGTGTTGATCAGGATGCTGCCCGGCTTCATCCGTGCGATGCGCTCCGCGTTCATCAGGTGCTGCGTCTCTGGCGTCGCCGGCGCATGCAGTGACACGATGTCACTCGTCTCCAGCAGCGCATCGAGCGACGAGACCATCTCGGCATCGGGCGGCGTCGCACTGCCGGCACGGCCGAGCCATTGGACCTTCAGTCCGAAGACGCGTGCGCGATCCGCGACGGCCCGGCCGATGCGTCCGTAGCCGATGATGCCGAGTGTCCGGCCGCGCAGTGTGTGACCGAGATGGTGCGTGGGTGCGAGCCCATGCCAGCGATTGGCGCGCACCAGTCGCTCGCCTTCGCCGAGCCGTCGCGTCGCCATCAGCATCAGCGCGATTGCAATGTCGGCCGTGTCGTCGGTAAGCACGTCGGGGGTATTCGTGACGGCGATGCCCGCGCACGCGGCGGCGCTCAGGTCGATGTGATTGAATCCGACCCCGATGTTCGCGATCAGTGTCGCGCGATAGGGTGCGTGGTGAAACAACTGCTCGTCGAATGGATCACCGACGATGGGCACCATCACGTCGCAGGAATCCATGGCACGAATCAGTTCGGCCTGACCGCGCGGCACGTCGCCGACATTCACGCTGAGATCGAAATGTTCGGCGAACGCCGCTTCGACGGCGTCAGTGTGTCGACGCGTGAGATATGCCACCGGGCGGGCGTTCGGCATCATGGCCAGTGCGACAGCAGTCGCGTGGTGAAGACGGAGGTCATCGCCATGATCGTTTCCTGTGGGTTGACGCCGACACCGGTCGGCAACATCGAGCCGTCGAAGACATAGACGCCGCGGACGCCGTGTCGTTCGCCAGACGGCGTGACACCGCTGGTGGTCGGATCGGTGCCGATGCGCGCGGTGCCGTTCACATGGGCGCTGAAGAGAGTCAGGCGATTCGGATCGACTGATCGCGTGCGGATCGCCGCCAGATCAGCCTCGCGGCGAATCACGATCGGTGTGTTGTGGAGCGTGTGCACTTCCTGCGCGCCGGCGGCGAGCTGCAATCGCGCCGCGGCTTCGATCGAGGCCTTGACGTTGTCGGCGTCGGCCGCGCTCAGCGCGTAGGAGATGCGTGGCCGCCCCTTCCCATCGAGCCGCACGCTGCCGCTCGAGTGCTGCATGTCGCTGCCGTCCCGTGTCAGTGCGATAGTCGATGCCATGAACGGAAACTTGCGCATCAGCGCGGCGTGCGGCGCACCGAATCCCGATATCGCGGCCGCGCCGACGGATGGATGCAGTGGCGGGCATTCGAGCCAGAAGCCGTACCGGTTTGCATCGCGCTGGATGAACTCGTCGCACATCGTGCTCAGGGGAATACCGGCGGCGCCATAAATCTCACGATCGTACACGCCAGCGACGACAGTCGTCGGATGCAGGCGCAGGTATCTGCCGACACCGCCGCCACCCATGCCGGACCGCTGCAGCAGGAGTGGCGTTTCCACCGCGCCCGCGCTGACGATCACGATGGGTGCTTCGAGCGTCAGCACCCGTGCTGCGGCATCACTGCGCGGCTCACGTATCGCGGCGGTGATACGTTTGGTTGGCATCGACGTCGAACCACTGTTCGCGCGCGACGCCACCTCGATGCGGGAGACGTGTGCATTGGCGTAGAGTGTCGCGCCGTGTGCCAGTGCGCGAGGAATCCAGATCTGCTGCGCGCCCATTTTTGCATCGTAGCGGCAGCCCACGTTGCAGAAACCGGCGCGAACGCAGCCACGCGCGTTGATCACCGCTGACCGCGCCTGCCAGCCAAGTTTCGCCGCGCCGTCGAGGATGATCCGGTTGTTCGGCGAATGCGCGTCGTCGGGTACGAGGCGGGCGTGGACTTCCTGTTCAATTTTCTCGAACACCGGCGCCATCTCGAGCGCACTCATGCCCTCGAGCCCGAAGCGCGTCGCCCACTCCGCCAGCACATGCTCCGGTGTGCGCAGCATGATCATCCAGTTCACGGTCGTGCTGCCACCGACGGTCGCACCCTGAAACATCGTGACTGCGAGATCATCGGTCGCGCGCAGACCACCTTCGGCAAACAACCGTTCGGTCATCGGACCTTCGAGCTCCGTGAACGCATCGCCCGGGACAAACTCTCCCGCCTCGAGCATCACGACCCGTTTGCCCGCGTCCGCCAATCGCGCGGCGGCCACCGCTCCGCCAGCGCCTGAGCCGATGACGATTGCATCGGCTGTGATCACGGACCCATCACGAAACGTGGCAGCGGTGATCACACCGTCAGGCAGCGGACGCGGTGCGGGATTGCGCATCCATTCAGCGGCCGTTCGCGCGACCGGCACAGAATCGTCAGCGGTGGTGACGCCGTCGAGCAACGCCGGCCCTTCCCATGCCACGGCGACCTCGCGCGAATGCAACGGCCCGCGATACCCGATCGCGGCGTGTGAACGCACGTCGGCATAATGCGTGGCGAGTGTCAGTCGTCGCATCAGCTGATACAACGTCCGCGCCTGCGGCAGTGCGCTCTCACCCCACGCCGTCAGCATACGATCCTGCAGCGCGGGCGTCAGTGCATGAAATGCCGTCAATCGCGTCACACTCACGAACGCGGCGGCGGCACTGCCGAACAGACGCAATCCGGAACGCACCTCGTCGACCTTGTGTGGCGCCAGTCCGGCGATCCGATCCTCGATGCGCGCGAGCAGATCGGTCGGCGCATCGATCACGATACGTTGCACAGCCGAGCGAAGCGTGCGTCGCTCGTCGTCACGCAGCACTGCGCGCAGTGGCCGCGGCGAACGCACCTGTGGTACACTTTCGACTGTGGTCGTCATGCCTCACGATACGGCGGCGTACCCACCCGTCGCCAGCAGCGTCAGGCGGCGTCACTCCGGAAGATCCGTGACTCGGACGCCGGAACGACATTTACCTGGCCGAACGCGAGCGTGAATGTGCTGCCAGCGCCCGGCATGCTCTCCACACTCAGCGTGCACCCCATCTGCTGCGCGATGCGGCGCGACAACGCGAGGCCAAGCCCGGTCCCACCGTAGCGATGACTCATTTCCTGACCGCCCTGCTCGAACGATTCGAAGATGTGTGCCTGCCGTTCGAGCGGAATACCGATGCCGGTGTCGCGCACGACAACCGCGCTGGCGCGGCCGGTCTCGTGATGGAGCTGCACCGCCACCTGAACGCTGCCTCGCGCCGTGAACTTCACCGCATTGCCGATCAGGTTCGTGAGCACCTGTCGTAACCGGGCCGGGTCCACCGTCGCCGGCGCGGCCGCTTCCGGCAATTCGGCCTCCAGCACGACGGGTCGATCGGCAACGAGTTCTTCATGATGGCTCAGGATCTCCTGCACGATCGGTGACACATCGATGCACTCGAGCTGCAGGTCGATGGTGCCCGATTCAATGTGCGCCAGATCGAGGATGTCGCTCACCAGCACGAGCAGATGTTCGCCGCCGGACTGCACGCGTTCGAGGTAGTAGCGATCACGCTCGCTGAGCTGCGAACTCCGGCTGCGACGCACGATCTTCGTGAAGCCGATCATCGAGTTGAGCGGTGTGCGAAGCTCGTGGCTCATGCGCGCCAGGAACGCCGTCTTGGCGCGGTTCGCCGCTTCGGCTGCAAGGCGCGCATCTTCGAGCGCGGTGTCGGCCGCTTCTTTCTCCGTCAGATCGAGCACGAACACGGCCCAGGCGCGCTGACCGTCCAGCACCAGCGGTGTGACGGCGACTTCAGCGGGGAACGATGGCCGGCCAAACAGTCGGATGCGCGACGTGAAACGCCGCTCGTTCTCCGCGCCAGTGAAGGTCACGGAGCCGAATTCATCCACCGACATGTGCAGCGAATCGGCGGTGACCAGGTCGGACAGCACCACACCTTCCAGCGTGCCCACCGGCAGTGCAAACATGCGCACCGCGGCCGGGTTGGCGCTGATGATGCGGCCGCCACCGTCCACCGCGAAGACACTGGCGAACACCGTGTCGATGATCGCGCGGTTGCGATCCGATTCCATCTGCAGACGCGAAAGGGCGAGGACCAGTTCTGCACGCGCAATCTCGTTGTCGCGCATCGCAGCGAGCCGCCGGCGCTTGCGACCGATCACCGTCGCCACGCCGCGGGCCAGCAGCGACCGGGCGACCGCCATCCAGGCGCGCGCGTGCAGGGTGCGGAACGTCACAGGGCTGACGGATCCTCGAAGTCTGGGACGCCGCCGAACGGATGTCGTTCGGCGGCACGTCACACACAGTCTCGGCAGCAGGCTCAGGCTGCTGGATGCGTCGTCCGGTCGCGCGCCGCTGCGATTTCGTCAGGCCGCCGACAGGACGCGCGCAAACTCCGATCGGTCGATGTTGCCGCCACACAGAATCAGCGCGATCTCGTCGGGCAGCGCGCTGTGTTCCTGCATCGCGGCAGCCAGCGCGGCCGCCCCGGCGCCTTCGGCCGCGTTGTGTGTGTCGGAAAACAGATGGCGCATGGCGGCTTCCACCTCGTCGTCACTCACCAGCACCACACGCGATAGCCCGGCCTTGAGGATCTCGAGCGACGCCGGCACCGGGGTGCGACAGGCCATGCCGTCCGCAATCCGTGTATGCACCGGCATGGAGACTGGTGCGCCGAGTTCGAGTGAGCGCGCGTAGGCTGGTGCTTCGGTGGAGACGACACCGACGATATCGCAGGCATGGTGGAGTGCAGCCTTGGCGGCGATGACACCGCAGGCGCCCGAGCCGAGTCCGATCGGCACGTACACCGTTTTCACATCCGGCGCGGCGCGCAGCAGCTCCATCGCATACGTCCCCACGCCGGCCACCAGATGCCGGTGAAAACTTGGCACGCGATGCCAGCCACGCTCTGCGGCGATGCGATCAGCGAGTTCGACACTTTCCTGAAAGTCATCACCACCTTCGATGAGCTCCATGCCGAGTGCCCGCATCGCTGCATTTTTCTCGACGCTGTTGCCGTGCGGTACCACCACGCAGGTGCGCACGCCGATGCGTTGCGCCGCGTACCCGATCGATTGCCCATGATTGCCGCGCGTGGCGGTCACGACGCCGCCCACGACAGGATGTGTGCGATGCAGCCAGTCGAAGTACACCAGTCCACCGCGCACCTTGAATGCGCCGACCGGCGTGTGGTTCTCGTGCTTCACCCAGCAACGTGTGCCGAGCCGTGCCTCGAGCAACGGCCA
Source organism: Gemmatimonadaceae bacterium (assembly GCA_031367535.1). Taxonomy (GTDB): domain Bacteria; phylum Gemmatimonadota; class Gemmatimonadetes; order Gemmatimonadales; family Gemmatimonadaceae; genus JACMLX01. The sequence goes on from JANLPZ010000024.1 coordinate 13,185, forward strand.
CCGGATCTGCGGCGTCGGCGCGAACGACTGTGCGATCAGCGCCGATGCGGCATCCAGATCCTGGAGCGTAGGGAGCGATTCGTGTGTCACGTGATCCTTGTTGAAAAGCAACGGCATGTCTCGCACAGAGTCACGGAGACACAGAGCGTACGATGTTTCTCAGACGACGTTTCGCGCCGGGCTCGCGGCAGCGGCGCGAAAAACGCTCTCAGCAACTACGGCAGGAGACTCTGTGCCGCAGTGTCTCTGTGCGAGTAATGTAGTTCCGGTTCGCGCGCGCACGCCGACAACATCGCACAACGCGATTTCCTGACAGCCGTTGGCCGCGGATGCGTAGGCGGCCGAGATGGTGGCAATGCAGTGATACGCGTCGATGGCGTCCTTGCCGACATAGTCATCGGTCGCGATGGCGCCAATGAAGCGCGTCAGCAGCGCATCGAACCACGCGGTGTGACTCGCGTCGCCCCAGTGTGACGCGATCGACTGCCTCTCGATCTCCCACGCGACGGCGCCCTGCGCCACGTCGGGCCCGTCGTGACGTCGCATCACGGCCAGCTCGAGCGCATCATCGTCGACCGTGATCGCGCCGGCATCGCCGTGCAGCGCGTACTGCACCTTGCGTACGCCGGCCGTCCACGACAGCTGCACCGTGGCGAAACCGGACGGGAAGGTGAGGACGATGCTGGCATTGTCCTCCGTGTCATACCGATCGGGCGCCAGATTCGTGGTGCGAGCCGTCACCGATTCCGGATACGCACCGAACCAGTCGAACAGCAGATAAAAGCTGTGGCTGCCGTGATCCATCACGATGCCACCACCACTGTACTCCTGATGCCGGCGCCAGTGGGTATGCCACTCCGTGACACCCTTGGCGTGCGTGTTTCGCATCGTGTTCAGTGACACCGACGACACGGCGCCGATGCGCTCGCCGTCGAGGCAGGCGCGAATGGCCTGAATCACTGGTGCGTGTTTGTAGTTGTGACACGGAAACAGCACGCGTCGGGCCGCGCTGGCGCGTGCGAGCAACTGTTCCGCATCACACAACGTCGTTGTGAGCGGCTTCTCGCACAGCACGTGAAGGCCAGCGGCCATTGCCGCGTGTGCAATGGGTGCGTGATCGCAGGGCGGGGTGCAGATGTCCACGAAATCCAGCTGCGCGGCTTCGGCGCTGAGCAGCGCCTGATAGGTGTCGTAGACGCGCAGCGTCGGGTACAGACTCCGGGCCAGCGCACGCCGTGCAGGACAGGTGTCGGCCACCGCTTCGATGTGGATGTCACCACGCGTACGTGTGCGCTCGAAGTAGGCGGGCAGGTGACCCTGCGCGCCAATGAACCCGAATCCGATCATGGCGCCGCGCAGTGGCGCCGCCCCGCAAGACGATGCGCTGCTCATTGCCACCGTCCGCTGGCATACAATTCCGCGAAGCATTCGTCGAGCAGGCCGAGTGCTTCGGCCGCGGCCTCGCGTGTGATGGTGAGCGCGGGCTGCAGACGAATGCGCGAGGTGTAGAGCATCGCGAGCAGTCCGCGGCGTACCGCTGACGTGAACACGTCGCGCATCACCGTCGCAGGCACAGGCTCCTTTGTCTGCCGATTGCGCACCATGTCGATGCCGATGAACAATCCGGCACCGCGCACGTCGCCGATGAACGGATACCGCTCCTGCATCTGACGCAGTTCCGCCAGCATGTACGCTCCGATTGCGGCTGAATTGTCCCACAGCGCGTGGTCGCGAATGGTTCGCACCGCCGCCAGCGCCGCCGCCGCGGCGAGTGCATTGCCGCCGTAGCTCGAGGACGCGCCTGACGGCTTGGCCCACGGCTCCGCGCGCGAAATCGCATCGGTCGCGAGCACGCCACTGACAGGAAATCCACCGCCGAACGCCTTGCCCAGCGTCATGATGTCCGGTGTCACGCCGGTGTGATCGACACCCCATCGCACACCGGTGCGCCCGAACCCGGTGATCATCTCGTCTGCGATCAGCAACGCTCCCGCCTCGCGCGTGGCCTCGGCGATGATCGGCAGGAATTCGCGCGGCGGCACCAGGTTGCCGGCCGTCCCTTGCATCGGCTCGACGATCACTGCCGCGAGCGGGCCTTGCGGCTGCGCCTTGATCGCCTTGCGCGCGAATTCACCGCAGGCGATGCCGCACGATCCGTACTGCAGATCGAAGGGACACCGATAGCAGTCTGCGTACGGTATCTGCGACGTGCCCGGCGGAAAGGGTCCGAGACCGTGGCGCGCATCGGATCCCATCAATCCCATCGCACCAGCGGTCTTGCCATGAAACCCACCCCAGAATCCCACGATCTCGGTGCGCTTCGTGTGCGACCGTGCCAGACGGATCGCGGATTCGACGGCTTCGCTGCCGCCCGAGTAGAGCTGCAATCGGTCGAGTCCCGGCGGTGCGAGCGCCGTCACTTCATTCACCAGGTCTGCACGCGGTTGTGACGCGAAACTTCCCACCGACAGACGTGCCACCTGCTGCTGCACGGCCGCAACGAATGCGGGATGCGAATGTCCGAGTGCGTTGACGCCGATGCCGCCGATCATGTCGACGTAGGTGTTGTCATCGACGTCGGTCAGGTGACTTCCGGATCCGTGATCCATCGCGACACCAGCCCACAGCGCGAAACTCTGCAGGCCGGGCGCGAGATGTTCCTGCTCGCGGGCCAGCAGTGCGCGCGATTTCGGGCCGGGAATTTCCGTCCGCAGGCTGACGTCTGTCACCCCGCACCGCCGATGCGCGACGTGCTGGAAAAAACGAAGTAACGATGCAAGGGATAGTTCCAGAGAATACCAACGAGTGTGGAGCCCACCACCACGGCCACAGGCATCCGTTGATGCAGGATGTCGACGAGCACGAACACCGCGCCGCCGAACCACAGCGCCGAGAGCCCGCTCACGATGGTGTAGCGCAGCGCTTCGGCGGTGGCGACCTGACGTGCGGTGCCGAACACCCACCATTTTTTGATGCTGAAGTCGAGCATCGCGCCGAGCACCGCGCCGCTGATCGCCGCCAGCACGTAGTAGACACCGCTCGTCGTCAGCACCCACACGCACGCCCACTCGACGAGTGTCGCGGCACCCGTTGCCAGTTGCGATCGGATGAATCGGGTCAGCTCGGACCCGGTCGTGCCGATGTGTGCGATCGTCATCGGCGGCGCAGCTCCTGTCGGATGAAGCGCGCGCGCACGATGCCCGTCCAGTTCGCGAACACCGCGATCCCGATCAGTGCACAAAGCACCAGCCAATGCCGCGCCGGTTCACCCGACCGGTGGTAGCGCTCGATGATCGCCGAAAAGATCGTCGACACGATCAGATACGTCGCGCGTTCGTGGCGTTGCATCAGCCCCATTTTTGCTTCCACGCCGACCGTCTCACCTTTGGCGCGCGTGTAGCTCACCATCACCGCACCGGCGCATGCACCAAGCGCCGCCGTGAAACCCATCGCATCGGCGCGATAGTACCAGGCGTAGCCGAAAAACACCGACATCTCCGCCCAGCGATCGATGACAGCATCGAGAATCTCACCCGCATCCGAGGCAAGCCCTCGGGCCCGCGCCACGCCGCCGTCAAGCGAGTCACAGATCGCGCCGAACAGCAGTACCCAGCCGGCCAGGCCAAACCCGCCCAGCGCCAGCGCGCCGGCCGCGATGAAATGCAGCCACAACGACGCCCACGACAGATGATCGGGATGCACACGGAGCCGCACCGCAACGCGCACGATCGGCCGGAACATCCACAATCCGTATTCGACGAAGAACCGGCTGAGCACGGGGCTGCCACCGAGTTGCATCGCGCGCTCGGTCTGCACCAGGCCACGCTGCGCCGTCTGCACCGCAAACACCGCGAGTGCACCGAGAAATACGATCAGCACACCGGCCAGTGGGCCCCACGTCAGCGCGGCAGAGTTCATCCAGGATGTCATCAATGCCGCATGCGTCGCGCGTCCATCCAGTGAAATGGCCAACTCGGCCGGCTCGGGACTGTCAGCCGAGAGTCACAGGGCCAGTGCACGGTGACCGAACTCAGCGACGCATTTGCGTCGGTGTGTAACGTAGCAGCGACGATCAGCAATGCATCGGCAACGACAAGGTCACAAATGAGTTCGCGAACGCGTTATTCACCACGCGTGCGATCTTCATGAATTCACTCATTCAATTTCAGCGTGACGACAGCTCTGCACGACATTTCATTTGCGGAACTGCGCACGCGTCACGCCGCGATCTTCTTCGATGCCTATGGCGTGCTGATCGACGCCAACGGCGCACTGCCAGGTGCGGTCGACGCGATCGCATCGCTGCACGCGGCGAAGCAACCGTTTCTCGTCGTCACCAACGATGCATCGCGTTCACCGGAAAACGCCGCGGCACGTTTGCGACGCCTGCATTTCGACGTCAGCCCGTCGCACATCCTGTCGTCCGGGATGATGATTGCTCCCGCGCTCGCCGAGTCACTCGGAAGCGGCGCACGTGTCGTCGTACTCGGCACACCCGATTCCGCGCAGTATGCGCGCGATGCCGGCGTGACGGTGGTGGATGCATCGCCGGCACATCCCGCCGATGCCGTCGTGATCGCGGATGAAGGCGGTTTCGATCTGCTCGAATCGCTGGATGATGTCCTCTCGATGCTGGTCGTCGCGATGCACGCGAACAAGAACGTGCGATTGCTGCTCGCGAATCCGGATCTGATTTATCCGTCAGGGCCCAACGCGTTCGGCATCACGGCTGGGTCGCTCGCGCTGGTGCTCGAACATTCGCTGCGACGCATCCTCGGACCGGCCGCACCGACATTCGAACCACTCGGCAAACCCTCGGCGCGAATCTTCGAGGAAGCGGTGCGCCGAGTCGGCACGCGCGATGCGGTGATGATCGGTGATCAGCTGGAAACCGACATCGTCGGCGCCAAAGGCATCGGCCTGTCCGCCGCCCTGATGCTCGGCGGCGTCACCTCACGCGCCGCCGCGCTCGCGGCCGGCGCCGATCAGCCGACCTACCTCATGTCATCCCTGCGCTGCTGAGCACCTTTCTGCGGTTCCCCGAAGATCAACTGCTGGGGAAACAATTTTCGCGCGCGGCTCGCGGGGGACGCGGGGAAGAACAAGTGCAAGAGGCTTTTGAAACAGCGTCTCGCGAGCGCAGTTAAAACAGCATTTGCTCTTCCCCGCGTCCCCCGCGAGCCCCGCGCAAAAATTGTGTGCTCGAACGCTCACGAATGCCTTGAGCTTCCGCTGCTCTGTGTGAGATCAGCAGTCACGGCCAGAGCGTATCGATCTGCTGCGCACATGCGACGAGTGCCTTCGCAGCTCGGGCGTGCATCATGAGCGTACCCATCGAACCGCGCATGAGCTTCACCTTGCCGCGCGCGACGGCCATGATCGGATCACTCGCGCCGCGGACGATCTCCTTCCATGTGGCGAGATCGGCGGAGAGCACGAATGGTGCGGTGACTTCCGTCGGTGACAATGCCGAGGCGCTGCGACACGTCCCGGCTTCGAGCTCGGCCTGCACCGCGGCGCCCGCTGCCATTTCGACGCCCGGTTCCACCACCAGCGCGACTGGGTTCGTCCATCCTTTGGCGATGGTGCGATAGGCGCTGTCGCTGTTTACCGCGAGCAGCAGAGCATCGGCCCATGCCGACGAAAACGCGGGAATCGGCACGCCAGTCAGTCCGTGATGGAAAACGGGGGAGGGCTCGGCTCATCATCATATTCAGGCGTGTCGAGCGGCGCTGAATCCTTTGGTCGCAACGCTCGCATCACCGTGCCGCCGGCCACCAGCGCGCCAACCACGATGTACAGGTAGATCGTGTAGAACCGCCACCAGACCAGCGACGCGCCGAAAATTTCGGCCGGGATGACGTTGCCAAGCGTCTCCTTGAACACCAGCTCCACCGCGCCGCCGCCACCCGGTGCGGGAACGACCGCTGCACCGTATTGCATCGCCAACGGCCACGCGACCAGCGGCGCGACGGGCGTCTTCGGCGCCACGAACAACACCAGCCCCGGCAGAATGCAGAGCCGCGCAACGACGTGCAGCGCAGACGCCACGAACGATCCGAACAGCGGAACTACCTTCGCCTGACGCAGCGCAGCGACGCTGGTGCGCAGCTGTCGCAGCGCCTTCTGAATGCCACGCCAGCGACCGGCATTCAACCCGATGCGCGTGGCCCAGATCGGCGGCGGCCCGTTCGCGTTCTTCCGCGACAGCGCGAGACCGACCAGCGACACCGCCAGCACCGTCATCGCATAACTCGCGATCACCCCGAGCACGATCGTCACTGCGCGATCCGTACCCGGGAAAAACAACGCGATCAGCAACGCCACCGTCGCCAGTGACAGCACCTCGAGCACGATCTCCGCCCACAACACCATCACGATCCCACCGAGCGGTGTCTTCGCTTCGGCCATGATCAGGAAGCGCGCCGGCTCAGCGCCGGAACGCGATGGCGTGACCGACGCACCAAAATCGCCGCCAAGACACACCCGGAACGCCGTACCAAGCGTCAACGGAATGTCGAGCGCCTTCGCACTCCACGTGAGTTTGAACGCACGCAGCACCACTTCGCCAACTGCCCCCGACAGCGCCACGAGGTGCGCCATCAGGGGCAGCGTCAGACGACCATGTCCCGCCGGCCAGCTGGACCACACCACCCACGCCGACGCGCCGAGGGCGGCCGCGAACGACAGGATGGTGAGGAGCCAGCGTTTAACGGTCACGCGTTTCCTTCGATTACTTCGGGTCCAGCATCTTCCGGATCTGGTCGCGCGCGTCTTCCAGATGTGCATGTGTGGCGCGATCACTCGTCCGCCCCATCGCTGTCGTCAGTTCGCGTGACAGGTCGGTCATTTCCGCGCGCAGCAGGCCGCGGAAGTCGGCCAGCGCCCGTGTGCTCGGACCAGCCAACCCGAACGCCGCCAGCGCCGGATTCGGCGCGGCAGGATTGATCTTCGCCGCCATCGCTTCGAGGTACACACGCTGCAGACGGCGACGATACGCGTCGATCGACTTGCCCACGTAGATCTCGCTCCACAGTCCGCGGCGCAGCTCCGTCAGCATCGTCGGCAGCGTGTAGCGATCACCGGTCGTCGGCAGCGCATCGAGTTCGATCATGCGCACCATGCGATCGTTGCTCACCAGCGCGGCCAGCACCGAGGCCTGTGCATTGCCGATGCGATCGATGCTGCCCGACGATTCGATCTTGCGCAGCACGGACGGATCGAGCAGCCAGGTCGGCGTCTCGAAGGCGTTCTCCTGCAGGAACTTCATCGCGGCGCGCTGACGAGTACCGCTCACCGGCACGTACACATCGCCTTTCTGACTGGTCGCCTTGGCCGTGTGATTCACACCACCGACGATGCGTGTGACGTGACCCAGTTCCGTGCGCCACTGTCCGACGATGCCGCTGTACACATCCGCGACATCGCTGAAATCTTCACCCGGAATCGATTCACCGATCCGCTCCACCATCGGCGCCAGACGCTTCAGGTTGCGGATGCCGTATTCGGTCGCGCGCACGGCGTCAGCGTCACCCACGGCTTCACTCACTTCACCCGGATCGGCGCCCTGGATGCCGCGATCATCGGCGCTGCGGAACCACGGAATCGTGTCCTGCATGCGTGCCCACGAATCGAGCGTCGGCTTTTCCGCTTCCGGCGTCTTCGCGCCAGGAATCGGCGTGTAGCCCCACTTCACGGCGAACGTGTCATACGTGCCGACGCGCGGTGTGAGGTCGGCCAGCGCGATGTTGTCTTCCGGCTGCGCGACGTAGTTGAACCGCGCGTAGTCCATGATGCTCGGGCTGTGCCCCATGCGGTGCACGAAGCTCGCATTGCGGATGCTGTCCAGCGGATACATCGAGCTCGCCTTCATGTTGTGCGGAAAGCCCAGCGTGTGGCCGACTTCGTGCGCCACCACGAACTGGATCAGACGGCCCATCAGCGAATCGGGGAACTGCAGCGACTGCGCGCGCGGATCGAGATGCCCAACCTGACTGAAGTACCAGGTGCGCTGCAACGACATGATGTTGTGGTACATCTGCACGTCGGCGTCGAGAATCTCGCCGGTGCGCGGATCGACGGTGCTCGGACCGACCGCATTCTGCACCGGAGTCGGCAACCAGCGCACCATCGACACGCTCGCATCCTCACCGCTGAAATCAGGGTCGTTCGGGGCATCCTTGGCGACGATGGCGTTCTTGAAGCCCGCCTGCTCGAACGCGGGCTGCCACTCCTCGATGCCTTTCTTCACCCACGGCTGCAGCCAGAGCGGTGTGGCCGGATCGACGTAGTAGGTGATCGCCTTGACCGGCTCACTCACCGCGGCCGTCGGATCCTTCTTCACCAGGCGCCAGCGATTGATGAACACCCGATCCGGCACGCGCTGTTGTGACGAGCCGAAATCCTGCGCGGTGCTGCGGAACCAGATCACGCGTTCGTCCCAGAATCGCGGCTGCATCGGATCTTCCGGCAGCTTCACGATCGAGAAGTGATAGAGCTCCGTCGTCGCACTGGCCGGTGGTGCGCCACCGAAACCGGCGGGCGCCGCAGTGGCCGCAGCCTGCGCGGTGAACGTCTGCGACGCTTCGACTTCGACGTTGTTCGTGAACGCCGCCGCACGTTCGATGAACGAGCGCGTCGGATCGACGGCCACACGCTGCCCAAGGGCCGTCAGTTCCTGCACACCGCCGGTGAACATGCGCGTGACGTCGATCACGGCGGCGCTGTCCTGGCCGTACGCTTCGACGTTGAACGCTGCGATGATCGGATAGTACTGAATGATCGGCATCGCGCGGTTGATGCGATTCGCCGTATCGCTCGACACGTTGCGGTAATTCACCGCGCGAACGAGAACGCGATTCTCTTTCCGCTCGAACCGCAGCAGCGCGTTGTTGCCCAGCGTGCCGCGGATGCCGATACCGGCCGGCGTGCCCTTGAGGCTCGCCACCAGCATCATGTCCTTGCCCAGTTCCTTCGACGGAATCTCGAAGTAGAGACGGCTGCCCTGAATGTGTGTGCTGAAGAGCCCTTTGCGGGTGCGCGCCCGCGGCGTGATGACAGTCGCGTAGGGACGCGGCGCCGGTTCACCCAGCGCTGCGGCATTCGCACCCGCACCTGCGGCTGGCGTGCCACCCGTGGGTGTGCCGGTGCTCGGTGCGCCCGGGATCGGGATGGGCGTGCCGGTTGGGGCGGCGGGACGCGTGCTCGGGGCCGGTGTCGGCGTGGTGGCCGGCTTCTGCGACGAGCAGCCGGCGAAGCCCACCAGCGCCACGACAGCGGCGCCGCGTGCGGCGATGAACGGAAAACGGGTCATGAATCGGGGGCTGCGGAGGAAGGCTGCGCACACGAACCGGCGGAATTGAACCGTACGACTCAGCGTGCGCGAGTGTTGGCGCGCCGATCGACTGTGGGTGGACGCGGCAGCCGCCGAGCTTGTTCCGCCCAGGTCAGTCCTTGGTCGCGTTCGCGCCCATGCCCATCGAGTGGTAGCCCTTGTCCACGTACACGGTCGTCGCGGTGATCCCCTTCGCCAGATCACTCGCCAGGAACGCGGCAGTGTGGCCCACATCGATCGCTTCCAACGCGTCGGGCAGCGGCGAATTCTCGGCGCAGTACGCCACCATCTTCTCGATGATGCCGATCGCACTCGCGGCGCGTGACGCCAGCGGGCCGGCCGAGATCGTGTTCACGCGTACACCCCACTTCCGGCCCGCCTCGAACGCCAGCAGGCGGGTGTCGGATTCGAGCGCCGCCTTGGCACTTGACATCCCGCCGCCATACCCCGGAATCGCGCGCTCGCTGGCCATGTAGGTGAGCGAATTGAACGAGCCGCCCGGCCGCATGATCGGGCCGAAATGCTGCACCATGCTGACCATCGAATACGCACTGGCACTGATCGCCGCGAGATAGCCGTTCCGCGAGACTTCCAACAGCGGCTTTTTCACTTCCGGACCATTCGCCAGCGAATGCACCACGATGTCCAGCGGCTGCGCGCCGAAGTCGTCGGTGAATCGCTTCACGAGGCCGGCGATGCTGAAGTCGCCCAGTTCCTTGTAGCGCTTGTTCTCGCGAATCTCCTCTGGCGCCGACTCGAGCGTGTCGTAGACCGCGTCGAGCGGATAGATGCGCTCGAAGGTCAGCAGCGAGCCGTCCGCCATCTTGCGCGACTCGTCGATCTTCCCGCGCTCGATCAGATTGAGGAAGATGTTGAGCGCGGGGGGCCAGGTGGCCACACACACCGTCGCACCCGCCGAAGCCAGCGCCTTCGCGATGGCGAATCCGAAACCGTTGTCGTCAGCGACGCCCGCCACCAGCGCGCGCTTGCCTGAAAGATTGATGGGCAGCATGCGGGGCAAACTAAGTCAGCGCCTGCCCGTCACGGAGTCCGGACAGTGACCTCTGCCTGCGGCTGACAGTGGCCTCAGCCAGCGGCGCGCTTCAACCGGTCGCGGACCGCATCCCAGCTCGGCATGTCGGGTACCGTCTCGACCACGATGGCCGAGACACCGGCGTCATCCAAATCGTGCAGTGCCGCGAACAGGGCCGTTGCGTACGTGTCGGCACGCGTCGGCAGCATGCGCACCACCACATCCTCGCGGAATGGCAGGTCGAAGTCGGAGTACGCCACCAGGCCGATGCGCACCCCGTCGGATCGCAGCGCATCGATGGTGGTGGCCAGCGCCACGGCGTCGCCGGCCGCGACCATGCAGAGCTTCGCTCGTGGCGCGTAGTGGCGATCGAGTGCCCCGGGCGATCGACGCGCCGCCTCCGCGAGACCGGTCGTCGCGGCCCGCTGCAGTCGCACGCCAAGCACCGACTCGAGCGCCGCGACCGACACGCCGCCGGGCCGGAGCAGCGTCAGCGTGTCTCCGCTCAAATCGATCACCGTGCTTTCGATGCCGACGGCGCACGGACCACCATCCAGAATCACGCCATCCACATCAGCCAGGCCGCGGGCCACGTGCTCCGCCAACGTCGGTGACAGCTGGTTGCTCTTGTTCGCACTCGGCGCGGCCACCGGCACGCGCGCCGCGCGCAGTAACGCGAGCGCGATCGGATGCGCCGGGACACGTACGCCGATCAGCGGCAGTCCAGCCGACACCGCGTCGGGGATATCCGGCGATTTCGGCAAGACGAGCGTGAGTGGTCCGGGCCAGAAGGCGGCGGCCAGTTTCGCGGCCGACTCGGGCCATGCCGTCACGACGCGTCGCGCGGCGTCGGTGTGTGGCACATGCACGATCACCGGATTGTACGACGGGCGTCCCTTGGCCGTGTAAATGCGTTCGACGGCCGCTGCGTCCAGTGCATTGGCGCCGAGACCGTAGACCGTCTCGGTCGGAAACGCCACCAGTTCACCGACGCGCAGACGCGCCGCCGCGTCGGCAATCGTCTCGGGGTCGGGATTGGTGGGATCGACCGCATACACACGCATGCAACACTCCTGAGGCGCATCGTCGCGCTGACGAACCCGGCGCCATGGCGCGCCGGATCACGCGCGCAATCTAGCACGGCCAGACATCGCGACCCGTCATGAATGCTTGGTATCGGCGAATATGATGCGACGGTGTCGCCCGTACGCGAGACTGGCGCTGGCGACTATTGTCCCTGCTTCGCTGCTCTCACATCACCTGTTCATTCGACTCGCCCCGTGGCTCATTTCGCTGGAACACGCAAGCTCGCGTTCGCCATCCGCTCATCGAAAATTCAGGGCAAGGGCGCATTTGCGACCCGACGCATCGCGAAAGGTGCGCGCATCATCGAATACCTCGGTGAGTGCATCGATGAGGCGGAATCCGACGTGCGCTATCCCGATGACGAAATGGGGCGGCATCACACGTTCCTGTTCTCGATCGGCGATGGCACACGTGTGCTGGATGCAGGGCCGATCGACTGGCCGGCGAAGTACATCAACCATTGCTGCGATCCGAACTGTGAAGCGATCGAGGAAGAGGATGGTCGCGTCTTCATCTCGGCCCTCAAGAACATCAGCGTTGGCACCGAACTGTCGTACGACTACGCCTACGAGCGCACTCCCGAACACACCGAAGCGGACGAGAAGCTGTACGTGTGTCGCTGCGGATCGCCGAAGTGTCGCGGCACGATCATGGCGCCGCCCAAGCCGGTGAAGGAGAAGAAGAACAAGAAGAGCAAGAAGGACAAGCGCGACAAGAAAGAGCGCAAGGCGGAACGCAAGGAGCAGAAACAGCAGCGCAGCGAGCAGGATCGAAAGCAGCAGGCGGATGCGGCGCCGGCCGCGGCGAAGAAACACGCGACCGGTCACCATGTGGAACAACATGCGGCCAAGCATGCGGCTAAGAAGGCCGCGAAACATGCCGGCAAGCACGCCGGCAAGAAGGTGGCGAAGAAGAGCGCAAAGAAAGGCGCGAAGAACGGCGCGAAGCACGGCGCAAAAAAGAAGAGCGCGGAGTGATCGTGCATGGTACGGTGCGGGCGATGCGGCGCGGCAGCGCGATCCTGAAGTGTGTCTGCGCCATCGCCGCGTCGGCGTCCGTGGTCGTTGCACAGGGGCCCGTGCAGCAGCAGGCGACACTCGGTGCGACCTACGTACGCGCGCCGCTCACACCATCCACGTACCACTACGCCACCCTCGGCCTGCATCGCGCGGACGTTTGGAAACTGAGTGGGCTGGCGGCGACGGCACTGGTGCTCGCGACCGCCGATCGGCGCGGTGATGCCTGGGCGCGACATCCCGGTGTGCAGAATGACGCGACGCTCGATGCGCTGTCGACCGTCGGCGACAAGTCCGGCAGCCTCGTTGCACCGGCGATCGGTCCCGCACTCTGGTTGCTCGGTCGAGCGCGCGGCGATTCGGGCACTGCAGTGCTGGGACTTCGCACCACGGAGGCGGTGTTCGTGAGCGGTGCGACAGTAACCGCGATCAAGATACTGGCCGGTCGCTCGCGACCGTTCGCGAGCATCGATCACAGCCCGACGCACTGGGATTTGTTTGGCGGCTTCCGCTCCGACAGCACGCGCAGTTTTGCGTCAGGGCATTCGACAGTCGCGGCGGCGGCGGCGGTGATGCTGGCGGCGGAATGGCGCAGGCAGGGCACTCGCGGCTGGAAGACCCTCGGCCCGCCGACGGTGTACGCGCTTGCCACACTGACGGCCGCGAGTCGTGTGCGTGATCGCGAACACTGGATGTCCGATGTGGTGTCGGGCGCGGCGGTGGGCATGCTGAGCGCGCTGGTGGTGCGCCGCTGGCACGACGCGCATCCGCACAGTCGCATCGATCGCCTTTTGCTTCGTCACTGAGCGTGCCAGTGAAACGTCCGCGTGGCTGACGGAATCTTCGTCGTCGCGGATCTGTTCGGCGTGGAAGCGGAGCGCATCGCCGAGTTGCAGCGCGAACTCGATCCGAAATTCGCGAACCTGTTCCGGCCACACGTCACGCTGGCCGGGTCGAGCGGGACCGGCGTCTTGCCGCTCAATACGCCCTTGGACGCACTGACGGCAGCGCTGACTGCTGTGGGTGATGCCGTCGCACCACTCGATTTCGTGTTCGGTGCGCCGGAGCGGTTTCCGGTCACGAACATCATCATGCTGCCGCTGCCGGTGCATGGGCCGGTACGCTGGCTGCACGATCGCATCGCGACCTGCGGG
>JANLPZ010000030.1:0-22545 GCA_031367535.1 Gemmatimonadaceae bacterium
GCGGGGGACGCGGGGAAGAGCACCCGCATAAGCAAATGCTGTTGGAACTGCGCTCGAGAGACGCTGTTCCAACAGCATTTGTTTTTTTCCCCGCGTCCCCCGCGAGCCCCGCGCGAAAACTGTTCTCTCGTCGCAGAACTCTCTGTGGCCCCGTGACTCTGTGCGAGACCAGCAGTCGCAGTTTCGTGCGAGACCAGCCGTTACGCGACGACTGAACCCGGCACTGCGCAGTAGGTGTCGAACGCTCCGACGAGGTCGTGGGAGATTTCGTCGGCGGAGCGGCCTTCGATCTGGTGACGCTCGAGCATGAACACCACCTTGCCGTCCTTCATCAGCGCGATGCTCGGGCTGCTCGGGCGATAGCCGGTGAAGTAGCTGCGGGCGGCCTGCGTCGGTTCTGGATCCTGACCGGCGAACACCGTCACGCTCTTGTCCGGCTTTGCCGAATGTTCGAGGGCGGTGCGGACCGCTGGACGCGCGTTGCGCGCCGCGCAGCCGCACATGCTGTTGACCACCACCAGCGTCGTGCCGGCGGCTTCCTTCAGAGCGGCATCGACAGCAGCCGCGGACTTCAGTTCCTGCACACCGAGCTCGGTCAGCTCGGCACGCATCGGGGCAATGAAACGCTCATCGTACATCGTCCGACTCCTGCAAAAGAGTGACACGACCGAAGACTGTACCTGCTAGAACAACACGTCGTCGGCCACATTCGTATCGCGAACGAGCGCCAGGATGGCCGCTTGCGGCACCACCAGATACCGCTCGTTCTCGAAAGTGATTTCCACGCTCGCCTTGCGAAAGAACAACGCGTAATCGCCCGTCCGTGCCTGCATCGGCACATGCCGCGTTCCACCCGAGGCACTGCTCTGGGCGTTCCGCCACGGTTCATCGCTGTCCTGCGATGCCAGATCGGGCATCGGCAGCCCCGGTCCGGTGGCCACGATGCGGCCGCCCTGCACCGCCTGATTGTCGATGGCCGTTGGTGGCAGGTACAGGCCGACAGACGAACGCTCCTCCCCATCCTCGATGGAAACGAGCACGCGGTCACCGACCACGATCAATTCCTTGTTCTTCTTCCGCATGACGGTCCTGAGTAATTCCGGTCGGCAGTCCGTCCGCCGACCCCTTGACCAAAGTTATCGCATCGGCCGTCGGATCGCGGCTCAGCGACGCGCGCGAGCGCCGGTCGGACGGATGAGATGGAACTGCGTCTGGCGCTGATACCCCCAGCGCACCACGCCGGCTCCGTTCAGGATCACATCTTCCTCCTGCCCCACACGCACCGCCTGACCGTCCCACTCCGGCACCTTGGACGTGGCCTGCAGTTCCACCGAATACCAGGTGCTTGGCTGCATCACATGATCGCCGCGGCCGGGCACGCCGTCCTGATAGTCCCAGAGACCGATCAGCGGGCCGGCGCCGTGGCCATGCATGCCGATCGGGTGGGAATAGATGGTGCCGTCGATGCCATCGGTCGTCATCCGCGCGCGCGAGGATTTCAGCACGTCGTTGCCGCTGCGGCCGACCTTGATCTCCGATGTCACGATGTCCTGCAACCGGTTCGCATTCCCCAGTGCCGCCTTGAGACCGGCCGGTGCATCCGTTTCACCATCGCGCAGCACATATGCCATGTGCTGCGTGTCGGTGTTGAGTCGTAGTGCCGTGATGCCGAAGTCACAATGCAGCACATCGCCCTTCTGGATGATCGGATCATCGGCGTCGGCGCCACCCTTGCGCTGCACATCCACCGACGGCTGGAACCAGGTCGTCAGTCCGTAGTCAGCCATGCGCTGCCGCATGAACCACACGACATCACTGGTGCGTGTGACACCCGGTGTGATCACCTTCGACGAGAACGCGTCGGCGATGATGTCCCATGTCAGGCGATTCATGCGATTGAACGTCGCTTCTTCCTCTGGCTGACGGATCGCGATCAGATCCACCGCGAGACGACCGGCCGGCAGGATCTGCGCGCGCCACTCACCATCCGGCTTGAGCACTTCGCGCGAGAGCATGCCGGTGTATTCGCCGAGCGTCAGCCCGTCAGCGAAGGCGAACGTGGTGTCGATGTCGAGTGCGATGCGCTTCGGCTTTCGGTCGCGAATGACTTTCGTCAACACGTCCCACTGCGCCGATCCCCACAGCTCTGCCGTCGTGCTGCCGGCGCTGACATTCGTCGCCGCGATCTGTGATCGCACCGCCGAATACAATCCGCCCTGCGACGTGCCGCCGAGTGCGAGTCGTTCGATCCCCTTGTCGCCACCGCGATCGTAGAACACGTAGATCGTACGACGCCGTGCGGCGAACGTCGTTGGCGACACGATCGACGAGAACACCGGATCCTCGTTGTACTCGCGCATCGGAACGATCCACATGTCGACACTGTCGCGCCGCATCAGCGTGGGCAGCGTGCGCTCCATACGGAGGCGCAACCACTCCTGCTGCGCGGTCGCCCATTCCCGCTGCGTGCCGAGCGGATGTCGCGGATCAGCGCCCACGAGATGCGGGCCGGGTTGAGCGGCAAGCGGCGCCGCGACGAGCAGGGCGACACCGGTGAAACGCGACACAACACGGCGCATGTGGAAGGCTCCGGGCACGGGTGACGATCGAATTCTGCTGGCACGAATCCGTGCAGAATAGTCGAATGCAGACAACGTCCGGCGCGCGTTCTGGCGCTCATGGGGACGGAGTTCATGAGCTCATGAACTCCGTCCCCAATTGGACGTCCCCGGTTGTGGGCCTACTGGTCGTCCTTCGGATCGTCGATGACGACGTCGCCGGCGGCGGTCACTGAACGCCGGATGCCCTGCACCACCAGCGCCAGAATCCCACCGTAGACGCTCAGCACGGCCAAGTGCGTCGACAGCACGGTGGCGGCGATGCTCGCCAGATCGGCCCAGACTGCGACGGCGCTGCCGTACGGCTCCCGACCGATCGCGATCAGTACCGCCGACATCGCGACCTCAGCCAACCCTTCGACGAGCGCGAACAGCGGTACGCGCCACAGCCAGCGCTTGAGCGGAAAATTGCCGAGGTGCAGCGTCGCCATGCCGAAGAAGACGAGCACACCGAGCGCGATCACCGATCCGAAGAACAGCGGCGATGAGGTCGGACCCGTACCGAGGAACAGCGCGCGGCAGAGCCGCCACACGACGCCGGTGACGATTGCCATGGCCGTGAGCGATCGGCTGAACTTCCGCACGGCGCTCGCTTCGTAGGCGTCCCATGCTCCAGTGTGCGTCGGTGCGAAGCGGACCATAGGGTGAAGTTGGGGTGACGCGCCCTGCAATGGCAAGACAAAAACGATCGGAACGCGCGCGCGAGCGCGCCCACGAGATCAGTGCGACCGGTCCTGTGCCAGATGATCGGAGAGATAATGCAGGCCCGTCAGCGAGCGTGCGGACCAGTACTTCCAGTTATGACTTCCGGGCCACTCGGAGTATTCAAGCGGAATGTGACTCGCACGCATCGCATCCCGGAATGCGCGATTCTGCATCAATCGTCCGTCGTCGAACGGGACGTCCACGTACAGCAACGGCATCGGGCGATGCGCGGTCTGCAACGCGCGCAGCATGTTGGCCGGATCGCGCGGTGCCCACGTGCTGGAATCGAGTCCGAACATGGGATACATCGCCTTCCATTCGTTCTCGCCGCTTGCCGTGCGGATCTCGCTGGTGGTGCGTCCCTGCCGCCAGACGACCTGTCCGGTGCGAGACAACTCGCTGCTGTCAGCCATGATACCCGGTGTAATTGCGCCACCGTGGCTGATGGCAACGGAAAACAGCTCGGGATACTTCGCCGCGACGGCCAACGCACCGTAGCCACCCATGCTCAAGCCGACGATGCCGCGCGATTCGCGAGATGGAATCGTGCGATACGTCGCATCGATGTACGGCAGCACTTCGCGCGCGAGGTATTCATCGTACCGCGGATGCACCACGCAGAACTCGGCCGGCGGTTCGTGACGGTGCGGCGTGCGCCGGCAGGCGGCGGTGTCGTTGGGGAGCGCCCACGTCATCCACCATCCCTCATCACCATCAGGCATCACGATGATCATTTCGCGCAAGCCCTGCGTGACCAGCGAGTCCATGGATTGCGCCAGATGTCCCAGCGTCAGCCAGTCCGTCTCGTCGCCCCACCGGCCGTGCAGGTACACCGCAACGGGGTAGCGTTTCGTCGCGTACGGTGAGTGGTCGTACGATGGGGGCAGGTAGACGACCATGTTCTTCGACACGCCAAGCAGATGCGAGTAGATCGCATCGCGTCGCACCGTGCCATGCACGGCCTCCACACTGCCCGCGCGCGCGGCGACCGCCAGCAGCAGCGCCGCCGAACGAAGTAGGGTTCTCAGCATCGTCCCCAAGGACGATCCTGGCCCGCAGGCGTGACGCCGTCGCGGCCCTCAGCGCATGCCCCGCAGGCGCCTCAGGGCACCCATCTGGCACCCATCGAAACGCCGATCAGGGCGCGAGGCGTTCGGCGAGAAAGCGCAGGCTCGCGGGGAGATGGGCGCGCCAGTATGCCCAGTCGTGCCTGCCCGGCCACTCGGCGTAGAGCAGCGGCACCTTCAGCTGCGCCATGCGATCGCGGAACGACCGATTCATCGGGAGCAGGTGATCCTCGGTGCCAACATCCACGAACAGCGACGGCACCGGATCGCCTCGGCGCCGCATCTGCTCAATGAGATGGGACGGATCACGTGTGATCCACGAGATCGAATCACTGCCGAATGCCGGCTCGATGATCGCCCATCGCCGACCCGAAACGGCCCGGAGTTCGTCGCGCGTCCTGGCGTCTCGCACCACTGGTCGGCCGGTGCTGTTGTCGACCAGCAGCGCGGGACGCAGCACGCCGCTGTGACTGGCAGCCGCGGCAAACGTGCCAGGATTGCGCGCCGCGATCGTGATCGCGCCATACCCACCCATGCTCAATCCCGCGATACCGCGTGACGCACGTCGCGGCAGTGTGCGATACAGCGAATCGGTGTGGGCAACGACATCATGCGCGACGTAGTCATCGTACTTGGGCCACGGCACACAGTACGTGTCCGCATTCTCCTGTCGCGGCGCGCGTCGGCACGCGGCGAGGTCGTTCAGGCTGTGCCACGTCGTCCACCAGCCATCATCGCCATCCGGCATCACGACGATCATCTCGCGCATGCCACTCGCAACGAGTGAATCCATGATCGTTGCCAACTGCCCCTGCACCGTCAAATCCGTTTCACTGCCCCACCCGCCGTGCAGATACACTGCCACCGGGTAGCGACGCGCGGGAACAGCAGGATCAGCATACGACGGCGGCAGGTAGACCACGAGTCGCTTCGTGATGCCAAGTGCCTGCGACCGCATCGAGTCGGAGTGCACCACACCACGTCGCATCACGGACTGCGCGTGCA
The DNA here is from genome assembly GCA_031367535.1 of Gemmatimonadaceae bacterium. Taxonomy (GTDB): domain Bacteria; phylum Gemmatimonadota; class Gemmatimonadetes; order Gemmatimonadales; family Gemmatimonadaceae; genus JACMLX01. The sequence goes on from JANLPZ010000030.1 coordinate 5,396, forward strand.
CCATCTGTGGCGCCGCAGCGAGCGCGATCAACAGCCGCGCGGCGGCACCGAATCGCGTCATGCCGCGCGCACGCGTCCGCACATCCGTCAGTGGAAGATGTGCCCGATGCGCGACCACCGGATGTCGGTGATGAACGGCAGCGCGCGATCGGAATCGTTGGCGTTGTAGCTGTAGTACACGAAGATCGGCCGGCCGCGCAGGTTGCCACGCGGCACGATGCCCCAATAGCGACTGTCCTTCGATTCGTAGCGGTTGTCGCCGAGCATGAACAGATGACCGGCCGGGATCGCGAGCGGACCCCAGTTGTCGTGCGTCGGGACGGTCGGCGGCTCGCCAAATCGGCTGTGCTTCACTTCGATCGAGTGCTGCCACGCAAAGAGCGGGTGTGTTTCGTCGGCTGCGATCTTGAGCGTGCTTTCGTCGGGGCGCTGCGGGTACGCGGTGCCGTTGACGTGAATCACACCGTCACGCATGTAGAGCGTGTCACCGGGCTGCCCCCACATGCGCTTGACGAGCGTCGGCTGCGGGTCGTTGCCGAGTTGTGCTTCGTCGGCCTGATACGGTGACTTGAACACCACGATCTCGCGGCGCTTCGGTTCCGCGTAGCCGGGGAGCGTGATGTCGGTGAACGGAATGTTCGGACCATACACGAGGTTGTTCACGAACAACCAGTCACCGACCATCATCTCCGGCTGCATGCTGGGTGACGGGATGCGGTACGCCTGGAAGAAGAAGATCCGGATGACGAAGAAGATCAGGATCGGCACGATCCATCCCTTCAGGCCATCGAGGCGTGATGATGCGGCGGGTGCGGCGCTCTTTCCGCGCGCGGCAGCGACGAGATTTGGCGCCGGTGCGGGCGTCGTCGTCGATTTTTTGTCGGCAGCCACAGGACTCGTGTGCAGCGGTGACGGACGTGAAACAGGCAGGGGCCGGACGCAATCGAGGGCCTGCCCTCAGGAGGACACGCCCTCGATCCGGTCCAGCAGAAGATAACCCGCCCGACGGACGGGAGATCCGGTTCAGCTCAGGTGCTTGGAGACCAGCGCCGTCATCTCGAACATGGTGACCGTCTTCTTGCCACCGAACACGGCTTTGAGCTTGTCGTCGGCCAGAATGTTGCGCTTGTTCTTCGGGTCCTGAAGGTTGTGCTTCTTGATGTAGGTCCAGATCGCACTGGTGACTTCGGTGCGCGGACGGGAATCACCGCCGATCACAGCGGCCAGCTCTGGGCTGATCGTCATCGCCTTGTTGAACGCCGAAGCGGTCTTGGAAGCGGCCTTCTTGGCCGGCGCCTTGGCAGCAGCCTTTTTCGCAGGTGCCTTGGCAGCGGCCTTCTTGGCCGGCGCCTTCGCAGCAGCCTTTTTCGCAGGGGGCATCGCAGATCCTCGAGGATGAGGGGTGGGCGAGCGACGCTCGCCGAACGTGGAGCGAGACTCGCGCGCTCATCGTGGCAATCGACGGCGACCGCCGTGCGAAATTGACCATGACGCGCGGGAAGGTACACCTAGGGTCCCCGGGCGCAACAGGAGCCGTCAGCCCTCGCGCACTACGGGCGTCAGCCGTCAGCGTCGAAGGAACGCAGCAACGCCATCATGCGCAGATCGTCAGGGTCGGCGCTGGCGTCGTCGTCCGGCACCATCTCGATCGCCTGCGGTGTCTCGAGCAACAGCGGAATGTTGCGCGTCCGCGGGTCGGCCAGCAGCCAGCGAAATGCGTCGGCGCCGATCGCGCCGTCGCCAATCAGCATGTGTCGATCCTTGTTCGAGCCGAGCGCACCAAGACTGTCATTGAGGTGCAGAAACTGCGGCGGTTCCCCGCACGCCGCTTCGAACTGATCGAGCACCGCAGTGCACGCGGCCTGTGACGCGCTGATATCGTAGCCCGATGCGAATAAATGGCAGGTATCCAGGCCGTAGCCGGCACGCGCGCGCACCGACGGCGGGAGCGCCGCCAGGATTCCCGCCACCTCGTCCACCGTGCGACCGATGGTGTTGCCGGCACCGGCACTGTTCTCCACCAGCAGCTTCGTCGCACCCGATACCGTCTCGAGCGCGCGTGTCATCGCCGTCGCGACCCGCGCGACTCCGGCCGCACGATCCTGGTCGGTGGCAGCGCCCGGATGGAAACACACACCGCGCACCTGCAGCGCCGTGCTGCGTTCCAGTTCCTTCGTCAGCGCCGTCGCCGCGCGCTCCCATTTCTCGGGCTCCGGTGTCGCGCTGTTGAGCACATATCCCGCGTGCACGATGACCGCATCGCGTGCGATGCCCGCCTCGGCCAGCGCAGTGTGAAAGGCCGCAATGCGTTCGGGCTTCACACTCACTTTCTCGTTGTAGAACTTGGGAACTGCGCTGAATATCTGCAGCGCCGTCATGCCGGCGTTGCCGGCGCGGCGGGCGGCCATCGCGATCCCGCCGATGTCGATCGTGTGGGCACCAATCAGTCGAGGCATGACGCGCGAAGTGAGAGGGTCAGCGCGCCACGATCGCGGCGCGTCGCAGCAGGAATGCGCTTCCCGACTGCGAGTCTTCCGTCCAGCCGATCCACAACTGTCCAGCTGCGAGACGCACGATCTGCGGCGCTGACGCCTGCTGCGAACTGGTGCTGACGGGGATGATGCGCGCCGTCTGTGCGAACAGGTGTCCGCCGGTGAGTGACAGGCTCAGTGCGATGCGCCCGGCTTCGCTGTTCGGATCTTCATACGCGACCGCAACAGTATCACCACGACTGGCGACCGCGACACGTACCGGCTTCTCACCATAGACCATCGCCAGTGGCCGCTCGAACTGTTTCGAGTACTGCGGCATCATGTGCGCGTAGAACAACCCCGGCCCTTCAGGCGCCACCATGAAGTAGCCGACGTGCACGTATCCATTCACACTGTCGACCGCGATGGCGGGCGCGGGACGCACGCATCCGCTCTGTGCCGTGTCGAGCGAATCGACGACGACGCGTTGTTGCATGGCACCGGCGGAATCGGCGCGTTCCGACCAGAGGACGGCACTGCTGTCAGGCCGGATCTGCCACCACGCGGACCAGCGATTGCCGCGCACCAGCGGTGTGCTGACCCACGATCCGGGACAGGCGCCGACCGCGCCGACGGCCGCTCGAGGCGCGCCCGTGTCCTTCGTCACGGCGAGCTCCGGCGACGCGCCCGGTGTCCAGCGCGCGACGTAATGCGCCGCCGTGTCGACGCCCGCGGCGATCGGTGACGGCGCCTGCCACTCCACCGGCGGCGCGTCCCACGAGCAGCCGGCGAGTACGACAGCACACAACAGAATTCCTGGGGCAACCGACATGCCCGGAATCTACGCAGTCGGGTCCGGGCCTTCGTGGTAGCTTTGACGCACGGGCCGTGCGTGCGCCGCGTGGCCGACTTCATCTCCACTTCGCACAGCCATGACGCCACTCCCCGTTTCGCCAGTCGGCGCTTCGCAGTTCGCCGGTTCGCGCCGCATTCCCGGTCCGGTCAACGAGCCGGTCAAGAACTACGCCCCGAATTCCCCGGAGCGCGCCGAGTTGCAGGCACGGCTGGCGAGCATGTCGACGGAGCGCGTGGAGATTCCGCTGGTCATCGGCGGGAAGCGCATCCACACGGGCAATACTGGCTCGCAGGTCATGCCGCACATGCACAGCCACGTCATCGCGGACTACCACAAGGCGCGCACGGAAGACGTGACGGCGGCGATTGCCGCTGCCACCGCGGCTCAGAAGGAGTGGGCCGCCTGGAGCTGGGAAGACCGCGCCGGCATCTTCCTCAAGGCGGCCGAGCTGCTGACGACGACGCGCCGCATGACCGTCAATGCGTCGACGATGCTGGGCCAGTCCAAGACCGCGCATCAGGCTGAAATCGACGCCGCCTGCGAGCTGATCGACTTCTGGCGACTGAATGCCGTGTTCGCGCAGGAGATTTACGCGGAACAGCCGATGAGCTCACCCGGCGTCTGGAATCAGTCCGATTATCGGCCGCTGGAAGGGTTTGTGTATGCGGTTTCGCCGTTCAACTTCACCGCCATCGGCGGCAATCTGGGTGGCGCGCCGGCGCTGATGGGCAACACGGTGGTCTGGAAGCCGGCGTCGACGGCGGTGTTGTCCGCCTGGTATGTGCTGCAAATCCTCGAGGAAGCGGGACTGCCGCCAGGCGTGATCAACTTCATTCCGGGCGACCCGGCCGCGATTTCGAACGCTGTGCTGACGCATCGCGATCTGGCAGGTGTGCATTTCACCGGCAGCACGACGGTGTTCAACGGCATGTGGGAAACGATCGGCCGCAACATGGGCGGCTATCGCAGCTATCCGCGCATCGTCGGCGAAACCGGCGGCAAGGATTTCATCGTCGCCCATCCGTCGGCCGATCCGCATGCGCTGGCGGTCGCGATCGTGCGCGGTGCATTCGAATATCAGGGCCAGAAGTGCTCGGCGGCGAGCCGCGTGTATGTGCCGCGCTCGTTGTGGCCGACGGTGCGCGATCACGTCGGCCAGATGGCGAGCGAGATCAAGGTCGGCGATGTGCGCGACTTCTCGAACTTCATGGGTGCCGTGATCGACAAGCGCGCGTTCGACAAACACACCGAGTATCTCGCGCTGGCAAAGCGGGAGTGTGAAGTCGTCACCGGCGGCACGTCGAACGACGAGATCGGCTACTTCGTCCAGCCAACGCTGGTGCGCACCGACGATCCATCACATCGCATGCTGAACGAGGAAATCTTCGGTCCGATCGTGACAGCGTACGTGTACGACGACGACAAGTGGATGGATACGCTCCACCTCGTGGACGCGACCAGCCCGTACGCGCTGACCGGTGCCGTGTGGGCGCGCGAGAAGCAGGCAGTGCTGGATGCGATGTCGGTGTTGCGGAATGCCGCGGGCAACTTCTACATCAACGACAAGCCGACCGGCGCCGTGGTGGGTCAGCAGCCGTTCGGTGGTGCACGCTCCTCGGGTACGAACGACAAGGCCGGTTCGAAGATGAACCTGTTGCGTTGGGTCAGTGCACGATCGATCAAGGAAACCTTCGTACCGCCGACGGAGTGGCGCTATCCGTTCCTCGCGGAATGACGTCACGCACAAAGAAATCACAGTGAGTGATGACACGCAGTTCGTTCACTACTTCACACTCGACGTCTTCACCGACCAGCGGTTCGGCGGCAATCCGCTGGCGGTGATTCTCGACGCGCGTGGGCTGAGCAGCGAGCAGATGCTGCAGGTGACCCGCGAGTTCAACTACAGCGAGAGCACGTTCCTGCTGCCGGCGGAAACGCCTGACACCACGAAACGCGTACGCATCTTCACGCCCGGTGGCGAGGTGCCGTTTGCCGGACATCCGACGATCGGCACGGCGATCGCACTCGTGTACGCCGGTGATGTGCCGACTGAGGGCGAGAGCGTGCGCGTGGTGCTCGGTGAGAATGTCGGGCCAGTGCCAGTGACCGTGCGGCTGGTGAACGGTGTGCCGGTGTGGGCGCAGCTGTCGACGGCGATCATGCCGACCGAGCAGCCGCCGATGGATCGAGCCGTGGTGGCGGAGATGCTGGGTCTGTCGATTGCCGACCTGATGGTCGCCGACGCGTATGCACCAGCGGCGACATCGTGCGGGCTGCCATTCCTGATCGTGCCACTCGCGTCACACGATGCCGTCTCACGTGCGAAGGTCAACGAGCCGGTCTTCGCACGCACGCTGCGTGGCACATCATGCGCGATGATCATGGCGTTCGCGATGATCGACGATATCCCGGGCGTGGACGTGCATTGCCGCGTCTTCTGCCCCGACGATGGTGTCCCTGAGGATCCCGCCACTGGCAGCGCCAACGCCGCGCTCGGCGGCTACCTCGCTGCGCGCACGCCGCGCACCGGCACCCTGCGCTGGGTGTCGCAGCAAGGCATCGAGATGGGGCGACCGTCGCGGCTGGAAATCGAGGTCGACAAGTCCGGTTCTGCAATCACCGCTGTTCGCGTTGGTGGCAGCGCGGTGCTCATGTCTGAAGGTCGTCTGCGTCTTTACTGACTTCTGAGTTTCGTGACCGAACAGTTTTCGCGCGGGGAAACTGCAAATGCTTTGGAACTGCGCGCGCTGTCGTTGAGTCCGACAGCGAGCGAGACGAACAGTTTTCGCGCGGGGACGCGGGAGCGCGGGGCGGGCGGTTCGCGCTCAACCTTTAGCGCGTCGCTCGTGACTACTACACGGGCCCGCGAAAACTCTGATGGAACTGCGCTCGCCTTGGCGGACGCTCGCACACGTGATGAGCATGCCCGATGCGAGCGCAGTTTCAAAGCATTTGCAGTCTCCCCGCCTCCCCGCGCGAAAACGGTTTCGCTTTCTCGCTGTAGGACACTGCCACAGCGCGCGCAGTGTCAACGCATTCGATCTTCCCCGCGTCCCCCGCGAGCCCCGCGCGAAAACTGTTCAGATCGCGCGAGGCGAACGGCTGTCAGGACGGCGGTCGAAGGTTCCGCAGATACCGCTCCGGATCAGCCAGGAACTCGCGGGTGAGGCGGACGTGATCGGTGTCGGTCCACGCGACCGGCGCGATCGGCGATTCATCGAACGAGTAGATCCGCGCGCCCGGGAACGCGAGCAACAGTGGTGAGTGGGTCGCGATGATGAACTGCGAGCCTTCGGCGACGAGGTCGAACATCATCGCCAGCAGTGACAACTGTCGTTGCGGCGAGAGTGCGGCCTCGGGCTCGTCCATCAGGTACAGCCCCTTCGGCACGAGGCGCTGCTGGAAGAAATTGAGGAACGCCTCGCCGTGTGATTTCGCGTCGGGATCGACGCCGTAACGTTGTTCCATTTCACGCATGCTGTGGCGGATCGGGCCCATCGCGAGGCCCTTCGCGTGCGCCGAGCGATTCACGTACTCCTCTTCCATGCGACGCAGCGTCTCGGCGAATTCGGCGCGTTCGCGCTTGAGCAGATTCTGGAAGCCGAAGAAGTCTTCGCTGCGCAGGAAGAAGCCGCGGTTGTTCCGCGTGCGCCATGAGAGCTTGAGCGCGCGCGAGAGCCAGAGCTGGTCCTTGAGCGTGGGATCGTCCTGCGCGCGATTCGCCGCACCGGCCGATGGCAGCGAGGCCGCAATCGCAATGGCTTCAAGCAACGTCGATTTGCCCGATCCATTCTCCCCGACGAAACAGACCACCGGCGCATCGAGATCGAGTGTGTCGAGCGATGCGATCGTCGGCACCGAGAACGGAAACTGCGCCGGCTCCCATGCCGGGTGTGTGTGCCGCACACTCAACAGAGCAGGCGCTCCATCCTTCCAGTCGGACGTTGGCGTGGCGGTGGTACGACGACGTGGCGCGCGCGGTGGCATGTGCGAAGCGAGTGTGCTAGTTGCCGCCGGTGACCTGCGTCATCCGATTCTTCGTGTCCACGAACACTTTCCTCGGCTCAAAGTCGTCCGGCAATTCGTGCGGTTCGAAGACGCCGAACGCCATGATGATCACCAGGTCGCCGACCTGCGCCATGCGCGCGGCGGCGCCATTGAGCTTGATCTCGCCGCTGCCCCGCGCGCCTTCGATCGCGTACGTCTCGAACCGCGCGCCGTTGTTGACGTTCACGACGGCCACTTTCTCGTAGGGCTTCAGATCGGCCGCGTCCAACAGGTCCCGATCGATCGTCAGCGACCCTTCATAGTGCAGGTCGGCGTCGGTGACAGTTGCGCGATGGATCTTCGCCCGGATCATGATACGCTGCATGTCCCAAACCTAACCAATCTCGCCGCGCGGCTCCGCGCGCATTCGGCGATCGTGAACAATTTTCTCGCGGAGGCCGCGGTGAACGCGGAGGGGTTCGCGCGCGGTCTCGACCCTACCGCATAACCGAACATTTGTGCGCGGGCCTGCCAAAAAGCTTTCACGCGGGGGCGCGGGGCCGCGGGGGAAGAGCAAGGTCAAGAACAACAGAAAGATCAAAAACAAATGCGTTGAAACAGCGTCTCGCGTTCCTTCTTTCCAATCAATATTGACGCCGATGACTCGCGGCAACGAGCGCAGTTACAAATCATTTGCAGTTCCCCCGCGACCCCGCGGGAAAACTGTTTCGGTGGCACAGAGACGAATGTTCGTGATCGCTGTACGACAGATGCACGAAGCGAACCCCTCCGCGTCCCCCGCGAGCTCCGCGCGAAAACTGTTCGTAGATCTCAAACGAAAACGGAGCTCAGAATCGCGCGCCGAGAGAAAGATCGACGCGTGTTCCTTTGCGCGGGTAAATGCCTCGGCTGACATCGATGCGGAAGAGACCTTCCACGAAGGACGTGCCCGCACCATACCCGGCGATCGGACGCCCCGGTGTCGTGAAGTCGCTGCGATCGCCAGCCCAGCCAAGGTCGAGAAACGCGGTGCGCTTCAACGCCGACGAACCGTACCCGATCTCCGAGCGCGACAGCCAGTACGTGTTGCCGACGCGGGTGCCCGCGAGCTGGCCGCGCACCGTGCGCAGTCCGCCCATGTAGAACTGTCGCTGCAGTGGCACGCTGTCGGTGGCGGTGCCGACGCTCGCCGTCTGTCCGAATGAGAGTTTCCAGAACAGCGGGCGTGAGAGCGTGATATCCGCCAGGCCGCGCGCATAGTTGAATGACCCGCCCGCCGCTTCGGCGCGCAGATCCGTCACCAGCTGCCAGCTCCGCGGGTCGATGCCATAGCTCGCATGCCATTCGCCGGATCCACCCGCCACCTGCCCTTCCTGCGCCGTGATGTTGGCGGGCATGACACGATTGTCGCTGAACGCGTTCGCGACATTGAAATTCCATCGTTTGCGCGCGGCATCGTGCCGCTCGCCGAACGCACGCCACTTGAGCAGCCCGTTCGATGTCGGACGCGTCCACGTCACTTCAGCGCCGGCAGTCCGATAGTAGAAACCTTCATCACGCCCGTACAGCAGCGTCGCCAGTGACGCTCCGACACTGAGCGGATCGCCGAAGTCATTGGTGTAACTCAGTCGCCGGAATGCGGCACCCTGAATCGTCGTGCGCCCGTTGCTGCGTGCGAGCCGGACTTCCGCGTTCGGTTGCCAATCCGCCACACCGATGCGCGCGTTGCCCGATGCGGTGTAGCCCGCTCCAAGCGGCCACGTGACTTCCGTGCCGAGCGAGAAGCCTTCGACGCGATTGTAGCGCTGCTGATTGATGGAGTAGTCGAACTGCAACGGCTGCGGTCCGAACGCGGGTTGCAGGCCGAGTCCGAGCGAGCTTGCGAGCGCCGCGGCATCACGCTGGGAAAACACTTCCTCATTCGGATCGTACGGCGATTTCGGCAACTCCTTCGACGACGCGAGCGCCGTCGAATCGCAGGGCAGTTTGACGGCATAGCGCAGCGCACCTTCGTAGCGCGTTTCCACACGGGTGTAATATCCGCCGCTGGCCGCACACTCCGCATCACGCACCTTGCGACGCGCGACACGATTGGCCGCGCGATACAACGAGTCGCCATACCGCCGCTGACTGCGTGCGTCACGCGACGAGTCGGTCTCGGCGGGTACCGTACGGCCCGCCGCACGCAACAGTGAATCGCGACCCGCATGGCGCTCGTCAACGATCACCTTCCAGACTGAGTCACGCAGCACGCCGTACAGTGAGTCGCCGAGGAATCGCGTGCGGCTGGCAGCGGTCGAGGTATCCGCGACCGTCACCGGCTCGTACCCATGTGCGCGCAACAGCGAATCGACGAGCTGACGGCGTCGCATGCGCGGCATCCGCGCGTCGAAATCATCGTCGTTCAACACATCCTCACACTGCGGCGCGCAGACCTGCATGCTCGCACTGGTGCGGCGCGCACCGGCCAGTGACGGCATCGGCGGCAGCGGTGCGGTGCCGTCCACATCGTCGTACTTGTAACTCTCCTCGATGCGAATCGGGATGTGCATGAACATCGCCTGCGTATTGCCTTCGGCGCGATTCACACGTGGCAGCCAGAACTTGCCTTCGTAGAGTGCGTATTCGACCGTCACAAGGTTGATGTCAAAGCGCAGCGGATTGACCATGCCGCGCACCCAGCCCGGCGGCGCATCTTCCTTCGCATCCTTGACGCGCTGCGCCCGTTTTGCCGTTGTGTCGCGCTCTGCCTCTTCGATGTCCTTCTTCACGTCAGCCAGCGCCTCGTTCCAGATCTCGAGCGGCGCCGAGAGTCGATAGGCGGCGCGCACCAGCGATCCGCTCCGTTCGTCGAACCAGAAACTGCCCACGAAACTGCGCCACTCCGGCCGGCGAGCGATGACTTTCAGCTCGCGCAGCGTGAGGCCTTCGCCGCTCGGCAGACGGATACGAATCGAGTCGCCGATCTGATAGCGATAATACGCTTCACTGCCCTGTGCGAGCGGATGGATGAACCCTTCGCTCTCGTCCACATCCTTGCGCACCGTGGCCATGTCGGTACTCGGCATCCAAAGCTGTTCACGGCCCGGGAAATACGGCACCGGAATCAGCGACGCCGCGACACCGTTCACGTTCACATTCTTCGACATCGGCACCGTGGTGCGCGAGGCCAGCGGCTCGATCCACATGCCCTGGCCGCGGCGCCACTTCACGTTCGACACATTCTCGGTGCGAAACAGCAGCTTGTTTCGCAGCAGTGCGGAGGTGCCCATGCTGACCGTGATGCGCGCCTGCGTTTTGGCGTCGTAGCCACGCAGCGCGGAATCCTGTGCGACGCGTGCACGACGCGCGAGCTGGAAGAGCGTGCGTGTGGCCGCATCGGGAAACGCGCTTGCTTCGAGCGCGCTCGTCACCGGCCGACGACGCGCCGGCTCGGGTGACGCCGAGCCAGGGGCGGCAGGTTGCTGAAGGAGCAGGAGGAGTGCTGGGAGTAGCATAGGCTCGAAGGAGAGTGCGCCGGCGACGAGTGGCCATACGGCGACGACGGGGACCGGGTTCCACCGTCAATAAACAGGAGGCTGTCTGCAGCCGGCGTGGCGGCGTTCCGATACTCGGAGGTGAGTCGTCGTCTTCCGTACGCCGTCCCTTGACCCGCGCAGTATGCATGAGCCTTCGCTTCCCGGTGCCGCCGATCGCCTCACCCCGAATGATCCGTCGGGGCTGCAGCGCCGATTGACCGCGATTCTGCAGTCGTCGCCCGCACCCACCGTGTGTGTCGCTCGCAGCCGCGAGGATGGCGGCGACCTGATGGTGGCGGGCGGGTCGCTGCTCGAGCACATCCGGCATCGCATTGCCGCGCTCCAACGTGCCGGTATGCGTCGCGGTGACGTGCTCGCGAGCGACGCGGTCGGCGTCAGCCGTGTGGTCGACGCACTCGCTTCGATTCTTGGCGGGTTCGTGTATTGGCCGTGCAGCGATCATCGCCGTATGGCTGAGGGGCCACTGGTGTCGGACTCGGGCGCGGCGCTGATCTGGCGTCCCAATCCGCTGGTCGGCGTCGGCCTCTCGCCCGGGCAGCCCCACGAACCGCCGGCGGCAATGCCGATGCGGTTGTCGATCCAGCTGCGTGATATCCTCGCGCCGGCCGGGCCGCAGGTGCGCGCGCTTGCCGACGGGTGCGCGGACACGCCACCGTTCGCGATCAATGCCCAGACGATCGGACGATTAGGCAGCACGCTGCGGCGTCATCTCGGCATCAAGCGCCAGAGCGTGCGGTATTGCGCGGCGCCGGCGCAGTCGGCCGTCGGCCTGCTGCTCGATCTGCTGCCAGGCATTGCTGCGCGTCAGGTGATGGTGGTGCCGACCGAGTCCGCCCCCTCGTCAACAACGATCGTGCGCGCGATCGGGCGCTATCATCCCGACTCGCTCACCCTCACGCTCGATCAGGCGATCGCGCTGCTCGAGACACCGATGGATGAGCCGACGCTCAAGGCGCTCAAGCAGGCGCAGGTGCTGATCACGGACCGCAATCCGATTCCGCTGGCGCTGCGTGCACGAATGGGGCCGATGGTGGCACGGCTCAACATCGCGTACGTGCTGCCTGAGGCCGGGGACGCGTTTTTGATCTGATCGCGAGTGGAACTGCATGTCTCACGCAGAGCCGCAGAGAAGCAGAGGCTCGGGGCTTCTACAGCGATTTGCGGAACAGTTTCGCGCGGAGCTCGCGGGGGACGCGGAGGGGTTCGCTCCGTTCGTCGGTCGTCGCACGGTCTCGTGACTTCGGTGCGCACAACGACTGAAAAAGTTGTCACGCGGGGGCGCGGGGCCGCGGGGGAAGAGCAAGAGCAACAATAAATGCTTTGGAACAGCGTCTCGCGAGCGCAGATCAAAAGCATTTGCAGTTCCCCCACGGCCCCGCGCCCCCGCGTACAAAAATTTGGGGTTACCCGTCTCCGCGATTCAGCGCCTCCGCGCGAACACTGTTGCCGTTGATCGAGCTCGTCCCCGCGTTCACCGCGGGCCCCGCGCGAAAACTGTTCCGCGAAACACTGTAGAAGCCGGGATCTCTGCGGCACTGTGTGAGCCAGGCAGTTCAGAACTCCCAGTTGATCCCGATGCTCGGCAGGACGCCAATGCTTTCGTTGGGCTTGGGGGCGCGGAGGCGGGCGTCCCAGGCGATCTGCGAAATGTTCTGTCGCGCCGTCGCGTTCTGCACGTCGAGGTATGTAACCAGCTGCGAACGGCGGAAGACGAAGCGTCGGTCGACGCGCACGTCGAGCGCGAAGAATGTCGGGAGACGCTCGCCGGCATTGTAGCGTGAGAAATCGACGCGACCTTCCGTGGTAAACGGGGTCGTGGGCAGCCCCGCCGCGGAACGCACGCGGCCACTGAATTCCCAGCGCGCATTCGGTCGCCAGCCGAGCAGGCCGTTGAACACCAGTGGCGAATCAAACGCACCGATGGACGTGGTCCCATTCAGCCCGCGGAAGCGCGTACGATTGTAGCTCGCACTGATCAGCCCGTACACCGGCAGGTCGCTGAGTCGTTTCTGGAGCAGAACTTCCGCGCCGCGGACGTCGCCGGTTGCATCGGCGCGCAATGGCTCGAGACCGTACGGAATGTCATTCGTGACATCATCGAAGCCGCTGGGCTGCAACACAGCTCGTGGTCGATACACGCGTCCGGGATAGTCGGCGTAGTGCTTGACGTAGGCCTCGATCTGCAGCTTGAGATCGGGGCGCACGAGTCGCTGCCATCCCGCCACCAGCTGGTCGGCACGCAGCGGGCGGAGGGTGAACGGATTCTTCGCGTCACCCACCAGCCAGATCGGCTGTGGTGATTGGTAGTACTGTCCGCCGGCCAGCGTCAGCGTGTTGCCATCGTTCACGCTCCACGCCACGGCCGCACGTGGCGCAACACGCACCGCGTTCTGCAGGTACGGATACCAGTCGCCGCGCAGACCGAGTGTCAGGCGTATACGCTCCGAGAATTGCAAGCCACTCTGCACGTATGCGGCCTGCTTGAAGGTCGCGAAGGTCGTGTCCACACGCAGTGCCCGGGGCACGCCGTTCTGGTCCAGACGCGCAGTACCGGGCAGCGAGATGTCATACCGCAGCGCGCCGGCGTACTTCGCAATCAGTCCCGCCGACAACTCATGGCGCGCGGAACGCTGCAGCGTGACGTCGGTGCGCAGGGAGGTCTCGCCTTCGGTGGATCGTGCGCCGAAGATGCGCTGCGGCGGATCGGAGGAGTCGCGCTGCGCGGCATCGAACCGGCTCCAGGTGCGGCCGAGCGTCGTGGTGATGACACCGTTGGACAAGAGTCGTTTCCAGGTGACGCCGGCGATGTACTGGTCCTGCGACGATCCGAGCACGGTGGAATTGTCGTACCGATTGTCGGCGGTGGTGTTCTTGAAGCTGATGCGATCGACCGCACCGACGAGCAGAACCGACAATTCATCGCGTGATGTCGGACGCTGCACCGCCTTGACGGTGATGTCGGTGTACGCGGGAATGAAGGGGAAGCCGACGGCGTTGAAGACGAGATCGAGATAGCTGCGTCGCGCGCTCACCAGCAGCGAGCCGTTCTTTGGCAACGGACCTTCTGCGATGGCACCGAACCCGGTCGCGGAGAGGTTGAGCGTGGTCGCTCGCCGTTCACGATTTCCTTCACGGAGCGCGATCGTCGTCACGCTCGATGTCCGGTCACCGTATCGCACACCGAAGCCACCGGCGCTGAGCGCGGCATCCTTCACGAATTCGATGGGGATCAGCGACACGGGACCGCCGGTCGAGCCCTGCGTGCCGAAGTGGTTCACGTTCGGTACGTCGATGTTGTCCACCACGAACAGATTCTCGAACGGCGCGCCGCCGCGTACGACGAGATCGTTGCGACCGGCGGCCGTGACGCCGACACCAGGCAACACCGACACCGCGCGCACCACGTCTTCCTGAACACCAGGCGTGCGGCGAATCTCTTCGGCCGTGAATCGCTGGGTGCTGACCGGCGTTGCCTGCGACGGCTCGAAGTAGCTCGGTGTCACGTCGACGGCCGACAGCGTCACGACGCGAGGCTGCAGCTCGATGACAATTGTGGTTGGCTTCCCGGCACTGACGACGACATCGCTGCGAACGATCGGTGCGAACCCGATGGCGCGGACTTCGAGCCGCGTCACCCCAACCGGGGCGCGAAGGCGGAAGCGACCATCGTCACCGCTCACGACCGCGAACTCGGTACCGAACGCCCGAATGGTGGCATTGGCAATCGGCTGCTGTGTCGGACCCGAACGCACGCTGCCGTCGATCAGACCGGTCTGCGGCGCGGACTGCGCGCCGGCTGACAGCCCGCGCGCCCCAGACACCAGCAACAGCAGCGCGATTCGACGGCGCATCGGACTCGGATCAGTGTGAAACGAACGTGTCGACACGAACGGTGCCGAGTCACGTGAGAGCCACATGTTTCGCCCGGCGCCGATATCCGGATGCGTCACCAGCGCCGAAGGAAGCCGGACCCCGTCCGTCAGCGATTCAGCGAGGAGCGCATCGGCCCTGACGGAACGCAAAAGGAGCCCGGCACCGCAGCCATGACGAGGCGCAGGTGCCGGGCTCCGCACATCGCGGAACCGTTACTTGGTTTCCTTGAACAGGACGTGCTTCTTCACGACCGGATCGTACTTCTTCATCTCGATCCGCTCGGGGTGCAGACGTGCGTTCTTGGTCTTGTGGTACGTGTACGGCGATTCCGTGCTGCGCAGCTTGATGTTGATGCGCTTGCCCTTAGCGGCCATGATGCGTGCTCCTCGCGGGGTACTTGTCGTGTAGCCCACAAATCTATCACGCCCCAGTGACGGATGGGAGGGGTGAGTCCGAGCAAGAACGAGACGCACGAGATGACCTGGCGCTGGGCTCCGTGCAGCGCGTACCTCCGTGAACTGCTTTGTGGCGATAGGCCGGGGAGGACGGAGAGTGCGTCGCTTGCACCTTTCCGCTCGTTTCCTGGCACCACTCACTTTTGGGGGGATGGGAGCGCACGGAGGACACGGAGTGCTCGGCACTCGACGGTCTGCCCATCGCGCGCCGATGAATTTTGGGGAACAGCAGTTCCAACAAAAGTCAGCGATGTCGCGCGCTGCGCCGGACGTTGCAACCGGCGTACTCCCCGGCCGCTCCGCCCTATCGCCCCCAAAAGAGTCAGTGTTGCGTCGTCGGTATCGGAGCGTTGCAACCGACGCACTCCGCGGCCTCCGTGAGCTCCCCTCCCAACGCAGTTGACGATGTCGCGCGAAACGACGAGACGTGAGCCGCGACCCTCACACAGCTAGTTTGGCCCGCATGACCTCGAACCAATCTGCGCTCGACTCGCTCGCGCCACTGCACGGTGATTTTGACTTCGATGTGCTCGACGCAGGTGTGGAGCGGGTGCTGGCGCTGTTCAGGCGCTTGCACGATGCGGGGGCGCTGCCGCCGGTGCTCAGCCAGGTGGCGCCGGGTGCGATTGCGGCACAGCTCGCGGTGACTGCGCCGGCTGCCGGTGAATCGCTGGCGACGATCCTGGCCGACGTCGAACGCATCATCGTGCCGGGCATCACGCACTGGCATCATCCGTCGTTCTTCGCGTACTTCGCAAATTCGTCGAGTGTCCCGTCACTGCTCGGCGAGTTGCTGACGTCGGGACTGAATGCGAACGCGATGTTGTGGGTCACGAGTCCGGCGGCAACGGAGCTCGAGCAGCGTGTGCTGGAGTGGCTGTGGACGGCGATGGGATTGCCCGACGCGGCCTCGTGGTTCGGAATCATCACCGACACCGCATCGATGTCGACGCTGCTCGCGATTGCGGCGGCGCGCGAAGCGACCGGGCTCGAGATCCGAACGCGTGGCATGGCGGGACGCAGTGATTTGCCGGTGCTGCGCGTCTATTGCACCGAACACACACACTCGTCGGTCGCCAAGGCGTGCATCACGCTCGGACTCGGGAGCGACAATGTGGTGAAGATCGCAGTCGACGCCGCGTATCGCATGCGCGTGGATGCACTCGCGGCCGCGCTCCTGTCCGATCGCGCGGCGGGCATGCGACCGATTGCGGTCGTCGCAACCGTCGGCACAACCAGCACATCGAGTATCGACCCGATTCCGCTGGTCGCCGATCTCTGTGCACGCGAGAGGGTCTGGCTGCACGTCGATGCGGCGTATGCCGGCGTCATGGGTATTGCGCCGGAATATCGGTGGGTGCTGGATGGCGTCGACCGTGCGGACAGCGTCGTCACCAATCCGCACAAGTGGTTGTTCACCACGATGGATTGCAGCGCCTTTTGGACGCGTCACCAGGATGTGCTGCGCAACGCGTTCTCGCTGGTGGCCGAATACCTGGTGACCGCGCGCGACTCGCAGGTCGTGAACTACATGGACTACGGAGTGCAGCTGGGCCGACGATTCCGCGCACTCAAATTGTGGATGGTGATGCGTGCGTTCGGCACGGACGGCCTCGCCGCGCGATTGCGTGATCACTGCGCGATGGCGCGCGAGTTCGCAGCGCGCGTCGACGCCGATCCGTCGTGGACACTGAGCGCCCCTGTGCCCTTCTCGCTCGTCTGCTTCCGCTATGCACCACCTGGCATGAGCGACAGCGATGCCGACGCGGCGAACGCCGCGATGTTGTCCGCCGTGAACGCCGCCGGCCACGTGTATCTCTCGCACACGCGCCTCGACGGCCGGTACGTCCTCCGCCTCGCGATCGGCAACATCCTGACCACACGCGCACATGTCGACCTCGCCTGGTCCGAGCTTCAGCGAGTAGTTCCGTAAGCATCGAATCATCGGAACAGCTTTCGCGCGGGTCCC
>JANLPZ010000057.1:0-1597 GCA_031367535.1 Gemmatimonadaceae bacterium
CTGATGTTGAATGCGTTCAAGCCCATCTGGGATCGCGAGCCGAGCGAAAGTGCGCTGCGTCGAGCCTTATTGCTCGGCATCGCACTCGCGGCCGATCTGGGTGGTATGGCGACACCGGTCGGGACTGGTGCGAACGGCATCGCGCTCGCGGCGGTCGATGCGACGCGATCGGTCACGTTTCTGCACTGGATGGTGTTCGGCGTACCACTCGCATTCGGCATGACGGGTGCGGCCATCGTTCTCGTCCTGCGGCGGTTTCCGCTCTCGTCGTCGCCCAACGCCATTGTCATTGCAGCCGATCGAGGTTCTGCGCCACACCGGTCGCCCATCTGGCTTGTGCTGATCTTCGCTGTCACCATCCTGCTCTGGCTTGCCGCGCCGCTGCATCACATTCCGGAATGGATCGTCGCGCTCGTCGCCGTCGCAACACTCATTCTCGTGCGACTGATCAGCTGGCGCGAACTCGTGACGCTGGATTGGGGAACCTTGCTGCTGGTCGCTGGCGGAATTGCGTTGGGTTCGCTGCTTGAAGAGTCGGGCCTTGTGGGCTCGCTGGCATCACACCTCCCGCTCGTCGGCCTGCCACCTGTTGCGCTCCTCTTCGGGCTATGCTTCATCAGTGCGCTGTTGTCGTCGCTGATGAGCAACACCGCGACGGCCGCCCTCCTCATTCCGCTTGCCGCGACCGTCAGTGCGGCGCCGTCGACTGCGATTCTCGTAGCCATCGCCGCGTCGTTCGGCGTGCCATTCGTTGTGAGTACGCCACCGAATGCAATGGCGGTATCGAACGGATTGCGTGCCGCTGACCTGTTCTGGCCGGGGCTGATACTCATGCTCGGCGGTTGTGCGCTCGTCGCGTTGACGGGACCGTTTGTGCTCAATCTGGTCGGAATTCCCTGATTGCACACATGCACTGCGTGACAGGTGACGCCCGAGCGTTGCTGCGCTGAGTACGCTGTCGCACGCGTCGCGTCGTACGTTCACATTCAACGGCGTCGATGCCCTGACACACGGGGCGTTCGCTGTGACGCTCTCGGCGCCGCTGTCAGCGAGTCAGGTGACGGCCTACGGAAACCTCGTGAAAATTGCATTGGCAGTTCTGATCGCGCTGCACGGGCTGATCCACCTGATCGGGCCAGCGAAAGCGTTTGGTTGGGCAAACGTCACACAGCTTCGGCAACCGATCTCACCAACCAGCGGCATGCTCTGGCTGCTCGCGGCCGTATTGCTCATCGGCGCCGCGATTGCACTGTTGGTCGGCATGCAGTGGTGGTGGTACGTCGCATTGCCGGGCGTCGTGATCTCGCAGTTGCTCATCGTGCAGGTGTGGAGCGACGCGAAGTTCGGCACACTGGCAAACATCGTGATCGCACTGCCGATACTGCTCGCGGCACTTGCTGCGCGGCCCGGCAGTTTCCGCTCGCGGTTCGCACACGACAGCGCAACGCTGCTCGCCCGACCCATCCGCCCGTCACCGGTCGTGACGGACGCAGACATCGCCGCGTTGCCGCCGCTGATGCAGCGCTATCTGCGGAATGTCCACGCGATCGGGCGGCCGCACGTCTACAACATGCGCGTTGTATTCGATGCGCAGATG
>JANLPZ010000059.1:0-13692 GCA_031367535.1 Gemmatimonadaceae bacterium
CTTAATGACTCTCGTAAGTTGTTGTTGTATATGTTTTTACATTCATTAAGGTCGAGCCGGCTTGTATGGCAGTAAGGGCTCAAGCGGCAGCCTTTGCCTAGCGTTCGGTCGGCGTGGATTGCCGCTGAAGCATCGTCGGCCCTCGAAGTGAGGAACGAATGTTTGCGCTCAAGCTTGTATTGCTGAGACTGTTGTTCGTGTGGGATCGCTAGGAGTGTTCGCGCTGAGGCGCGGACTCGCGGAGACGAACGGTGCGCTTTGCGAGACGTCAACTTCCGCAACGGATCTGAACAGTTCTCGCGCGGGGACGCGGAGGCGCGGGGAAACTGCAAATGCCTTGAAACGGCGTCTCGAGAGTGCAGGTACCACAGCAGTTTCGCAGTTGCTCTGTCCCCGCGTGAAGACTTATTGGCGGTGTTGCGTAGTTGCGTCGGTATCTGGGTTGAGCGGGTCGCAAATCCACCCGGCGGCGCCACCCTCGAGAGATATCAGCGTTCGCGCGCGCCCACCGTGCGGCCGGGCGCGAGCCGGTCGTAGACGATCCGGCCGCCGACGACGGTGAGCACGCTCGTGGTCCCCGGCAGCGCTTGGGGCGGGACAGTGAACACGTCCTGCGAGAGCACGGCGAGGTCGGCCAGCATCCCGGGCGCGAGCGTCCCCTTCTCGCGCTCTGCGAACTCGGCAAATGCCGGCCCGCGCGTGAGCATCGTAACGGCAGCCTCCCGCGAGATCGCCTCGCCGGGCTGGGTCGGCTCGGTCACTGCGACCATCAGGTGGTAGAACGGGTTCCGCAGCATATCCGACCCGTACGCGACGGGCATCCCATCCGCGACCCAGCTCCGGAGCGGCGCGCCCTCCGGCCTCGGCTGCGCGAGGATCACCCCGAGCCGGCGCGCCCGCGCGATCTGCGGCCCTGTGACACCCGGCCCGTGCTCGAAGCGCACGCGGCGCGATGACCACGCCGAGTCGGGCGCGAGGGCCTCCATCAGGTTCAGCACGAGCGCCGCCGTGCTGTCGCCCGCCACGTGCAAGTGGAGCTGCGCCGCCCCGGGCCGGAGCGCTTCGCGTAGCATCGCGCGGACGCTATCGAGCGGGAAGTTGAGCCGCCCGTACCAGTCGGGTCGCCCCGGGTAGGGCTGGCGCATCAGCGCGTTCTGCTCGATCCCCGTCCCGTCAAGGATCCACTTCCGCCCCGAGACGACGACCCGCGGCCCGACCCGCGCCGGCACCGTGTCCCACTCGGACTCGTTGCGCCCACGGGCGTCTGGGGTGGGCCAGCGGATGAGCCGCACCCGGATTGGAAGCGCCCCTTCGCGGAAGGCGCGCACGGTCAGCGCCGGGTCGACGTTACCGGCCATGTCCTGCACCGTGGTCACGCCGAGGTGGAGCGCGGAGTCGGCGTACGCCCTGAGGTTCGCGACGAGCGCGCGCGCCGATCCCGTCGAGTAGAGCCGGCGGAGCGCGCCCCACTCCGCGTACTCGTCCAAGCGCCCCGTCAGGCGCCCAGCGGCGTCGCGCGCGTACCAGCCTCCGAGCGGGTCCGCCGCCGTCTCCGCGATCCTCAGCGCTCGGAGCGCGGCCGTATTCAGCACCGCGCCGTGGCCCCACCAGGTCCAGAGTAGGACGGGATGCATCGGTGCGGCGCGATCCAGCGCGGCCCGGCGCGCTGTGGTGTCGGTCAGGACGAGTCTGCCAACGGTGACCGTGATCCACGTGCCGGCCGCCGTGCGTGTGGCGACCGCGCGCAGGGAGTCGAGGACCTCATCCGTGGTCGGGTCCGGCGTCGGGGCAGCGCTCGTGCGGACCGCGACGCCGACCGGCACGTCGCCGAGATGGTCGTGCGCGTCGTTGATGCCCGGGATGACAACGCGCCCACCGAGCGCGATCTCGCGGGCGCCGCGTCCGGCGAGCCGCCGTACCTCGGCCGTCGTGCCCACCGCGACGATCCGCTCGTCGCGGATCGCGAGCGCCTCCGCCCACGGGTGCGCAGAGTCGGCCGTGAACACCTTTCCGCCGGTGAGGACGAGCGTGGCGCCGGCGGTAGGGGCAGCGCGGCCGGTCTGCTGCGCGCTGGCGAGAGCGGGGCTGACGGCCAAGACGGCGGCGGCGAGTACACGGGCGATGCGCACGGTATGCCTCAGGGTCGGGAGTTCCACGACGGTGCGCCGTGCCAGCGCTGGCGTCAAGCGAAGTAGGAGCCGAGTGGGGCCGGGCGGCCGGCCTCAGTCGCAACGGCAACCACAGCGGGGTCGTGGGCAGCCTGCTGATGCAGTGCTCTGCTAACACCGCTGTCAAGAGCGTGCACGACCGAAGCGGCGCATTTCAAGCTGCAGCTCATTTTACAGCGAAACCAACGTATGTATGGGACAGCGCCAACTTTTTGCTGTTGCGGTTGTTCGTGTCTGCGATGCCGCGTCCCCGCGCGAGAACTCTTCGCCGTTGCAGTTGTTCATCTCTGAGATTCCGTGTCTCCGCGCGAACACTGTTGCTGTTGCTGTTGCCCGCCACGCACCACTCGCATGACGGCGTGTCACTTCCAGCGATCCCGCGCAGAACAAAGTTGCCGAGTTGATTCGCGACGGGCGTTTGATCAGCCCGGCGGCCGCAGCTTCTGCGCGACGTATTCCGGGAAGTGCGTGATCACATTCAGGTGTGTGACACGCGACGGTGGCGGGGCCTGCAGCAACAGCAGCCGGCCATCAGGGCCGAGTGCCCAACTCGCCTTGGCTTGCTCGAAGATGCCGCGAAAGAGCAGGGCCGGTGCCTGCGCCCGCCCTGCGGTGGCAGCGCGTGAACTCACTGCGTACCACGCATTGCGCTCACGAAAGACAATCTCGCTGCCATCCGCGCTCCACTGCGGTTCGTCGCCGACCTGTGCAAGCAGTCGCCGCGACTGGCGCGCCGATGCGGTGACGGGGGCCACATAGATCGCACCGTTGGCCACCCACGCGATCTGTGTTCCATCCGCCGAGAAGGTGCACCACTCATCCTGCGTATCGAAGCGGACCGAGTCGGCTGGTGTTGCCACTGACCAGAACAGACCATCGAGGCAGGCGCGCTTGCCATCGTGCGTGTCGCCATGCATCGCGGCTGCTGCACGGTCACGTGATATCTGCGCGCCGTCGACGCGTACGACGGTGTAGATGAATTGGCCGTTGCGAAGGCCAACGACCCCTGTCAGATCGCGCCCGCCATGAATCCAGCGCGTGGGGCCAAACGCTGGTGTGAGCACGGCGGTGTCGACGACGCCTCTCTTGAGGTCCGCGATGCGCAGGATGTGATCCGAGAGCACGTTCGTGGCGTACGCGAGTCGCTGACCGTCGGGCGAGAGCGCGAAACTGCTGACGACCGTGGCCCTGGTCGGCAGCGTGTCCATCACGCGTCCGTCACGTGCGACCCAGACGAAGCGGCTCGCACTGGCATTTGTCCCCGTGACCATCACCAGCGTGCCGTTGGCGCTGTAGGCCGTGTAACCCGCCGAACCGAACGTGTCGAACCGGATGCCGGTCACGATCGCGCGGGGCTCCGTGATGTGCGCGGTGCGAACGTCGAACGGGGCGGCGTACATGGTACTGTCGAGACTGAACACGAGTACCGAGTCACCGACAAGAAACGCCGAGTGTCCGCGAACCAGGCTGCGCGTGTCTCGCGGATCGATCGTTGCGCGACGTATGCTACGTGTGGTGCCGGTGGCATCATCGGTGACCAGAAGTGAGTCGTTCGACAACACGGTGTGCGATCCGATCGGATCGATGTGGGTCAGCGCCTCCGCGCCCGCGCACTGTTCGCGCGGATATGCGCTGACCGCCCCGTTCGTGGCTGACACCGATCGCAGGCAGCTGAACGCCGCTCCGACGATCAGACGGTCGGGCATCGTCCACGAGATAAGGTTCATGAACGGGAACGTTCCGATCCTGCTCACCTTCGCATCGTCGAGATCGAGTCGCCTGACCTGTGTGTCGATCACGAACGCGAGCGATCGGCCATCAGGTGAGAGCGCCGGCAGAATTGCGCCATCGGTCGAGGGCAGCTTGCGCATCGACCCGTTGTCGAGGCGCACCTCCCAGAGCGACGATGTGTGTGTGTCGCTGCTTGCGTAGACGAGACGTCGCCCGTCGCTCGACAGTGCGAGCGACCCCACCGGCACGCCGGTGTAGTCGAGCCCCGCCACGTACGGTGCTGAGTCGGGCAGGGCGATCGACAGAAACTGTGGTTCGCTCGCGCGTGCGTGGTTAAAAGGTTGGTTCAGCAGCTGCGTGCCAAGGATGCCGAGTGCCACGCCGCCGACGAGCAGGGCCGCGAGCAACCAGCGCGGTGTTTGCGCGCGCTCTGCACTGACCGCCAGCGGCGTCTCGTCCGGCCTCGCGACTTTTGCACGGTCAAGTGCATCCGCAAACGCCGACGCGCTGGCGAAGCGGTCCGCCGGAAGACGCGAGAGCGCCGTGAGGATGACCGCCTCGAGCGCCGGCGACACGGTATCGCGGATGTCGCGCAGTTTGCGCGGCCGCTCCGTCATCGCGCGCGCGATGATCGCTTGCGCCGTTGGTCCAGAGAAGGGCGGTTCGCCGGTCAGCATTTCGTACGTCACCGCACCGAGCGCATAGATGTCGCTCCGCGCATCCACGGTGCGTTCCGCCATCGCCTGCTCGGGACTCATGTAATGCGGCGTCCCGATGCTCAATCCCGTCTGTGTCAGTCGCTCACCAGCCGACTGTTCGGCGGCCAGCGCGATGCCAAAATCAGCCAGCAGCGCATGACCGTCATGCAGCAGAATGTTCTCGGGCTTGATGTCGCGGTGGATGACGCCTCGCGCATGTGCATACGAGAGCGCGTCGGCCACTTCGCGACTGATGTTGATGGCGTCGCTCACGGGCAGCAGCTGCTCACGGTCGAGTCGTGATCGCAGCGTCTCCCCGTCGACGAACGGCATCACGAAGTAGAGCAAGTTGCCCGCATTGCCGCTGTCGAACAGCGGCATGATATGCGGATGCTGCAGCTTGCCGATCGTCTCGATTTCCTTCAGGAATCGCTTGCTGCCGATCGCCGCCGCGAGCTCCGGATGCAGCACCTTGATCGCAACCTGTCGATGATGTCGCACATCCTCGGCGAGAAATACCGTGGCCATGCCGCCGCTGCCGAGTTCACGGAGCAGCGTGTAGCGATCAGCAAGCGCCGCGCGCAAGGCGTCGGACGCGATCATGCGGCAAGGAGGCGCATGCCGAAAAGGTATGGCGGTCGCCTCAGACGGGTAGTGATCACTCTCCGCCCCGCCTTTCCGTCGCGGCTGAACAGGTTTCACGCGGGGCCCGCTGTGAACGCGGGGGAGGGCAACTGCAAAAATGCTGTGGAAACGGCACCTTGCGAGCGTAGTTCACAAAGCAGTTTCGCCGTTGCTCTTTCCCCGCGGCCCCGCGCCCCCGCGTGAAAACTCTTTGCAGTTTGCAGTTGCAGTTGCTCGTCTCCGCGCTTCCGTGCCTCCGCGCGAACACTGTTGCCGTTGCCCGCCCCCGCGTTCCCCGCGAGCCCCGCGCGCAAACTGTTCAGGCGAACGCTGTAGAACTCAGTCGTCGATGGTATGCGTCCCCATCCAGCCGCGACCGAATTTCGCCTTCTGCCGCATCACGAACGCCAGTACTTCCGCCACTGCGACATACAGCTCGATCGGGATCTGCGTCCCCGGCATCGCGCGACTCGCGAGCAGTGCACGCGCCACTGGAATGTTCTCCACCACCGGCACGCCGTGTTCGAACGCCAGCGCCTTGATACGCTCGGCGATCTTCCGCTGGCCGATGGCGACGATGATCGGGGCGGCGGCGATCATCGGGTCGTACTTGATCGCGACCGCGATATGCACCGGGTTCACGATCACCACGTCGGCCGTCTTCACATCCTGCATCATGCGCTTCCGCATCAGCGCGCGCTGCGCGGTGCGGATGCGCTGCTTGTTCATCGGATCGCCTTCATTCGTGCGCGCCTCGTCCTTCACTTCCTGCTTGCTCATCATGAGGCCCTTGTGCCAGCGCCACCAGGAGAAGCCGTAGTCGGCCGCACCGAGTGCGACGAACGCGAGGCCCGCATGTTTGAGCAAGCCGATCGCGTGCAGCTGGAACAGGGTCGCCACGCCCATCGGACCATGCTGCGCCAGTGCGAGCACATCGCGCCACATGCCATCGACGGCGCTGTACACCACACTGCCGATGATCAGCAGCTTGACCACACTCTTGAACAGCTCGGCCACGCCCTGCATACCGAGCAGGCGCTTCAGGTTGTTGTACGGATTGATCTTGTTGAGCGAGGGCTCGAGCGGCTTGAGGCTGAGGATGCCGCGCGACTGCAGTGCCGTGGTCACGAACGCGAGACCGGCGAACGAACCAAGCAGCAGCGACAGTTCGCCGAGTGTGCGCCAGCCAAGGCCGATCACATCGTAGAGCAGATCGTGCGGATCGCGGAGGTTCGCACCGGCGTTGTAGAGCGTCGTCGACATCGTCGTCGCGAGATAGTGTCCCATCTTCGGCGCCACGTTCGCGAAGATCACCGCGGCACCGAACAGCATCACCGCCGTCGTCAGCTCGGGGCTGCGCGGAATGTTGCCCTTGGCACGCTCGTCTTCGAGTCGTTTGCCCGTAGGCTCTTCGGTTTTGTCGCCCGACTCGGCCATCGTGCGGCCTCGCTACCTGACGCCCGACAACATCGGGCCGAGCAAACGATCGAGCAGCCCGTCGTGATAGGCGGCCCAGCCGGTGAACCAGACGGCCGTGAGACTCAAGCCGGCGGCAAGTGTGAACAATCCCGCGATGATCTGCAACGGAAACGCGACGGTGATGATCTGCAGCTGCGGTGCGGCGCGTGTCAGGATGGCGAGCGCGACGTTGCACAACATCGTCGCCGCCATCACCGGCGCGGAGAACATCACACCCAGTGACAGCAGCTGCCCGCCCATTTTCGCCATTGCCAGTGCGCCGGCACCGATGTCGGGGATGCTGCCCACGGGCAATACCTCGAGCGATGACCCGAGACCGTGCAGCATCACGAGATGGCCGCCGCTCGAGAACAGCAGCAGCGTCACGAACGCCGTCATGAACTGGCCGAGCACCGGAACCTGAATGTTCGTCATCGGATCGAGCACACTCGCGCCGGCGAGGCCCATCTGCACCGACATCATGTCGCCGGCGGCCGATGCAGCGCCGATGACGATGGCGGTGCCAAGACCGAGGCCGAAGCCGATCACGGTTTCGCTGAGGAATGTCAGCGGTGTGATCTGCGGCACGATGTGGGCGTGCGCACGCGCCACCGGCACCAGCACGATTGAGAAGATCACGATGATGGCGGTGCGCAATTTCATCGGCACCTGCTTCGACGAGAAGACTGGCGCGATCAGCACCAGGCCGCCGATGCGCATCGCCAGCAGAATGAACGTGGCAGCGCCGCCGGTCGTCAGTAGATCGGGAATCGCGGACTGCAGCGCGTTCATGCGACGCCCACGCCGCAATCAGACAGCGGGCGCAACACGCGCATCAGCGGAAGCTCTGTACGAGCCCTGTGACGACCAGTCCCCATCCGTCGACGAGCACGAACAAGAGCAGCTTGAACGGCAGCGAAATCATCGCCGGCGGCAGCATCACCATGCCCATGCTCATCAGCACCGAGCCGACAACCACGTCGATCACGATGAATGGCAGGAAGAGCGCAAAACCGATCTGGAACGACGTCCGCAATTCGCTGGTGACGAAGGCGCTCATCAGAATCGTGAGCGGTACGGCTTCGCGTGATTCCGGCTGCTTGATGTCCGCCAGATCCACGAACGTCTGCAGATCCTGGTCTCGGACTTGGCGCAGCATGAAACCCTTGAACGGCACCATCGCGCGCGACATCATCTCGACCTGCTCGATCTTCCCATCCATCCACGGCTCGAGTGCAGAGCTGTTCACTTCCTTGAGCGTCGGGCCCATCACGAAACCGCTCAGCAGCAGCGCCATCGCAGCCAGCAACTGGCCGGGCGGCGCGGATTGTGTGCCAAGTGCCTGCTTGAGGAAATGCAGTACGACCAGGATGCGCGTGAAGCCGGTCATCATCAGCAACAACACCGGCAGCATCGAGAGCAGGCCCATCATGATCACGACACCGACGGTGCCGCTCATGCGCAGCCCTTCACTCTGGCCGGAACCCGCGACCTTCAGTTCCATCTGCGGTGCGAGTTTCGCGAGCATGCTGTCGGCACGACCGGCGATGCGTTGCGCTTCCGGCGTGGTGAGCGGACCATTGCCTTCGGCGCGCTTCTGCAGCGCCGCGATGTCGCGCGCCTGCGGCGCTGTCATCAATGGAGAGATCGTTGCGGTACCGCCGGTCTTCGATGCGGTTGCAGCGGGCTTTGAGGAAGCGGGCGATTGCACCGTCGTCTCGAGACGTTGCGGCAGATCGCGCGGACCACTCTGCGCGGCGGCGGGCGGCAGCGTGCGCAACCCACCGGCACCGGCAGGCGCCGCAGCGGGTGTTGCGGTACGCGCGGGTGTGGCGGTCAGCGTGGTCGGCTGTTGTGCGGGGCGCGCGGGTGCAGCCTGCTGCGCAGAGAGTGCCGACGATCCGAGCACACCGATCATCAGCATCACTGCACGCGCCATGCGACTGCGGATGGCATCGCCGAGCAGTCGCGGAAAATTCGCCACAGTCGCGGGTTCAGGCGTATCGACGTGCAGGCGCATGTCGTCGTCGTGCGCAGGGACTGTCGGAGTGTTCAGTGTGCCGGTGTCTGCGGGCATCGTGAACAACGTGCGCACGCCGCCTTCACCGACACTGACGCCGATCAGCACGTCGCCGCGCTGCACGATCGCAATACCCTGACGCTGGCCGAGTGCGATGCGCTGCACCACCGAAAACGTATCGGCGCCGCCGGCCTGTATGGCGCCGGGCAGAAATCGCTTCGCGAGTTTTGCGACCAGCAGCACCAGCCCGAGCACGAACGCCAGCGTGGCAAGCATGCCGGCGTAGCCAGCAGCCGTCATCCGACCAGCTCCGCACCACTGGCCCGACTCACGATACGCGTCACGCGCACACCGAAGTTTTCGCCAAGCACCACCACTTCACCTTCGGCAAACCGTCGATCACCGACGTAGATGTCGATCGGTTCGCCGGCAAGACGCTCGAGCTGCACGACTGACCCGCGACCGAGCTGCAGAATTTCCTGCACGGACATCGTGGTGCGTCCGAGTTCGATGGCGACGGGCAGTGTCAGATCCATCAACATGCTCATCGGCACTTCACCGCTGGCACCGATGGCGGCATCGAGCTCGGAGTAGTCATTGCCGATTTCATCCGGGTTGGCCGCGCCGGCGTCCTGCAGCGGCAGGCCGGCATTCTTGGCAGCGATCAGCGCTGCAATCTCGTCCTGGTTCATGGCGTGTCTGCGTCTGCGGGAGTGAGGGTGCCGATGATGCGATTGTCGGAGATGCGTCCGTCGATGATGCGTGCGGCGAGCTTGCCGCCGGTGCGACCGGCGGTGGCCACGAGGCGCGGCTGACCGGCCACGGTGACGTTCAGCAACGAGTTCGCGCTGAGTCCTGTGTTGATCACCGAGCCGGGGGTCAGCTGCGTGAGGTCTTTCATGGTGAGCCGGAATTCCGGCAGACGGGCGGCCACGTTGACGCTCGTCACGCGCAGTGATTTTTCGGTCTGGCGACGCTGAGTGCGGAGTTCTTCGTCGGTGCGCGCGGTGCTCGAGACACGTCGCGTGTCGGCGCTGGTGAAGTATTCCTCGAGCGATGCGAACGGCAGGCAGATCATGATCAGCGACGTGATGTTCGTCGCCGAGATCTCGATGTTCGCCACCAGCACGGGATCTTCGCGCGCACAGACCTGCAGAATCTCGGGCGTCGCCTCGAAGCCGCTGATCTGCAGATCGATCGGCATCACTTCCTGCCACATGTCGCGCACGATCGATGCGGCGCGGTCCGCGATGATCCGCACCGCATCCTGCTCGAGGGCGGTCAGCGGACGATTCATCACGGTCGGTGCACTGCCGCCGCCGAACAGCCGATCGACGAGGAAGAACGCGAAGTCGGTGCCGAAGTCGATCACACCCTGCAGCCCGTTGCGGCCGTTGATGTCCATCACGTAGCTGCAGCACGGCGTCGGCAGCGAGAGCGTGAACTCGCCAAAGCTGAACTGCTCCACACTCTGCAGGCGCACTTCGACCTGACCGCGCACGCGCGACATCAGGAAACTCTCGAGGTTCTTCACCATGCGCTCGTACATCGCTTCGATGGTGCGCAGGCGCTCCTTCGAAATGCGGTGCGGGCGACGGAAGTCGTAGCGCTGCACTTCCTGACTCATCGGCGCCGACTTGCGGCCACTCGCTCCGAGTTCCAGCGCACTGCCGGCCGTGCCGCCGAGGAGACGGTCGATCTCTGACTGATTGAGGGTGTCGTTCGCCATCGTCAGCGCATCACTGGATGACGAACTGCGGAAAGCTGACGCGCTTGA
The DNA here is from genome assembly GCA_031367535.1 of Gemmatimonadaceae bacterium. Taxonomy (GTDB): domain Bacteria; phylum Gemmatimonadota; class Gemmatimonadetes; order Gemmatimonadales; family Gemmatimonadaceae; genus JACMLX01. The sequence continues at coordinate 10,477 of JANLPZ010000059.1, forward strand.
TCATCTTCGGCTTCTTCGTGATGCGACCGACGAGATCGCGGATCTCGACCTTGAGCGGCTCGCGTGCAGAGACTTCCGCCAGCTGATCGACGGTCTTGCTGCCGACGAGTGCGAGCACCGCATCCTTGATCTCGGCGTCGCGCTGCTTGAGCGCTTCGACGCCGGTCGAATCCTTCATGTCGAAGGCGACCGAGAGCATCAGGAAACGTGTCCCACCCGATCCGGCTGGATTGAGCACCAGGTCGCTGATCGTGTAGAGCGGCGGTGGTGCAGCTTCGCCATGCTCGCCACCAGCCTTCGCCGCGCCGCCCTCGGCGGACGCTTCCTCATCGGTGCTGTCGGCACCTTCGCCGTGCCCGCCCTTGGTCGACGCGTGTGCTCCGACGTCGGCCGCGGTCAGGCCGCCGGTGAATCCCGCTGTGAGTTTGGGACCGACCACCTTGGCGCCGACGAATCCGCCGGCACCCATGCCGGCCAATGCGAGCACGAGCGGGAGCACGAATGGCGGGAGGCCTTTCTTCTTCGGCTCAGCGCCTTCGTCGTGGGCAGTCTCTTCTTCGGCCATGGGTCGATCCGGATGAACGTGGGGACGGAATGCGTCTGTCCACGTTCAAAGCAGTGGCCATGCCAGACCGGCCTGAGGCAAGTCGTGGCACCGAAGTTGTTGTGGTGTAAACACTTGGCGCTTTCCGATGCGGTGCGCTGGCCGCGGCGGAAAGCGCTGTACGGCAACAACTGCCGAGCGGGAGCGGCAGAATCTTGCCGGGCCGGCCGTTTTCAAGTGCTCTGACCCCTTGAACGCCTTCAAGGGGTCAGAGCACTTGAAAACGGTTTACCGCTTCAGGTTAACCAACTCCTCGAGCATCGAGTCGCTGGTCGTGATCATCCGGCTGTTCGCCTGGAAGCCGCGCTGCGCCACGATCAGGTTGGTGAATTCCTGCGCCAGATCGACGTTCGACATTTCGAGTGCGCCGCTGGTCATGAAGCTCTGACTTCCCTGCAGCGCATAGCCGAGCACGGCACCGCCGGAGTTGCCGCTGGTGGCGTACATGTTGTCACCGGTGCGGAGCAGGCCGGCCGGGTTGTTGAAGTCGGCCAGCACGATCTGACCGAGCGTCTGATTGACGCCGTTCGTGAATGCGCCGCTGATCACGCCGGTGCGGTCGATGCTGAAGTTCTGCAGCTGACCGCTGGTGTATCCGTCCTGGTCACGCAGCACCGCCGTGCCGTTGCCGGCGAACTGCGTCAGGCCACCGAGCGTCCCCGCCACGCCGCCGCCGCTCACTGATGCCCCGAGGTTCATCGAGACTGACATCTGTGCACCACCGGGTCCGTTGATCGTGATCGTCGGGCTGGCGACGGCTGTACCGGCCGACGGGCCGCCGACGATCGCCGACTGCGTGAGCAGTGCAGTGGACGGATCGAAGGTGAAGCGGCCTGTGACCTTGCCGCCACCACCGATCGCGGCGCCGGGTGTGTCTGCGCCGAGCGTGTAGCCGGTCGGCAGCGACGCGTCGTCCATCTGCCAGTCCCACTGGTTCGCCCCCGTCTTCCACATCCACATCTTCGCATCGACTTTGTTGCCAAGTGCATCGAAAATGCCGATGGTCCCGTTGGTGAACGTGCCGGAGTTGGCGACCACGCCGCGCGTGTCGGGACCGAAGCCGGCGACAAGTGGCCCGGCGCCGTCAGGGTCCGCCGTGTTGAAGATGCCAGCCGACGAGTTCAGGTTGCCGGCGACGGTGACCTTCGTGGTCGCGTGTGCGGCGACCTTCTGGCCGAACGGCAGCACGATGTCGGTGATGGTGTCGCTCAGGATGCCATCCTGTGCCATGCGTCCCTGCACGATGAAGCCGTTCGTCGGCGACACGAGACGGCCTTCCGCGTCCGGCTGGAAGTTGCCCGAGCGTGTGTAGTAGGTCTCCGCGCCCTTGCGGACCACGAAGAACGCGTCGCCCTGCATGGCGAGGTCGGTGTTGACGCCGGTGGTTTCCACGTTGCCCTGCGTGAACAGCTGGTCGACGGAACCGATCTGTGAACCGAGTCCGATCTGCACCGGATTGACGCCACCCTGATCACCAGGCGGACGGCTGGCGCCGGAGAGCAGCTGCGCGAAGCCTTCCTTGAAGGTCACGCGTCCGCTCTTGAAGCCGACGGTGTTCACGTTTGCGATGTTGTTGCCGATGACGTCCATGCGAACCTGATGGTTCCGAAGACCCGAGACGCCGGCGAAGAGAGAGCGAAGCATGTGCGAGAGGGGATGGAGGTGGACTGCAGTGCAGCGTGCGAAAATCGGTCATGCGGAGCGCGAACTCCGCGGGAGCATCGAGTGGTACGTGCGCGTCGTGCGACGCGCGCTGTGCCGTGAACGGCGCTACTTGGTGCTGACTTCGGTGACGGCGGTGAGCGGGATGAAGAGGCTGCCGACCACATACTGCAGGCCATTGGCTGTGGACTGCACACCAGTCACCGTGCCGCGCACGGCGGTGGTGTAGTCGACCGATTTCGTCGCGTCGGATGACACGACCGCGACCCGGTACACACCCGGCGGCAGATCCTTGAGCGCCTGCCCAACGACGATTTCGTTCGAGCCGCTGATGAGCGAGCCCATGCTCTTCGACGAGACGAGTGACCCGGTCCTCGGATCGTAGACATTCAGCGTGGCGGGACCACCGGTGCCGGTCACGATCAAGCGTTCGTTGCCGCTGCCATCCAGCTGCATCAGATCACTGTTCGCCGTCACCGCGCGTCCGATGTTGCCGCTCATTGCACCGGCCGCGACCTGCGAGATCAGTGTCGCCTGTGACGTGGACTGCGCGGTCAGCGTTTCGTTGATGTTCGTGAGCTGCTCGACGCTCGAGAATTGCGCCAGCTGTGCGGCCATCTGGCTGCTGTCGGCGGGACTCTGCGGATCCTGATTGCGGAGTTGTGCGACGAGCAACTTGAGGAACGCGTCCTTGCCCAGCGCGCTCTTCGAGTTCATCGCAGACAACGCGCTCGCGGCCGGCGCCGCGGTGGTGGTGGTACTCGACGTGACCGTACTCATCGACGTTCCTCCGGCTGCTCGCGGCGCGAGCGTTGACGCGCATCGTCAGTCGACGGACGCGAGGATTGGCGCGACTGGTCACGCGCGAACGCTTCGCGCTGTGCCTGGTCACGAGTGCTCTGCTCACGCGGGTTGCCTTGCGCCTGACTGTCGGCCGCGGCGCGCATGGC
>JANLPZ010000067.1:0-4937 GCA_031367535.1 Gemmatimonadaceae bacterium
GGCCGACCGGTGCCGTGATTGCTTGCGGAGAGGCCTTCTGCGGGTAACGTCGAAATATCCCCATCAGTGAAGGTCCCCAGTGTCCGCTCTTGTCGTCGCTCCATCCGATCGCCGCACCTTCGTGTTCGTAGGCGATCGTCTCTGGCTCGATTTCGTCAACACCGACGACATTGAACTCGGCGTGCGCCGTGATGCCCTGCGCGACTTCGGCACCATGCTCGAGTGGCTCGCCGCCGTCGGCGTCATCGATCACGATCGACGCGTGGCGATCATGCGCCGCGCAGAACAGCAGCCCGCCGGCGCAACCGCCGCGCTGCTCGATGCACGCCGCGTCCGCAGCGCCCTTCGCGCACTCGCCGAGCATGGCGCCGTCTCCAACGATGCGCGCACCGAGGCGGTCGCCGAGATCAATCGCGTCCTCGGACGCAGCGCCGGCACACGACGGCTCGAGCTCTCGCCGGAGGGTGTCTACACGCGCAACTTCGTCGCCGGTGGCGATGCGTTCGCCGCGTTGATGATGCCGATCGTCGATGACGGTGCCGACTCGCTGATCGCCGGTGAACTGGGCCGCGTCCGTTGCTGTAACGATCCCCGTTGTCGCCGTGTGTTCCTCGACAGCACGAAGAACGGCCGTCGTCGCTGGTGCGACATGGCGACCTGTGGCAACCGCGCCAAGGCCGCCCGTCACCGCGCCCGCGAGCCTATGCGCACTGCCCCCGTGCCCTCCGCCTTCCGCCCGCTCATCGCGTCCTAGCTCGAGTTCGCGCGATGCCACTAAGAGTCCTACCGCGATTGTAGAAACAGTTTTCACGCGGAGCCCGCGGGGGACGCGGGGAAGTGCAAAGGCAAAATGCTTTTGGAACAGCGTCTCGTTGGCGCAGTTCCAAAAGCATTTGTTTTTCTTCCGCGTCCACCGCGAGCCCCGCGTGAAAACTTTCCGGTAAACGCTGTAGGAGACCGAGCCCCGCGTGAAAACTTTTCCGTGAAGGCGGTCGAAGTCAGGCCGCTTCGGGGACGTTCTTGATGTAACCCATGTCCATCGCGTATCCCACCAGCTTCTTCTGCAGGATCCGTCGACCGCGGAACAGGCGACTCTTGACCGTGCCTTCGGGCACGCCGAGGATGTGCGCGATCTCGGCGTAGCGCAGTTCGTGGATGTCGCTCAGGACCACGGCCGCGCGGTATTCGTCCGGCAGGTTGTCGATCGCCGTCGTGATTTCGGCATCCAGAAACGTTTCGTAGAACCGCGACTCCGGGTTCACATCACCCACCGGCTCGAACGCGCCCCACCCATCCGTCTCGTCGGTGGCCTGCACTTCGCGCGCATCGATGCGACGCTTCCGGCTCACGAAGACGTGATACAGGATCGTGAACAACCAGGCGCGGATGTTGGTACCGAGACGGTACTGCTCCCATCGCTCGAACGCGCGCAGGATCGTATCCGAGACCAGATCCTCCGCATCATCACGTGAACGCGACAGCTTGAGCGCAAAGCTGTACATCGCGTCGAGGTGCACGAGTGCCTCGGCTTCGAATCGCGCACGGCCTTCAAGAAGCAGTTCGCTGCGCGGCGCAGCGTTCACTCCTGTCTCCGTTCGTTCCTGTCGCTGCGTCGCAGCCATGTTCTGCTCCAGAGTGGACTCGGTCATCGGATGAGCGTCGGTGCGATCGATCTCCCGGTGCCCGCCTGTGGTGTCATGCATTCGTCACAACCCCGCGATTGGATGCGGCACAACACTTGGTTCGCGCAGGTGCATCGCGATGAATCGCTTGAGATCGAGCGCAATCCCTTCCATCACGACGATGTCACGTTTCACGCGCGACATCATCAGTCCACCTTCGAGCGCCGCAATGATGAAGCGCGACAGGCGCACCGCATCCACATCGTCGAGCAGCTGCGGTCGCGCTTCCCACAACAGCGACTGGATCTGACTCGCCCAGCGCACGAACACCTGCGCAATCCGAAGGCGGAATCCTTCGTGCGCGTCCGCCATTTCCGCGGCCAGCGTGCCGAACGGAGAGCCACCGTGACACCCGCGCGCCGCGTGCGCCGCAACCAACGAGTCGATGAACAGATAGAGCCGCTCCAGCGGATCGATCATCGGCTCTCGCAGGATCGCCAGGCCACGTTCGGCGAACCGCTCGAACTGCCGATCGAGCACTTCAAAGCCCAGCTCTTCCTTGCTGCGGAAGTAGTGGTAGAAGTGGCTCTTCCCACTTAGTCGTGACTCCCTGATCACGTCATCGATCGACGTCGCGGAATACCCCTGCCGTCCGATCAGGACCGCCGCCGCATCAAGGATTTGGGCTCGCCGAGTATTCACGAGCGGGAAACTAGGACCGAGCAGTCCTATTCGCAAGCCCACCAAAAACAATTCCATAAATCGTTCCCTTACAACAGCTTACGGAAAGCCAAAAGGCCCACACCCCACCAAAAGCCATGCTGCTTTGGTAAAAGTGAGGACCGATCAGTCCTATAATGACCTCTCACGCTGGACTTTCGTCTTTGTGCGATTCGCTTGGACACGCAGGCGGCGAGCTTCTCCTGGTTCGTTGCGCCATTGCGCCGTTGCGTTGTGCCGTTCATTCAAAGGCGCGGCGGAACTGATCAACGCAACGGCGCAACGGAGCTACGATTGGACGGCTAAGCGCAGTTGAACTCCGCTATCAGCGCCCTTTGCGCCCGCGCTTCTTCGGCGGAAGCACAGACCGGCGCTCCTTCCCTCGCTGATACTCCTCGCGCGATCGCTCGCGACCGCCCTTCCGCTGCCCATATTGATCACTCAGCGTCGCCAGTTCGTCAGGCATCCACGGCGTATCGAGGGCATCCTGCAACTCGTCGAGCGTGCGACCGCGCGCCGACCCGCGCTGACCGCGCAGTACCACGAACCGATACGGCCGGTCGAACGGCGGCAACTCTTCCGTCACCAGCGTACGCGCGAGTTTCTCAGGCAACCGCAAACGCGCGACACCGAAGAGCGCACCGTCATCGCGCTCCTCGACGTCATACTCGATCGGCACCTGACGATCCCGCACGCTCACCATGTGCGGCAGTGCGTCATACGTCGCCCGCTGCTCCGGCGTGATCCAGTCGTCCCACGACATCCGCAGCTGCAGGTGCTTGAGATCCTGCACTGACTCCACACTCTCGAGCCGTTCGCGATACCACGCCGCAACATCCGCCTGCGACGCACGCGGCGTGACACCTCCGCTTCGGCGCCACACTTCACGCGCTTCCGCAATCATCGGCCGATTACGCTCCACCGCCGGATGCCGCACGCGCTCCGACGCGAACGCGTCCGCCATCACGTCGCGTGCCTGCGCGGCGTTCTCCGGCGTGAAGTCGTTCAGGATTTCCGTCTCGCGTTCCAGCTCGAATCCCGCGTACGTCACACGACGCGTACGCACCAGCTGGCCCTGCTTGCGATGCGGATCGTACGCGATCGTCGACTCGCCGTACGTCGCGTACTTCCGCAGCATCGCGGGCGCGAGTTGTGTACCCTCGATCGACGCGCGCGGAATGCCCATGCGATCGGCAAAGAACCGCAGCGTGCCGGTCACCGCACCCCAGCTCCCGCACACACTCGTCTTGCCCACGCGCGCCGACTCGCCCCACGCCGTTTCTTCATCCACCACGAGATCGAACGGCATCACCTGCGCCAACAACTCCGAGAACCGCGTGCGCGTCGCGTCCGTGGCCTTCGGTAACGTCGTCGGCAGCGGGGCATTCAGCGAGCGATACACACTCGCCATCGACAGCGCCGCATCTTCCAGCGACTTCACCAGCACGCCCTTCATCTCCGCCCACTCGGCGATCTCGTCGTGGAACAGCTGTCGTGGCAATCCGAACACGTTACCCACGTAGCCATACTTCGTGAACGCCTCGGCATACACGTTGTACGCGGTCAGGTGATCACTGCCCGGAATCAGCATGCCATCCAGGATGCGATCTTCTCGCGTCATGCGATGCAGACTTTCCACGCCGCTCATCACCGCCACGAACGGTACCAGGTCATCGTCGCTGTTCACCAGCAATTCCGCCCACGCACGCTCGACCGGCAGCTTCTCGACGGAGCGCCCGTAGTCCGTGAGCCGGCCATTGGCGACGATGTTGCGCGTCTCGAGCAGCGTCACCGCGCGACGGTACGCGATCTTGTCGAGCGGCACCGGCAGTTCGAGATCGTCGGCGCGCACGCCGATCGCAGCACAGGTCAACGCGACGCGCTCACTGTCACCGGCCAGCTGAAATTCCGGCAGCTCAGGCTTCAGCTGCTCGAATGGAATTCGCCGATCCGACAGGATGAACACCCGTCCGCCCGACACACGCCCATGGACGCGCCCGGCCATCTGCAGCAGTTCATTCGCGCCGAGGTGGATGCGGGTGAGCACGTTGCGCCCCTTGTCCACCACGTTCGTGAAGCGGGTGTCGTCGATGATCACCGTGTCCAGTCCCTGCACGGTGATGGCGCTCTGTCCCGCCGCGGTCATCGAGAGGAAGAACGGCTTGTCCACGCCACCTTCATCCAGGTACTGACGGATCACGCGGATTGGTTCGCCGCCGTGATAGTGCTGCGCGTGAATCTTCGGGTAACTCTCCTGCACGTGGCGCGCCGCATCTTCCGTCCCGGCGCGCGTCGGCAGGAACATCGCCACGCCACGACGTTCCGCGATCACTTTCTTGAGAAACTTGTCGTCGAGAAAATCGGCCGGACTGCGCGTCAACACTTCGACTTTCGCCTTCTTCGCTTCGTCGAAGCTGTACACCTCGAGCACGTCACCGCTGCCTAAGTAGTGCGAATAGAACGAGGGATCCACCGTCGCCGAGAGCCTGTTGTAGCGACACCGGGCGCGTTTGCCGAGCGCGAGGCAGAGCTCGAGTTCAGCCGACGTCTGGTGGATTTCGTCGACGACCACCGTGTCGTGATGATCGATGTCGC
>JANLPZ010000110.1:0-3317 GCA_031367535.1 Gemmatimonadaceae bacterium
GTGGCCCTGGTAGCTGTTCGGGCTTCTGGCGATCGGGTCGGCGCCGCTCTGACTATCGATCGGGCTCGCGTCGCCCTGGGCGGATTGAACGAGCTGACGCCTTCCCAATGTTGTACACCGTCGTGCCGTAGACATACAAGGTCGGGGAGGCCGGAGAGTGCGTCGCTTGCAATGCTCCGCTCCTCACGCGTCATCGCAGACTTTTTTGGTGTGGAGCTCACGGCGAGCACGGAGAACTTCCGTTGCAACGTCTGGCGTAGCGCGCGATCTCGCTGACATTTTGTTGAAACTGCAGTTCAACAAAACGATTGCCATCGGTGCGCGAAACGCGGAGCGTTGCAAGTGAAGCACTCTCCGGTCGCCCCGCCCTATCGCCCCCAAAACTCAGCGATGCCTCGAAGAAAGCGAAACGCTGCAAGCGACGCACTCCGTGAACTCGGCGCGCTCCGCTCCCAAGGCTGTTACGGAGCTTTCGGCGCCACGATGGGACGGAGGATTGCTCGTGCCGGTGCGCCTTCGTGGCCTGACACTTTCATGGGCAAGATGATCAGGTCGTAGTCACCGGCTGGCGCGCCGCGGAGGTCGAGGCCTTCGACGATGGGGATGCCTTTGCCGAGGAGGGCGCGATGAGCGAGGGGCGCCGGTGCCGCAAACTGTTCGGCGGAGATGTAATCCACGCCGACGAGTTTGATGCCGGCGGCGGCCATCGCTTCGGCGGCGTCACCGGTGATGTACGCGAAGTCGCGATGGAACTGCGTCGAGTCCATCCAGCCGTGTGACGAGCTGCGGGTCCGGAAGAGAATCCGCTCGGCTGTTTTCCAGTCGTGATGATTCAGCTCGGTGGTATCGATCGCCTGGATGCTGTCGGGAATCACGATGACGCGCGCCGGGCCGATGAGCGACGCGATCGCGACCGCATCAACCGATGCGCCATCCTTGATGAAATGCATCGGCGCATCGACGTGGGTCCCGCTGTGCGCGCCGAATTCGTACTTGGAGAGCGTGAGTGCGTCACCCTTCCGCATGTCCTTGAGGAAGCTGAACACCATCGGTGCGTCGCCTTCGTAGACGGGCGTGCGACTGGCGGTCAGTGTCGCGGTGGCGTCGATCCAGCCGTCGATCGGCAAACGCACGACGGGTGTCGCCATCTCTGGCGGCTGACTGGTTTTCGCGGTGCAGGCCGTGAGCAACACGACGGCGAGGGCGACGAATGAGCGCTGCGTGTGCGGCATCAGGCCTCCGGAATGTGCTGCGATGAACGGCGAATGTCGTGCAAACTACAACACAGTGCTCAGCAGCAACGTGAACGCGAGGCCAGCCACACCGACGATCGTTTCGGCGACGGTCCACGTCCGCAACGTCTGCGGTACGGTCATGTTGAAGAATTCCTTGATCAACCAGAAGCCCGAATCGTTCACGTGTGACAGCACGAGTGACCCGGCGCCGGTCGCCAGTACGAGCAGTTCGGGCGGCGTGCCGGGTGTCAGCAGTGCGATGGGCGCGACGATACCCGCTGCCGTCGTCATGGCGACGGTGGCGGATCCCGTTGCCACGCGAATCAATGCGGCGACGGTCCACGCCAGCAGAATTGGCGACGCGTGTGCAGTGATCGCCACATCGGCAATCGCCTTGCCCACACCGCTCTCGATCAGTATCCGGTTGAAGCCACCACCCGCGCCGATCACGAGTAGAATCGTCGCCGTCGGCGCGAGACAATCGTTCGTGAACTTGAGCACCTGATCGCGCGTGAACTGCTGTGCCTGGCCGAGCGACCAGAATGAAAAAAGCAGCACGACGAGCAACGAGACGACCGGATTTCCGATGAACGCCAGCGCGTGTCGAAGCGGGCTTTCCGCGGCCAGGGTCACTTCGGCGGTGCTGGCCGCAAGCATCAGCAGGACCGGCAGCAACACCGTGAACATCGTGATGCCAAAACCGGGCAGCGTGCGTGTGTCGTCCGTGCGGAATTGCTCCGCGAGTGGATTCTCGGCCGGCAGGTGAATACGCGGCGCAATCCATGTGGCATACACTGGTCCTGCCAATGCCGCCGTCGGCAGGCCGACCACCAGTGCACAGAGAATCGTACGTCCGACATCCGCCTTGAACGTCGCCACCGCAAGCATTGCGGCCGGATGCGGCGGCACCATGCCGTGCACCACCGACAGTCCGGCGACGAGTGGCAACCCGATCTTGATCAGTGACGTGCCCGTCTGCCGCGCGATCGTGAAGACCAGCGGAATCAGCAACACGAACCCGACCTGGAAGAACACCGGAATGCCCACGATGAACGCCTCGAACATGATCGCCCAGTGCACGTGTTTCTCGCCGAACACACCGATCAGGGTTTTCGCGATGCGCGCCGCGCCGCCGGATTCCGCCATCATCTTGCCGAGCATGGTGCCGAGTCCGACGACGACCGCGATGAACCCCAACGATGTGCCGACGCCATCCTGAAAGGCTTTCACGATGGCCGGCAGCGGCATGCCCGCCGCAACCCCCATCGCGAGCGACACCGAAATCAGCACCACGAACGGATGCAGCCGGAACCTCGCGATCAGGACGATCAGCGCGACGACGGCCAGCAGTGCATAGAGAAGCAGCGCGGTGTTCGGAGCCGACACGGCGGCACTCATGAGGTGTGCGGAACCGGTGCGTCCTGCAGTCGCGCCACGATCGCGGCAACGATCACGTCGGGCTCCTGCGCGATGTCGTACGTCCACGCCGACTCGTCAGGCTGCGGCAATTCGAGCGCCGCCAGCTGACTGTCCAACAATGACGCCGGCATGTAGTGCCCCGTTCGTGAATTGAGGCGGTCACGGAGGAGCGACGGGTCACCCGTCAGCGCGATGAACCGGATCGTGTCGCTACCGGTGCGCAGGACGTCGCGATATCGTCGCTTGAGCGCCGAGCATGTGAGCACGACGCCCGTGTTGTTCACGCGTGCCACCCGCAGCTGCTCTGCGAGCGCACGCAGCCAGCCGGCGCGATTGTCGTCATTGAGCGGAATGCCCGCCGCCATCTGTGCGATGTTCTCGGGTGGATGGAATCCGTCCCCTTCGATGAAGGGCACGTCGAGTGCTGTCGCCAGCGCCGAACCAATGCGTGACTTGCCGGATCCCGCCGTGCCCATCACCACCAGGGCGTGTCGCATGGTCACTCGTCGCGCGCCCTCACGAACCGACAGGAGCGCGCTTGCGCCAGATGAAGTACGCCGGTGCGCCGGCCAGTACCACGGCCATGCCGATCAACGCCTGTTTGGGTTGCGAAATCATGGTGTTGAGGACGATCACCGCCGCCGCCAGCACGAACAGAATCGG
>JANLPZ010000113.1:0-32168 GCA_031367535.1 Gemmatimonadaceae bacterium
CGGCGCCGAACATTTCGACGATGTCGTGCTGATCGACCAAGAGCCCATCGGCCGATCACCGCGTTCGAATCCGGTCACGTACGTGAAGGCGTGGGACGAGATCCGTCGCATCTTCTCGCAGACGCCGCTCTCGCGTCAACGCGGCTACGCGCCGGCGACGTTCAGCTTCAACATGGCTGGCGGTCGCTGCGAAACGTGTGAAGGTGCGGGCTATGTGGAAGTCGAGATGGTGTTCATGGCCGACGTGCTGGTGCCGTGCGAAACGTGCAATGGCAAGCGCTTCAAGCCCGATGTGCTGGAAGTGAAGGTGTGGGGAAAGAACATCGCCGATGTGCTCGAGATGACCATCGATGCGGCGACGCGATTGTTCCCCGGCGAGGATCGACTTGCAGCCGCGCTATGGCAGTTGCAGCAGGTGGGTCTTGGGTATCTGCATCTCGGACAACCCGCGACGACGCTGAGCGGCGGCGAGGCGCAGCGCATCAAGATTGCGCGCGAGCTCGCAACATCAGCCAAGACGGCCGGTCGGAAGCTCTACATCATGGATGAGCCAACGACCGGCCTGCATCTCGAGGACATTCGCAAGTTGTCGCGTGTGTTGCAGCGACTGGTCGATCAGGGGCACACACTGATCGTGATCGAACACAATCTCGACGTGATCAAGCTGGCCGACTGGGTGATCGACATGGGCCCGGAAGGCGGCGTCGGTGGCGGCACCGTGGTGAGCGTCGGCACACCGGAAGATGTCGCCGAGGACGAGGCATCACATACTGGTCGGTGGCTGCGCACCGTGCTGCCGAACTACGTCGACGGAGTACTCGTCAAGACGCCTCGGAAGCGTTCACCGAAGCCGAAAGTTTAACCGCGACAGCGCGTGGTGTGGCGCGCAATGCCTGGACCATGAACTTGTTCGCGAGTCCGGGCACGACCACGTGTTCGTTGCGTAGCAGACCATCCCATCCGATCCTCGCGACGGATGCAGCAGACATCATGACCGACTTCTGCTTCGCGAGTTTGCTCGCAGAATTGCCGGCGACCGCGCCGAATTCCGTCGACGTCGGGCCTGGGCAGAGCGCACTGACGTGAATGTTCGTGTCACGCAGTTCTTCGCCGAGTGCTTCGGTGAATGACAGCACGTACGCCTTGCTGGCGTAATACACCGCCATGCCGGGCCCTGGTAGAAATGACGCCGTGCTGGCGACATTCATCACCGCGCCTGCGCCACGTTCGATGAGGCCGGGCAACAGGCGCCGTGTCATTTCCGTCAGCGCGGTGATGTTCACCTGAATCATGTGGAGCTGTGATTCGAGTGAGAGCGCCGCGACCGTGCCATTCGCGCCAACCCCCGCGTTGTTGATCAGCGTGTGCACATCGAGACGCTTTGCGCGCAGTTCCGCGGCGAGGACACGCGGTGCGGTGGCATCTCCGAGATCGGCGGGCAGGATGGTGACCGTCGCGTTGTACGCGTTCTGACAGCGTTGCGCGACGTTGGCGAGACCACTCAATCGTCGCGCGACGAGCACGAGATCGAATCCATCGGCGGCGGCGCAGAGGGCGAGTTCAGCGCCGATGCCGCTCGACGCGCCGGTGATGAGGCAGATCGGTTTGGAGGAGGTCATCGGCGAAAGGTGTGCTGAAACGCAAAGAGGCGACCGATATCGGTCGCCTCTTGCACAACATCCCAGTTGAACTCAGTTCGAGCGGCGGCGACGTGCAGCAACGCCGAGTGCACCCAGTCCGAGCGCCATCAGTGCAAAGGTGGCGGGCTCCGGGTTCACGATCACGTCCGCGGCGCCAGTCAGTCCTGTGGACGGGCTGATCGGTGCGAAGGCGGTGTTCTCGCTGCTCGGGCCATTGGATCGCAGTGCGAAGTAGCTGGCACCCGCGAGGCCGGCGAGGCCGATGATCGAGACGCGGCCCGTGTTGGAGTTGAAGAAGCCAGGCTCCGACGCCTTCGCTTCATCACCCTCGGTGTCACCGTCGGTAGTGCTTTCGTGGAGGGCAATGACACCCCAGTGACCCGAGGGCATCGACTCACTGACGAGATCGACCTTCTCACTCGAGTTGACCGTCTGCGCGATCAGCGGGAGCGCGACAGCGGCGTCCGTTGTCGCGAGCAGCTGCTGCGTGGTGGTGGCGAAGCGCGCCGGAACGATCTGTCCCATGTCCGTGCGGGCGAACGCGTAGGTCTGGGCGTTAGCCGAGGAGGCGAGGGCAGCGACGGCGAGCAGCGCGGCCAGCGTCGAGAAGCGGGTACGGATCATCGGCGATCCCCGAGGTGGGTGGCGTGGGGGGTGTGACGGAACTGGGAGCGGGTCGTCTTGAGAGATCGACCTGCCCCGACCAGAGCCAGCATTGCACGTTTTGTTCCATGCGGACAGGCTGGACTATTGTTTGTGTTACCCGTCGGCGACGGGGCAGGCGCAGCGACGCAACAGCATGTGCCACATATGGTTGTGCCCGCTCGAAGGCGACGGTGGTGTGGCGTCCAGTCGGCAGGGCAGCGTGCCGGCGGCAGAAGCTGCAGGGTGCGACCACTGCGAGAAGCGCCGTCTGGCGTCGATGCTTTTGACGTTCACGATTCTTGTGTGCGTTCGCGCGGATTCAAGGATGTGCGCATTGAAATACGACGCGTGGCGTTGACCCCGTGGTCGTGCATGCTACGTTTCACGGCTGGCTGAAAAGCTGATGCGATCCCGAGTAGCTCAGGTGGTTAGAGCAGCTGACTGTTAATCAGCGGGTCGGGGGTTCGAGTCCCTCCTCGGGAGTTTTACAAAACGCTGCAAATTCTGCAGTCACGCAAATCGCCCCTCCGGCATCCGGAGGGGCGATTTGCATCTAGTGGATCTGCGCGTGCGTTCGGTCGACATGTCTTCAGAATGGCGTGCCGAGCAAACGACACCGCCGCGATAGAATCAGCGGGCTGATGAGTCCGCTGCGCGGCGTTAGACCAGCGGCACGTTCCGCCAACACACATCCGCATAGAGTTGAAACTTCGTGCGGCGTTGAACAGCGGCGACGTCCTGCCGCGTGCGGCATGCGACAGAAGTGGCTTACTGTGCGTGTCACCTCGTCACACAATTTCCCGTTCCTCCGGCGCCGCACCGATGGACTCATCATCCGTTCCCGACCGTTCCAGCTCTGCGGCCGGCGACGTACCAAAGTCAACGCCACCGTTCCGCATCGAAATCACCACCCGCACGATGGTGATGCTGACGATTGTGCTCGCGGGGTGCTGGATGCTCGTGCGACTCGCCCCGGTCATCCTGATGGTCGTGGGCGCGCTGATGCTCGTCGGGTCGCTCAATCCCACCGTGGAGCGCCTCGAGGCGCGCGGCTGGCGGCGTGGCATCGCGATCGGCGCGGTGTTCGCGCTGCTGTTCGTCATAGCAATACTGCTGCTGACGCTCACACTCCCGGAACTGGTGGCGCAGGCCAATGCGCTCATTCAGCGCGAGCCAGCGATCCGTGAGCAACTCGCTGCGTGGTTGGCGCAGCGACGCGCGACCGCGCCCCTCGCTGCCTCGTTGCGCACGATCGACTACGCAGCGCTGCTGGGTAATTCGACACAGCGAGCGCTGGATGCATCACTGCACGCAGTCGAAGTATTCGCCTACCTCTTCGGCGCCGTTTTCCTTGCGTTGTACGTCATGCTCGACCGGGACCGGCTGCGCGGCGCGCTCTTCGCGATGGTTCCGCGCGACAAGCATGTGCAGATCTCCCGCGTCCTGCTCAATCTCGAGCGGATCGTCGGCGGGTATATCCGCGGTCAGGTCATCACCTGCGTGCTGATGGGTGTCTTCCTGTTCGCGCTGCTCTCGATCGCCGGTGTGAAGAGTGCGCTGGCAATCGCGGTATTCGGGGGCGTTGCCGATGTACTGCCGTATGTCGGCGGACTGCTCATCCTGGCGCCAGCGGTGCTCGCCGCGCTTGCCGTCAGCCCGATCACGGCGACGGTGGTGGGCGGACTCATTCTCGTCTATCAGGAATTGGAGAGCCGGCTGCTGATTCCGATGGTGTATGGCCGAGCGTTGCGCCTGCCGTCGTCGGTGGTGCTCGTCGCGCTCGTGGCAGGTGCAGTGCTGTCAGGAATCGTCGGTGCCATGCTGGCACTGCCCGTCGCTGCCGCAGTGCTCATGCTCGTCGAGGAATTGCGAGTGAACCTGCCCGGCGAGCTCGAGACGCCGGAAATGCAGCAGCTACGCAATGACGATCAGGCAAGCGAGGCGGAGTACTCGCGGAGAACGCGCGACATGCCGGTTCACGAGGCCGCAGCGGTGGCGACGGAGATCGCCGACGAACGCTCCAAGGATGGCAGCGATCAGGCGCGTGAGTTTGTCGAGAAGAAGACCGATGCGTGACCCGTCTCCCCGCAGTCCGGCGCGTGCAGTCAGGCGTCCCTCGCCGATATCACGGTCCATTCCTTTCGGCGCCGCCGGCAGCACACCAGAAGCACTTCAGCGTCGTGCCGGCCACACCACCCCCTGATCCACCTTCACCACCGGCTTCAACCCCCGATACACAAACCGCTGCAGCCGCTTCCCCTCGTACGTCTCGGTCGTGAAAATATTGCCCTTGCTGTCGGTCGCGATCGAGTGCACCGCGAAGAACTGGCCCGGCTGACGACCACCATCGCCGAACGCGGTCAGAATCTCGAGTGACTCGCGATCCATCACATACACGCGTTCGTTCTTGCCGTCAGCGAGATACATGTACTTCTGCTGAGGATCGCGGGAGAACGCGATGTCCCACACCGCGCCATCACCAAGCGTCTTCGGCGCGATGCGCTTCTCCTTCACGAACGTGCCGTTCTTTCTGAAAACCTGGATGCGGTTGTTCACGCGATCGCACACATACACGAATCCATCCGGCGTCGGCTCGGCGCAATGCACGGGTGTGCGAAACTGCGGAATCAGCGGCACGTCAGGGTTGTAGGCGCCGTAGTTCGAATCACTCGGCACATTTCCGTACGCGCCCCAGAAACGCTTGATCGCGCCGGTCTTCATGTCGAGCACCGCGACGCGACGATTGCCATACCCATCGGCGACATACGCTTCACCGGCCGCGACATCGAACGACACTTTCGCCACGCGTCCGAACGAATCCATGCTCTTCGAATCCGCGCGGCGACCGGGCACGCCGATCTGCTGCAGGAACTTGCCGTCGTGCGTGAACTTGAGGATATGTGAATCGAAGCCGATGGCACGCGTCGAATCTGGCGTGCCATTGCCGCCGATCCACACGTTGTCGAGGTTGTCGATGCCGACGCCGTGATTGCTGCTCGGCCACACATACCCCTCGGCCGGACCGCCCCACGAATTCACCAGATTGCCTTCGGGGTCGAACTCGAGCACCGGCGGCGCCGAGGAGCAGCACGGCCCCGTCAGCGGATAGCCAGCTTCCGTGCGCGAGTTGAGCGTGGCTGCGCCGCGGTGCACAATGAACACATGATCGCGCGAATCGATGCCCAACCCGATGACCATGCCCAGCACCCAGCCGTTCGGCAACGGCTTGGGCCAGAGCGGGTCGACCTCGAACGACGGCGCCATCACCGCCGACCGCTCGAGCGCTGTGGCGAGCTGGCGCTGGCCAAGTGCGAGCGAAACGATCACGGCACCGAGCGCCATGGCGGCCCATCGCGTACGCATACGAGGCATGTCGTTGCTCCGATCCCGTCGTGAAGTCCCACACGTGTCCGCGCGACACCCGCTGGCCGCGGCGCAGCCACCGGTCCTGCATCAACTGCGCGCAATGCTACGTCGCGCCACACTGATGCACCAGAGACGACGCGAGGTGGCGACGCCTGAACGGGCAGCGCTCGTTTGGCACCGAGTGATGCACATGGCCGCGATTATGCTCTGCGCGATTGCTGCCGCCAGCAGGTTGCAGGCGCACGAGGTACCGCAGCGTGTCGCCGTCCGAGCCTTCGTGCAGCGCGACGGGTTAACGCTCCGTTTGCTGGTGCGTGTACCGCTGGAAGCGATGCGCGATGTCGACTTCCCATTGCGCGACGATGGATCGCTGGACCTGGTCGCCGCACGCGCGCTGCTGGCGGAAGCGGCCGAGACCTGGATCGTCACCGCGATCTCACTGACGGCGAACGGCACCGTCCTGCCGGCGCCTCGCATCAGCGGGACTCGGCTCGCACTGCCGAATGATCATGCGTTCGACAGTTTCGCCTCGGCGCGCGCCTCGTTCACAAACCAGCCGCTCGCCATTGAATTCATTCCGTGGAAGCAGGCGTTGCTCGATGTGCAACTGGACTACACCCTGCCCGATTCCAGCGCGACAGTGGTGCTGCACCCCGAGTTCGCAACACTCGGCATCCGCACCACGAGCGTCTTGCGACTGATTTCCGCGGACGGCACGGAACGCGTGCTCACGTTCGAGGGCAATCCGGAATCGGTCGCACTGGACCCAGCGTGGTACCAGACAGCGGTGCAGTTCATCCGCGATGGCTTCCGCCACATTCTCGGTGGCATCGATCACCTGCTTTTCGTGTTGTGTCTGGTGTTCCCGGTGCGCCGCTGGCGTTCGCTGGTGATACTGGTGACGGCGTTCACACTTGCCCACTCGCTGACGCTGGCCGCGGCGGCATTCGGCTTCACGCCGTCGGCGCTCTGGTTTCCGCCGCTGGTGGAGGTGCTGATCGCGGCCAGCATCGTCTGGCTCTGCATCGAGAACGTCGTGCTGCCCGAGGAACGACTGGCGGCACGCTGGCCGATGGCGTTCGCGTTCGGACTGGTGCACGGATTCGGTTTCTCGTTTGCACTCGGCACCACGCTGCAATTTGCCGGCGAGAACCTCGTGACGGCGCTGGCCGCGTTCAACGTCGGCGTCGAACTTGGGCAGCTTCTCGTGCTGGCTTGCGCGTTGCCGATGCTCTGGCTGGCGCGCCGCTATGCGGGTGCGGATCGCGAACGCCTGATCACGATCGTCGGCTCGGTGATTGTCGCGCACACCGCCTGGCACTGGCTGACCGCGCGCGTCGAGGCGTTGGGCGAGTACCGTGGCAGCTTCACGTGGCCGGCGCTGGACGCATCGTTTGCACTTGGCGCGATGCGGATCGCACTGCTGGCGGCGGTTGCATTGGCCGTGGCGCTTGCCATGCGACAGATTCTCCGCGTACCGCGACGCTCGTGAAACACACGCGGCACGCTCCGACTCCCCGATCCATGCGCACTGGTTCCGTGTCCCTCATTGCCGTTGTGCCGATTGTGCTGGCTGCAATCGCATACGGCAGCGTTGCGCCTGTATTACAGGCGCGCGCGACAGCCGTGCCAGTCTCGCCGACGTCGCTGACCATGAATCGCGCTGGTCATGGCGACACGGCGGTGACCACGATGGACGGCGTATACACGCTGGCGCAGGCGACACGCGGCAGCAACGTCTTTGCGGCGTATTGCAAGAGTTGCCACACGCCGACGTTTCACTCCGGGCCACCGTTCCGCGCCAAGTGGTATGGTCGCTCACTGGTCGACCTGTTCGTCTATGTGCGGCGTGAAATGCCGAAGAACGCTCCCGGCTCGATGAGCGACAACGATTACACTCTCGCCATCGCGTATCTGTTGCGCATCAACGGCATGCCGACCGGTACCAAGCCGCTGGCTGCCGACACCGCCGAGTTGCGGCGGATCCGTCTCGATTCCGTGCCTGCCTCCTCCTCCCCCGAGGGTCCTGCCCGATGACACTCCGTTTTGTATATGCCGTGAGCATGTGCGCAACGCTCTTCGCGAATCCCACAAACGCACAAATGGCCGCGCGGCCGACGAGTGCTCCGGGCGGCACGGCGCCGACGATATCGAATCTCGTGCGAGGCAACGCGACGGGTGAATGGCGGTACTGGGGCGGTGATGCACACAGCACGCGCTATTCACCGCTGGATCAGATCACGGCGCGCAACTTCGATTCGCTGCAGATCGCGTGGACGTGGAATGCCGGCACATTCGGACCGGATGAGTACTATCGCACAACGCCGCTCTACGCGAACGGTCGGTTGTTCACGGTGGCCACCACGCGACGTTCGGTGATGGCGATCGATCCGGAGACGGGTGAAACGTTGTGGATGTACCGACTCGAGGAAGGCATCCGCTGGCAGAAAGCACCACGACAGTTTGCGGGCCGAGGGCCGACGTACTGGACCGACGGCACCCACGAACGCGTGATCGTCGTGACGCCGGGATATCACATGGTGTCGCTCGACGCAAAGACGGGAATTCCCGATCCGAAATTCGGTGTCAACGGCGTCGTCGATCTGCAGGCTGGCCTGGGGTTTCCACTGGTGCCGCTGGCTGTCGATGATTCCGGCTCACTGATCATCTCCGACGCCGCACCGGCGCGCCGAGCGAAGCCGGGCGAACGATGGGATCCGGTGAAGAAGACCGGCGCCGATGGTACGATCGGCATCGATCCGTCGAACGGGCAGATCGCGTCGAGTTCACCGGCGATCATGGTGAACAACGTGATCGTCGTCGGCAACTCGTCGATTCACGGCTACTACCCGATGCGCGTACACAACATTCCGGGATTCATTCGCGGATTTGATGTGCTGACGGGTCGGCAGCTGTGGAAGTTCAATCTCGTGCCGCAGCCCGGCGAGTTCGGCGCCAACACCTGGGAAAGCGGTTCGAAGGTCGGCAGCGAAGGCGTCGGCAAGAATGACGCGTGGGCCACCTATTCCGCCGATCCGGAGCTCGGACTCGTGTACATCCCCGTCGGTATGCCGCTGATGGATGAATACGGCGGGCATCGTCCGGGCAACAATCTGTTCGGCAATTCACTGATTGCGATCGATGCGCGCACCGGCGTGCGGAAGTGGCACTTCCAGATGGTGCATCACGACATCTGGGACTACGACGCGCCGATGTCGCCGAACCTGATCGACATCACCGTGAACGGCCAGCGTCGGAAGGCGATCACACAGAGCACGAAGCAAGGCTGGCTCTACACCTTCGATCGTGCGACCGGTGCGCCGATCTGGCCGATCGTCGAGACACCGGTGTTGCAGAGCGATGTGCCCGGCGAGAAGACATCGCCGACGCAGCCGATTCCGAGTAAACCCGCACCGTACTCACAACAGGGATTGCTGGAGACGGACCTGATCGACTACACACCCGCGATCAAGGACTCCGCGCTCAAGCTCGCGCAGCGCTGTCGCATGGGACCGTACTTCATTCCTGGTGCAACGGCGGATGGCAAGAGTTCCGGCGGCCTGACGTGCGCCTGGTACGCCCCGGGGGCATCGGGTGGAGTGAACATCGACGGTGGTGCGGCGTTCGATCCGGAAACCGGCATGATCTACGTCGCATCGCTGAGTGGGCTGTCGACGATTTCGCTGCAGAAGGATCCATGCAGTGAATTCCGCTACAGCTCACCGCGCGACAACTGCGGATTGATTGGCGCGCCGGCTCCACCGCCGGGCTACACGCCACCCGCGGCGCGTGGTGGTGGGTTTGAAGGACGCGGCAACGCCTCACTCCTCGGCGGCGTCTCGATTCTCAAGCCGAAGGAACTGGGCGGCATCACCGCCTACGACATGAACAGCGGCGACAGGAAGTGGTGGGTTCCGAACGGCGGATTCATTCCGGTGAAGAGCGCCGATCCACTCTTTGCCGGCGTGACGCTGCCACCGCGCGCAGCGAGCGGTCAGGCGCAGATCATCGTGACGAAGACACTCGTCATCTACGGCACCGGACGGCTGGGTGGTGCGCCGAATGCAAAGCCGCAATTGTTCGCGGTGGACAAGGCAACCGGACGGCAGGTCGGAGCCGTCGAGATTCCGGCGAAGACAACAGCCGTACCGATGACGTTCATGCACAAGGGCCGGCAGTACATCGTGTTCGCCACCGGCGCCGGCACGGAGACCGCGTTGACGGCGCTGCGATTGCCGTAGCGGACTTGATTATGGCGCGCGCTCGTATCGCTTGAGCGCGCGCGGCCCGACTTCGGCGCCGTAGATCACACCGCGCGCGTCGACGGCGATACCCTCGGCCGCGCTGGTGTTGCGCGTCTCCTTCACAGGATCGGGAATGAACGCCGTCACTTCGCCGGTGCGTGCATTCCCGATCCGAATGCCGCGCTGCCAGGCGATGTGGCGCGGCTCGATGCTGCCGGACTCGGAGTCCGCGGAGTAGATCACGTCATTCGCATCGATCGTGATGCCGCTGGCACGCGAGAACTGGAACCAGGTGTCGAGCAGCACGCCGGCTTGCGAGAAGATCTGGATGCGATCGTTGCCGCGATCGGCGACGAACAGGCGGCCCTGCGAATCCATCGCCAGCGCGTGCGGCTGATCGAATTCACCAGGCCCGACGCCCTTCTTTCCCCACGTCATGAGGAGCGTTCCGCGCGCATCGAACTTGAGTACACGCGCATTGGCTGTTGAATCCGACGCATGCCCTTCCGCCACGAAGATGTCGCCGTTCGGCGCGACGAACACTGCGTTCGGCTGAAAGAAGAAACCCGGCGCGCGCGCACCGCCGTCCGTGCCGAGGCGCATCAGCAGCTCGCCGCCTGGCGAGAACTTGAGGATCTGATGGCCGAACTTTTTCGCCGGCTGCGTTGCTGCGGCGGCGGCACCGCGCGCGACCGGTGGCGAGTTGTCGCGGCCATCAACGACCCACACGTTGCCGGCGTGATCGACGTGAATGCCGTGCGGCCAGTTGATGAGACCTTTGCCGAACGAGCGCACAAGTGTGCCGCGCGCATCGAACAGCATGACCGGATCGAGATCCGAGCCCACGCAGCTGTTCTGGCCACACCGTTCGGCGACCCAGACGCTGGCGCCGTCCTTGTCGATGGCAACCGCACTGGTGGAGCCCCACGTGCGGCCGGCGGGCAGTTTCGCCCAGCTTTCGACGGTGCGATACGGATTCGGGCGATCATTGACTGGCGTTGGCTGGGCACCGACACTCGGGAACGGCGTCAGCGTCGCGCCGAACGCGCCAGAGAGCAGAATTGCGTACACGATTCGCGACATGCCTTGTTCGTCTCCGGTGGCGGAACACGGTCCGCGAGTGTCGTGGGATCCCGCGACATGCGCGAGCGACTGGCGGCGCGAAGATTGCCCGCGTGCGGCCCAATGGCAATTCGCGGCACCCAGGGTGGTCGTCGGGCATCGGTCGGATCGTCCCGTGGCAGTCACGGTTCGGGTGCGCCGATCGGCCACATCGCGCACTTATCCACATTATTTGCGCCGTCGCGGCTGGAATCATCCTGCGATGGCGCCTAGCTTTGGATGACTGCCGCCGAGTCGGGTGCGCTGCAGCTCTGGTGTATCAGTGAGCAAGTGGCTTCCGCCAACGTGATCACTCGTGCGCTTCGGCTGTCGGCGTGCGGTTCGCACACGCCGACGATGGCATTCTCCGACGGCGCTTTCGCCTCATCGCTCGAACGCGGATTTCTGCTGCAATGACGTGGACGAATTCGAGGATTGCCCTGGGCGTGGCGTCGCTGCTTCTGGCGATGCCCGGCGCTGTTGCTGCCCAGACCGTCGCCAAGCTCATCGTCGCCCCGACGCAGTTTCGATTCGAGACCGGCGGGAAAGGGCAGATCGTGGTCGATCTGCGGGATGACACGGGACGCTCGCTCGAGTCGGAAAACGCCGGCGTCCGGTTCCAGAGTTCGGATACGAACATCGTTGCGGTGACTGCGACGGGCAGTGTGCGTGCGATCGGCATCGGTCGCGCCGAGATTCTGGTGCGCGCCGGTGCACAGTCGCGCCGCATCGCGGTGTTGGTCGATGCGGCGCCGACGCTCATCGGCCCGGCACCGGCGGCGCCGCGCCCGCAACCCGCGACGCCGCCCGCCAACGCGACTGTCACACCGCCCGTCACACAGCCGCCCACCACGTCGACACCGAGCGTGCCGCCCGCTCCCGGCGGACCGACGGTGATGAGTGCATCGATCGAGCCGGTGAACATCCAGCTGCTCGCGACCGAGCGGTTCCGGCCGACGTTCAAGATTCATTTCGCGGATGGCACGCAGGCCGAGTCGCGCGAAGTCGTCTGGAATTCGTTCGGATCGGCGATCGGCATCGATCCGCAGTCCGGTGAAGTGGTTGGCGTGGCACCCGGCAACGGCGTGCTGGGCGGACGCTACGGCACGACCAACATCAGTGCCTCGGTGACGGTCACGGTGGTGGAATCGAATTTGGTCCCGACTCCCGATTCGCTGCAGCTCGTGACAGGCGAGCAGGACACCGTCTATCTGGTCGTGCCGGCGCAGAGCCGTCGTCGAGTGACGCAGAATCTGGTGTGGCGCACCACCGATCCGTCGATCATGCGTGTGCTCAATCCGGCTGCCGGTGTGGTGATCGCGCAGGCCACGGGATCCACCGATCTGATCGTGGACGGCTACGGTGTGACGCGCCGCATTCCGGTGAAGGTGTCACCGCGCGTCGCACGCATCGAAACCAATGCCGCACGCGGTGCCGCGATCACACTTGGCACCGGTGGCACATACAGCAGCAACGCGCGTGCGATCGGGACGGACGGCACGACGGTGATCGGCAGTCCGATGACGTGGCACATCGCCGACACATCACTGGCGCGGGTCGATGTGAGCGGCAACGTGCTCGGTGTGCGTGAGGGCAAGACGACGCTGACGCTGGACGCACCGGGTCTCGAGCAACTGACATGGCCCGTGACGGTGCAGACGGCGCGCGTTGCACTGGCGTTCAGCCGTGTCGGTCTGCAAGTCGGCGCCACGAAGAAAATCGCCATCGCGTTGCGCGCCGCGGACGGCCGTGAGTTCGGCGCCGTGACATCGGCGCGCTGGACGTCGAGCGCCCCGGCCGTCGCGACGATCGACGCGTCCGGCACGGTGACGGCGCATCGCGCAGGACGTGCGATGCTCACGATCACCACCGACGGCGCCGGACAGGACAGCGTGCCGGTGTACGTGACCGGCCGTGGACTCGTGTCGGGAACGATTGGCGCAGTGCGCGGCATATGGCAGCTGATGAATCCGGGCGACACGACACCGGTGCTGCTGCTGGAAGCGAACAACGGCACGTTCTCGCAGGCCGTCTGGTCGCCGGATCGCACGCGCATCGCGGCGACCTTCGAGCCGCTCGACAAGCCGAATCAGGCGACCGTAGTGGTGATGGACGCGGACGGCACGCACGTGTCGACGCTCAGCCCCGACACCGTGTTCGCGTCAGATCCGGCATGGAGCCGCGATGGTGCGAGCGTGCTGCTGGTGCTGCGCGATCCGAAGGTGAGCTCGATTCTGCGCGTCGCGCTGGGCTCGAAGACTGTCACGCAGATCACGACCTCACTCGACACGAAGTATCGCTATCCGATGCCGGGTGCCGACACCGGCACGGTGTATGTGCGGGCGGAGCGTGGCGGTGTGGTGGATGTGGCGCGCTTCCGCTCGAGCACCGCGGCGCTGCAGCTGATGACCACCGGCAAGCCGCGCGAAGAGCTGATGGCGCAACTGCGTGATGGCCGCATCCTGATCGCCGTCGACTCGTCGTCACGTCCGCGTCCGGCCTCGCTGCAGTGGGCTACCGTGGGCGACGATGCGCTCAAGTCTGCGACGTCGGTGCGTGTTCCCGCCGGCTTGCTGATCACCGACATCAGTCCCGGGTACGACGACGCGACCGTGATCGTCGTGGCGCGTGTGCGGTCATGGCCGGGCGCGTCCGGCGCAGCGCTGGTGGTGCTTCGCATCGCGCTTGATGGGGCCGATCCGACCGTGCTGATGTTGTTGTCCGAGAAGGACAACGTCACCGTGCGCAGTAACTGACGCGCTGTGGACAGTGTCCTGATCGGTGGCCGCTTCAGGTTGCATCGCCTGCTGGGTTCCGGTGCCATGGGCAGGTCTGGCTGGCGACGGATGAACGCCTGGAGCGGTCGGTCGCGGTCAAGGTCGTGATCCCCGATGCCGCAGACACACAGCTTGGCAAACGACTGGAGCGTGAGGCGCGTGCGGCAGCGGCGATTCAGCATACGAATGTCGTTCGCGTGTTCGACTACATCGAAGTCGCGGAAGGGCAGACACTGATCGTGATGGAGTACGTCGAAGGCGAGACGCTGGCGGATCGCATCGAGCGCACCGGTCCGCTGCCGCTGGAGGATGCGCTGGACATCATGTCGCAGATCTGCGACGGACTGACGGCGGCACATCGCGTGAATCTCGTGCATCGCGATCTGAAACCGTCGAACGTGATGGTGACGACCGACGGCGTTGCGAAGGTTCTCGACTTCGGCATTGCCAAGCAGACCGGGGGCCGCAAGGAATCGGCGCTGACGATGACCGGCGCGGTGATCGGCACGCCGCGCTACATGGCGCCGGAGCAGTTGACGGGCGAGGAACTGAGTCCGCAGGCGGATGTGCATGCGGCCGGTCTGCTGATGTACGAAATGCTTTCCGGCGTGCCCGCATTCGACCGCGAGAACATCGCCGAATTGATGTACCAGCTGTTGCATGCGAGCCCGGACATGCGGCCGCTCGAAGCGCGTGGTGTGCCGGCGGAAGTGATGGCGATTCTCGAGAAGGCGTTGCAGAAGCGCCCGGAGAATCGTTGGCCGAGTGCACGCGCGATGGCCGATGCACTGAAGGTGTCGCTGTATGGTGATGTGATCCGCGCGCGGAACACACCATCGTCGGCCGGGTTGCGCGCGATCATCGATTCGGGTGAACGGACTCTGAGCCGATCCGACAGCGGCGAGGCGACGCTGTCGGCCGGTGCAGCCACGCCGATCGCAGTCACTCCAGTACCGGTGACGATGCCGATGGTCACGGCTGCAGCCGTTGCGCCAGTCACTGCGATGAGCGAGCCGATCGTCGAGCGTCGTGCTCCACGCGAGCCGGAACCGAGCGCACCGTCGAAAAAGTCGTCGAATGTGCCGCTGGTGGCGGTGCCGGCACTCGTGCTGGCAGCCGTCGCAGCCTTCGTGTTTTTCAAGATGCGTGGTGGCGAGACTCCGCCGGCGACGCCGGCAGTGGCTGGCGCGCAATCGGCCGACACGGGCGTCCCGGCGACTGGCGCGACGGCGACCACTCCGGAAGCACCGCCGGCGACGCAAGCGGCCGCAGAACCCATCGCAACGCCCGCCGCGCCGCCGGTCGCTGCGGCGAACAAGGCCGCCGACGATTCCGCGCGTGCAGCCGACGCACGCAGCAACGAAATCGTGCGTCGCGCACTGGCGGCCGAAGTCGAATCGCAGTGGCGTGTCTACATCAAGCGCGTGACACCGGAACTCGGCGACGACATCGGCGATCTCAAGGCGGACTTCACGGTGCTCGTCAATCAGGCGGGCCAGCTGGCGGACGTGCGAACCGGCACGCTGTCGGAGGAAGCGGTATTCAACGACAACGCGTCGCAGGCGCTGCAGAGCGCGGACGCGATCAAGGTCGGTTCGTCGCGACGACCGGGCGGGTGGACGATGCGTGTGCGCTTTGTGGGAAAGTCAGTGCGCGTCTCGGTGCGCTGACTCGCCGCGCGGACGCGCATCGCGCGTCACACCGTTGCTTCCGCTGATCAGCGCTTCACCCGCCGATCAAGACCGTCGGCGCACCCATCACGATCATCCCGCCGTGCGCCGTGTTGTCGAGCATCCGTGCGGCCGGCTTCTTCCCGATCAACACCGTCGCCGAGCCCTTGATCACGAGGCTCGGCGGCCCGACGCAGACCGCCGGATTGGTGATCGTCGCGGCCGGAAGACCACAGATCATCACCGTCGGCACGCCCGGTGGCAGCAGTGGCCCGCCGACGTGCGGGACGAGCACCGTGACCATCGGACAGACGTGCGGATCGGTGATCCGTGCAGCAGGCATTCCCATCAGGTCACCTCAGACGGTGTCGTGCCGGCTTCGTGTCGTACGTAGCCGATGGCCGTGCTCCAGCCGCCGAGTTTCGTGACAATTTCCAAGCCCTGCGCGATGCTCGCGCGCACGCGTTCGTCGGCGTGCTGCGGATCACCCTGCAGCGTGGAAATCGCCACTGCAGCAGACACAAACGTCGCGACCATGCCCGGCGGTGCAGGCACTGCCTGGGCACCTTCGGCGGCCGCAATACTGCCGCCGCTGAACCACGTCGCGGCAGCGCAGAGCGTGA
This sequence comes from Gemmatimonadaceae bacterium, assembly GCA_031367535.1. Lineage (GTDB taxonomy): Bacteria > Gemmatimonadota > Gemmatimonadetes > Gemmatimonadales > Gemmatimonadaceae > JACMLX01. The sequence continues at coordinate 16,067 of JANLPZ010000113.1, forward strand.
CGGGATGTTTGATGCCGAGTGACTGCGCAACGTCCCAGATCGCGCGCCGCTTCGTCGGATCCGGCGCCGCGATCCAGTGTTCGATCATGTCGAGCAGCTCCTGCATGCGTGGCGATTCTTTCGTTCCATCAGCGGTCGCGCTGACCATCGTGTGGCGTGCGGAGACCCACGCCCACCAGATGCACTGGCGCGATGGAATGGCAACAGCGATGCAGCGGATCGCTTCGGTGGTCAGGCCGGCGCTCGCCAGCGACTCGACCAGTGCGGTCGGATCGTCCGCACGATGCCCAATCTCGTGCCACGCGTCGAGGACACCGGCGCGCTCGACGACGAAGCCGACCGGCGTGGACGGATCGGGTGGTGCGTTCGGAGAGAGACTCATGGGCGCGCTCATCTCAGTTGATCATCACGACGCCGCCCTTCAGCGTCAGCATCGCGCTACCCGACACTTCTGCCATGGCATTCGCCGTCGCCTTGAACATCACGCCGGCGATCTCGACACCCTGCGGCGTGAGTTTGATCGAGCTGGGGCCAACCTTCAACTCGATCTGCATCGGTGATGTGATGGTCACCTTGCCACTCTTCGATTCGATCGTGATGTCCTGCGCCGCCTCGAGTGCCGACTTGCCGGCTGACACCTTCGTTGTTGAGTCACCCGCTTTGACGGTCGTGAGCCAGTTGCCCGACTGCACCTCGCTGGTCACGTCGCCCTTCACCGTCATCGTGTACTTGCCCTGCTGAATCGTGAGCGTCTGGTCACCCTGCTCGAGCGTGATGGTCTGATTGCCTTCCTTGACTATCAGCGTGGAGTCGTGCTTGATCAGGCCCTTGAAATCTTTCTCCGCCTGGAACGTGACTTCCTCAGAACCCTTCTTGTCTTCGAATCGCAGCTCGTTGTAGTTCTCGGCACTGCCCTGTGGTGACGATCGCGTGCGCATCGCGCTCTGCGTCTTGTCATCGGGCAGCTTGATCTGCGGCATGTTGACGTTGTTGTAGAAACTGCCGACCACCACCGGCGCATCCGGATCGCCGCCGAGGAAGCTGACGAGCACCTGATGACCGACGCGCGGCAGGAAGAAGGTGCCCCAGCCCGGTCCTGCCACCATCTGCGCAACTCTCACCCAGCACGCGTCACCGGGTCCGTGCGGCGTCGACGCCTCGCGATCCCATTCGAAGGCGACGCGAACACGCCCCAGCTTGTCGGTGAAAATCTCCTCGCCGGCAGGACCGATGACCGTGGCGACATGCATGCCCTGCACCGACGGCCACGGCGCCCAGCGCGGCGGCCGGTAAACGACGTCGTAGGGAATCGCGGTGAAGTGATTCGAGTACGACGCTGCAGAACGGTCACCCGCGATGTAGCCGCCGTTGTCGCCGTAGTGTTCGACGGACGTAATGAAGTACTGCCCGTTGAGCGATTTTTCCGCATCCGAGTGGATGCCGACCTTGGCACCGGCCGCGAGACCCGTCGAATTGCTTTCGCCTCGCAAGCGTGACGATGATGCGGTTTCAGCCTGCGATCGCAATAACGCCTGCCTCTTCAAATCCTCGACCAGCTTCCCGAGCTCCGCCGGCGTCTCGCCGCCACCCTTGGCGGCACCATCGCGCGCCTGTCCCGCGATGAATTCGTAGAGTTGATGTTCGGAGGTCGCCGGGAAGGCACCCGGATCAAGCGACCATGCGCCGGGCGTCGCAGGAAAACTCGGCGCGTTCGCTTCCTCGCGGTTGTCCTTCTTGAACAATTCCGCCTGTGACGAGCCGACCACGACCTTCTTGATGAACGGCTGTTGCGACGTGGTGGCGGTGACCAGTTGCGCATTCTCCTGCCAGTTGGTGTCGCGCAGCTCCGTCACGCCATTCTGCACAGTGGCCGCTGCCGACGAATTGGCGACCAGCATCGTGCAGGCCGACGCGGTGTGCTTGAAGGTGAACCAGGCGCCTTCACGCTCGAGAAGTCGCGCCATGAAGTTCCAGCGCGACTCCTGATACCGCGTGCGACTTGGCGCGGGAGCGAACGCGCCCTGCAGCTGCCAGTCCGTTGCGATCGAACCGACATTGTCGCGCAGGATCGCCACCACATCCTTGTCCTGATAGACGTGATACCCACTGCCCTGCGTGAGCAACCAGGCCGGCGGCACGACATGCAGCACATACTCGACCAGCGGACCTTCCGACGCCAGCGACCGCTCGACGTGGCGCACGATGCCCGTGAACCAGCGCTCGGCCCCGTCCTTCGGCTTCACGTGCAACGAGACGGTCTTGAGCAGCAGATCCTTCGGCATGATGTCGCGCTTCTCGCTCGCGGCCACGATTCGGAGATCGAACAGCGACGAGACCGCCTCGGTGCAGCTCCACCGTACGCAGAGCAGCACGTCCGCCCCTAACGGCGTCGTGAGCCTGAACTGGCGCGTAGACTGGGTAAAGGTGGTCATCGTCGGAGGGCCGGAGAGAAAATCACGCGCTCACTGCATCGTACGTGAACTCACCCTGCGCGTCCACATTGACCGCGACCGACGTCGTCCGCTGCCCTTCCACCAGCGCCGTCAGCAGCAGCGTGGAGACCTCCGGCAGCAGCGTGTTGGTCAGGATGTTGTCGACGTTTCTCGCGCCACTCTGCACTTCGGTACAGCGGGCCGCCACCTGCGTCACCAGGTCATCGCCGTACTCGAGCTTGACGCGATGCACCTCGTGCAGACGGCGCGCGATCTTGGCCAGCTTGAGCCGGACGATGCTCTTCAGGTTCTCGTCGCGGATCGGATAGTACGGAATGACGACCGTGCGGCCGAGGAACGCCGGCTTGAACGCCGCGTCGAGCTCGGGCTTGAGCGCTGCCGCCATCGCCTCGGGGAACGGCATCGACTCGGCGTCAGCGGTCAGCTTCATGATCGTCTCGGTGCCGGCATTGGTGGTCAGGATGATCACCGAGTTCTTGAAGTCGATCTGCCGGCCTTCGCCGTCATCCATCACACCCTTGTCGAACACCTGAAAGAAGAGCTCGAGCACGTCCGGATGCGCCTTCTCGATCTCATCGAGCAGCACGACGCTGTAGGGACGCCGACGCACGGCTTCCGTGAGGACGCCACCTTCACCGTAGCCGACGTAGCCTGGCGGTGACCCCTTCAGTGTGCTGACGGTGTGCGCTTCCTGAAACTCGCTCATGTTGATGGTGATCATGTTCCGCTCACCGCCGTACAACATTTCGCTGAGCTGGATCGCGGTTTCCGTCTTGCCGACGCCCGACGGTCCGACAAGCAGGAACACACCCTTCGGCTTGTTCGGATCTTCGATGCCGACCTTGCTCGTGCGCATGCGTCGTGCGATCGCCTCGAGTGCATGATCCTGACCGATGACGCGCACGCCGAGGTGCGTCTCGAGCTGGAGCAGCGTACCGAGTTCATCGCGCATCATCGAGCCAACCGGAATGCCCGTCCAGCCGCCGATCACTTCGCCGACGATCGACGCATCGACCGTCACGCGCACGAGCGGCGTCTCGCCTTGCATCGTATCCAGCTCGGCCTTCCTGAGCGCGAGCTCGACACGCAAGGCATCTGCCGCGCTGGTGTCCTCGGCGGCCGGTGATTGCACGCCGGCCTCGAGCTGCTGGCGCAGCCCGCGGATTGTCTCGACGAGTATCCGCTCCTGTTCCCAGCGCGCTTCCATCGCCGTCAGTTTCGTGGCAGTGGACTCACGCAGCGCATCGATGCCTGTGAGTCGTTCACTGTGATTGACACCGACCGCCGTTTCGCGACGCAGCACGCGCTCCTGCACTTCGAGATCCTGCAGCACGCGCCGCGCATCCTCGACTGCGGCGGGTGTGCTGCTCTGGCCGAGGGCGAGACGCGCGCATGCGGTATCGAGCACGCTGACTGCCTTGTCGGGCAATTGACGATCGGGGAGATAGCGATGCGACAGACGCACCGCCGCCTCCAATCCGTCGTCGGTGATACGCACGTTGTGATGCTTCTCGAGCGACGGTACGACGCCGCGCATCATCAGCATACAGGTCGCTTCCGACGGCTCGTCGATCTTCACCAGCTGGAAGCGACGTGAGAGTGCCGGATCCTTCTCGAAGAACTTCTTGTACTCGCTCCACGTGGTGGCCGCGATGGTGCGCAGCTCCCCGCGCGCCAACGCCGGCTTGAGCAGGTTGGCGGCGTCATTCTGACCGGCCGCACCACCCGCACCGATCATCGTGTGCGCTTCATCGATGAACAGGATGATCGGAATCGGCGACTTCTTCACCTCGTCGATCAAGCCCTTGAGGCGATTCTCGAATTCGCCCTTCACGCCGGCACCCGCCTGCAGCAGCGCGAGATCGAGCGTGCGCAGCGTGACACCCTGCAGCGGTGGCGGTACATCACCTTCGGCAATGCGTCGCGCGAACCCTTCGACGACGGCGGACTTGCCGACGCCTGCTTCGCCGACGAGGATCGGATTGTTCTGCCGGCGACGCGTGAGGATGTCGACAAGCTGACGCACTTCGGTGTCGCGACCGAGCACCGGATCGATCTTGCCGGCGCGTGCGTTCGCTGTCAGGTCGACGGTGTACTGATCGAGGAAGGGTTGCTGCCCACCGGGGCGCGCACCCGGCGCGCCGCCCGATGCCGCGCCCGGCATGACTGGACCGCCGCTCGATGCGAGCTGCGCGCGCGCCTCGACACTCTCCACCACGATCGTATCGAACGTCGAACGCAGCGCTTCGGCATTCACGGTGCCGAGCGACGGCAGCTCTGCCACGATCTTGCGCGAGAGTTCCTCGTCGCTGACGAGGGCGAGCAACACGTGCCCGGTGCGGATCCTCTGGGCACCGAGATCGATCGAGCCGAGGGTCCACGCCTGCGTCAGCAGTCGCACCAGCGATGGCGACAGCGACGGCGTGCGCGCGTTGCCAGTCTTCAGCTTGTCGAGGGCGCGCTGAATTTCGGTCGCGAGACGTGATCGATCGACGCCGAAGAACTTGAGCGCGAAAAAGAGATCGGTATCGGTCGCATCGAGCGCCTTCAGTAACAGGTGCTCGATCTCGATGTCATAGTGAGTGCGCGACAGGCATGTCCCCGCGGCCGCTTCGACAGCGTTCCGGAGTTCAGCGTCGAGTTTCGCGATCAGGGAGCGGAGAGTGACCATCGGTCGAGGGGCTCAGGGCGGAACTGCAGTGACAGTGTTCGGACGCGGCGACGCGCCGAGGAGAACCGCTAAAACAAAAACGACGTGTCGTCCGGATCGCGCGTCGGCACGCGTGTACGCAGCCACGTGCCCCAGCCCAGCTTTCCGCTATCCATCCCGAGAATGGTGGCCGGAACAGCACGGCGCTCGAGCAGCAGACAGACTTCGACTTCCACCGCATCACCGGCCACGAAACGCACGATGGACTTGAGATTCTCATGTCCGCGCGTGCCCGGCAGCAACCCATCGAACATCGTACGCGACATCGGGCCGATACGCACACGTGCGCGCGCGCCGTGATCGAGCACCGCGTCGCCGACCACTGTTCCCATACCGAGCACGGTGGTGTCGTCATCCTCACCCAGCGCGCACTGTGTGCCGGGAGCGAGGCGATACCACGCCGGCACAAACTCATCGACCACGCAAGGCACCTGCAGATAACTGGCCAGCAACTGTTTCAGCGAACTCGCCGAACGTGCGTGCGGCGCGAGCAACGCCGCATGACGCAGCAACACCGAATCATCGAACGTCGACGCGGGTGCCGCTGCCGTTGCCGTGGCCGCAGTGCGGGCAGGCATGCCGATGCCAAGACCAACGACGCTGCGCAGCCGCTCCGACAGGATGTCATCGTCCGCACCCTCGCCCGCCGCGACATGTGGACGGCAGACGCGCCACGCGCGATAGAACAGCGAAATCAGACGGTGATGGAACAGGTCGAGGAAATCACGCAGCGCGGTGTCCTTCGCCGCCACGCGTTCCGCCGTGTACTGCGTGTACATCTTCGGCAGCACACCGGCCGGACCGATGAGGCCGAGGAAGTTCACTTCCATGAACGGCTGACCGCCGGCGCCACGCATGCCGATGCGATTCGCACGACGGAAATTCTGTTCGGGTCGCGCTTCGTTCTCGCCGCCGTTGTCGTTGCGCCCGAACACCCGCTGCACATCGCCGGGCGGAAAGGCGAGCGAGGGATGTGCGCCGAACCGCACCGCCTCATCTGCCGGATCACCGAATCCGCCAACGGAGGTGCGCCCGGGATACACGCGCGCCAGCAGTCGCACGAGTTGCGCAAACTCGAACGCACCCGGCGACGACTCCATCCGATCGAGGAGCGCGTCGATCGCGGCGGAATCGAGCGTGCCGCTGTTCATCCGAGTGCCCTGCACCCGGCACGCGGCAGCCAGTCACCGAGTGGGCGGCGACGCTGACGCGTGTTGACGGTCAGCTGCGTGAAGCTGTTGAGCGAAGCGTACAGCGCGAGGAATCGCTCCAGCACGCTGGCGAAAATCCATGCGCCGTCACCGGCGAAATTGTCTTCGTCGAGGTCGAGCGCGATGCGCCGCCCGCGCGCCAATGCGAGACCGCCACCGCTGGCCAGCCCAGGCACGCGCGCATGCACCGCTTCGCCGCGCACATCGAGCACGCCTTGCACCTGACGCTCGAAGTCCGGCGATTCCGCGTGATCGTACAACCGGAGCAACTCACGCAGCGCCTCGGGCCCGTCAGCGAGCGTGAGATGATTGAGCGACAGTTGCGAGACAAGTCGCCACGCCAGCGACGCGCCGAGCCGTGGATGCACGGCAGGCGTCGGTCGCAACAGCGCGACGATGCGTGTCAGCGGTCCGCCGCCCATCAATTCGAAATCACCGCGCACATCACCGACCGGCAATCGCGACGGCAGGTCGCCATTGAAGCACAGCGTCCGCGCCGTGACGACATCGTGTCGCGGCTGCAGCGTGCGACCACCGCGATCCACGAACGCCAGCGAGAGATCGCTGGCGCGCGCGCCACGCTCCGGCGCGGGATGACGACGCGCAGTCCAGAACACCGGCTGTTCACCAACCGGCATGTCATGACGCAGCCCATACAACGGTTCGTAGCGCGTGGCTTCGCCGCCGCCTGCCGGCACACCGACGACATCGGTCACGGCGTACACTTCGGTGGCCATACGCTGCTGTGCATCGGGCACCAGCGGATACTCGTCGCGCCGATGCGTGAGCATGATCGGCTCGGCGACATGCTCATACAGATTCACGACCGGTGTGCAGCCAAGACGCACGGTGTCCTTCGTCACACCCGCGGCGAGAATCGCGCGCCGGTCACCGCGTTCGAACGCGCCCACGAGAATCACGATCTCGGCCGCTGTCACAGCACCGCTGGCGCGCAGTGTCGGACCGATCGCGAGGTCGACGGAGCGGAACGCCGCTGGCAGCGCGATGTACTCCTGCAACAATCCGAATGGTGCCAGCGTCGCCGCGCCGCCTTCGAAGAGCCGCTCGTCCGCACCAAAGCCACCAGGTGTCAGGATGCGAGGCGACGCCTCGATACGGGGCGCAGTCTTCGACGCACCATCATCGAGCGAGCGGACCAGGACCGCGGTCGTGTCGCGACACAGGACTTCATGCAGTGTCGATGCGACCGGACCGTCACCGTGCAGATGGAATCGGACGGTGTCCAGCGTGAGCGTCGACAGATCGACGCCGGCGAACGCGCGCACCTCGATCCGCAACGCGCCGACGGCATCACTGCCACGGATCGGCGGCACAATCGCATCCGGTGTCACCCAGCGCGCGTCGGTAATCGAGAACGGCCAGAGATGCACCGCGGATGCTGTGCGGAATGTGCAGCGCATGCTCCCGACCGCGCGTGTGCGCAGCAGTGAGCCCTTCGGCACAACCACACCTTCCGCCATCGTCGCCCGTTCAGGATCGGCCACGAACTCGGCGATCGAGACGGCCGGGATCGGACGCACCAGCGACGGTGCGACGATGGACAGCATCGACTCCGCCACCTGCGATACGTCGTCGTCGAGCTTGAGATGGATGCGTGAGGCGAGAAACGCAAAACCCTCCAGCAACCGCTCCACGTGCGGGTCTTCACACTTCGTCGCCTCGAGTTGCAGGCGCCCGGCGACTTTCGGATAACGCTGCGCGTACTCGGCGCCGAGCCGACGCAGATAACCGAGTTCGCGCTCGTAGTACCAGAGCAGTTCGTCACGCATCTTCATCACCACCGGCGCGCACGAGATACTCACCGCGGCCCGTCTCCAGCACCGTATCGAAGACCACACGTTCGGGCGCCGGATCGACGCGCAACATGCCTTCGATCGTGAAGCGCAACTCCGGGCGGCCCGACACACCGGGATCCGAGTGTGCGCGCACACGCACCTGCGCCAGGCGCGGCTCGAAGAGCGTCACGCACTCCTCGACTTCGCGCACGACGCGCAGCAACGTCTCACTGCCTTCGCGCGACATGGAGCTCACATCCGGAACGCCGTATCGGAGCAGCGACCGACGCGCTTCGACCATGTCGACATCGACGGTGACGATGTCGCGTCGCGTGTTGAGCAGCCACTCGAGATCGTGACGCACCGCGGCGCGCAGCGCCGCAACACTTTCGGCATGGGTCGGCATCGCTTCACGACTCGTGCCCGGCGACTCATCGGTGAGCCGATCGAGCAGCGACGCCTGTACGGGACGCGCGTTGCCGTCACGACGCGATGCGCCGGTGTCGGCGGGTCGTGTCCAGCTACCCGACCGATCGCGCTCGTCGTCGCGCCCGGTGCGCATCACGCCTTCAGCGCCAAGGCTGCGATCGGATCGAGGCGGCAGATGCGCAGATACAAGTCGCCACGCCGTCCCTGATCGCCATCGGTGGCGTCGAGCGCGCGACACGCCAGCACCAACGCCTGCGCCACCACGCCGCCGTCTTCCCACGCATCAAGCTTGTGGGTGTCGAGCTGCTCGAGCAGTTGCTCCACGATCGGCATCGCGATATCGGATCGCCCACCATCGACGAGGATGGTCACCAGTTCGAGCCGGCGCAGAAAGCGCGCGCGTTCGCTGCGTTCACGCGCCAGGTCGGTCATCAGCAGCGCCACACCCTTGTCGAGGCGACCACCGGCCGCCTCAGCGCGCGCACGTTCGAGCATCGGGCGACGCGGCGTCGACGGCATGCCATCGAGTCGTGTATCGTCGGTGGTGTGCGTGCTGCCACCGGAGAACAATCCCTGCTTCTGCAGCCACGCGAGCGTCTCGACATTTGCGACCGGCGAGTCGTCGAGCAGCGTCACCTTTGGCAGATTCGGGAAATCGCTGAGCAGCTGGCGCAGCTCCGTGCGCAGCAGGCGAGTGACGTCGGCGTAGTCCGCACCAAGTGACGACGCCGCGTCGATTGCCCATCGCTGCGCATCGAGCCACGCGCCGCCTCCGGTCGCGCCGAGCAGCTCCTCGACACCATCGAGCAGCTCCTCGTGGCTCTCGGCGAGCATCAGACTCTTGAGGCGCGCACGCTCGGCCGTCGGCGGCGCATGCAGCAGCGTTGGTGAGGGCGCACCACCATCGGCCGGCGCAGCGCGGAGTTCCTGCCAGCGCAGTGCCCGCAGCAATGCATAGGGTCCCGGCTCGGTCGGCCGCGCACGGCGCAGATAGCGCGCCGACACGATGATGCGCGTGATCGCATCCAACTCACTGGTGGGCACCAATGCGAGTGAGGTCGGACCGGCCACGGCACCCGCGATGAGACCACTGACGTCACCGCCGCCTGCTGAGCCATCGTCGTCAGGTTCCTGCATCCGGCGACGCGCCAGCAGGAGGTTGGCGGTGCGCTGCACCTCTTCGAGCACGTCGAACAGGCGTCGGAAACTCGGCGCATCTTCGGTGAAGTTCTCGTTGCCGAATGTGTCCAGCGCACTGACGTCAGCGATCGTTTCGTCGATCGTGCTGACGAGCGCGACGTACCAGGCCTTCGGCGTCGCGTCCACCGACGCGAGCACCTCTTCGATCACCGGACCGCCCTTCTCGATCAGCGCGTTACGGCGCGCCGTTTTCTCCTCGTCTTCGCGCGTTTTTTCTTCGGTGTCGACGAGTGCGGCCATGTCGTACTCGCGGAACGAATGCCGCGAGGCATCCATCGGCGCAGCGCGCACGGCCTCGACGAGCTTGATGCCGATGAAGTCCATCGGACCGGCCCGCATCGCGGCATCGCCATCCTCGATGACAGGGTACAACGTCTCCCAGTACCCGGACAGCAGGCCGCGCATCAGCGCCACGCCATCACGAAGGCCAATCAGCCCCTCGCGCTTGAGCATCGCTTCCGCCCACCACGACGCGAGCTGCAGATCCTTCGAGGTGTTGGTCAGCACATCGGCGGTGAGTTTGATCACCAGCCCGTAGTCGGCCACCTTGCGTGTGCGTTGCCAGTCGCCCTGATCGGCGTCGTCGTCCTCGCGACGCGCTTCCTTGATCTTCTCATAGGCGGGATCGTCACGCATCCACCGCCCGGACGGATTATCGCCGGCGATTGGAGCGAGGAGCGGCTCGAGCAGATCGGTACGGGCAGGCATGCGATGCGGAACGGAGGCAGAGAGAGACGCAGACGGACGACCGGCCCGCGGCAGTGCGAGTCCGCCGCGCTGCACTTTACATCAGGTCACGCGGCCGGCGGCGACGTCTGGACTCGTTCGTCGATCTGCAGCTCGCGCAATTCCAACAGGGGAAATTCCTCGCCATCGACGAGCCAGCACTTGAGACCGAGCGGCGCTTCGCCGCCATCGGGCAGTGGTTGCCAGTCGGTCATGCGGCCGAGTCGCAGAAGTTCGTCACTGTTCGCCGAGGTGCCCGCCGCGATCATGGGCAGCAGCACTTCGCCGAGTTCCATGCCGCGGAAGTGTGGTCCGGTGCGCACGCGTACCGACGGCCAGAGGGTATCGCGCAGCGCGCTGGGCGCGGCCATCGAGACCTGGGCCACATGCGCCATCGGCAACCACATGTACTTGCCGGCGGCGAAACACTCGAGGCGCGCGCCGATGCGCGGATCGGCATCCTCGAGTGACGCGAACTTCGTTCCGTTGAGTGTGCCGCTGACCGGCGGCGCGGGATCGAGCGGAAAGGCGCCGTCCGCGAACAACGACTCGCGTTCGCGTTGGGCACGGATTGCACCTTTATAGAGCAGGGCCCCGAGCTCCGCCTCTTTCGAGGCGGCGCCCAGGACGTCGAGCTGTTTGACGGCCCGTTCGTAATTCCCTTCGAAGCAGAGCAGTTCGAAGAGGAACGCACGACGCCGGGCATCGGCCGGATGTTGCCGGAGTTCGATGCCCAGCGCCTCGACCGCCTCTGAGAGGCGTCCGGCGCGGAACGCTTCCAGAGCGGTCGACATGTCGGTCAGGTCTTCGCGTTCGTGGTGACGTTCCACTTCTGCACGACCGGCGAGCCGTCCTTGTTCTTTGCGGTCTTCGGCGGCGTGTTGTACGTCATCACAATCGCCTCGTACGCGATGCTGATGCTTTCCGACGGCAGGTCGCCGCCGCTGCTCACCGAGTGTCCGGTGATGATCGCGTTCGAGAGCTCATACGTGAGGTACACCGTCGACGCGGCCGTGGCATCGCCGGACGTGCCGGTGAAGTCCACTTCGACCTTCGTGATGGTCGTACCGAGACAGCAGTTGATGAAGAGCGCCGGCGACATCGCATCGAAGGTCTTGGTGAGCACGATTTCGCTGAGGCTCGGGTCGCTCTTCTGGACGCCGCCCTTGCCGATGCTGACACCGAGACCGACGCCGAACTGGAACGACGAGCACTGTGACGCGCCCTTGGCGGCCACGAGCTTGTCGGTCGCAATACCCTCGAGCCCTGCCTGTTTGCCGCAACTGAGATAGATCGCCATGGTCGTATGCCTAACGAGAAAGGTGATTGGGGACCATCAAACTGCAGGGACTGCACCGGCGATCTGAAGCAGCACGCCGATCACTTGCCAGCGGGCTGCGGCAGCTCTGCAACGAGACGCATCGAGATGGAGAGCTCATCGAGCTGGAAGTGCGGACGCATGAACGCCACCGCACGCAGCACGCCGGGCTTGCCCGCCACTTCCACGACGTCGATCCGCGCTTCCTTGAGCGGGCGCTTCGCCTTGGTCTCGAACGATGCATCGTCGTTGGATACGACGTACTGCGAAATCCAGCGATTGAGGAACGACGTCGCCTCGCCGGCCGTCATGAATCCGCCGATCTTGTCGCGCATCATCACCTTGAGATAGTGCGCGAAACGTGACGTGGCGAAGATGTACGGCAGCTGCGCCGAGATGCGCGCATTGGCCGACGCCTGCGGGCTGTCATAGACCTTGGCCTTCTGCGCGCTCTGGACGCTGAAGAACGCAGCGTTCGGCGTGCCCTTCTGATGCACGAGTGGCACGAACCCGAGATCGGCCAGCTCCTTCTCGCGCCGATCGGTGACCGACACTTCGGTCGGGCACTTCATCACCGTTTCACCGGCGTCGGTCTGGAAGTTGTGCACCGGCAGTCCGGTGACGAGACCGCCGCTTTCCACACCGCGGATGGCCGCGCACCAGCTGTACTTCGCGAAGGCATCGGTGATCTTGGCGCCCAGTGCCCAGGCCGCCGACCCCCACAGATAGTCCTCGTGCTCCGTGCCGTCGACGTGTTCGTCGTAGTTGAACGCTTCGATCGGGACCGTCTTGGCGCCGTACGGTTCGCGCAGCAACATGCGCGGCAGGGCCAGTGCGACGTAGCGGGAGTCGTCCGTGTTGCGGAACGCCTTCCACTTCGCGTACTCGGTGCTGTCGAGCACCTTGGCCATGTCCCGCGGCTGATCGAGCTGCGAGAAACTTTCGAGATTGAACATTTCGTGGGAGGCCGACGCAATGAATGGTGCGTGGGCAGACGCGGCCACATTCGAAATCTTCTCAAGCAGCTCGATATCCTGGCCGCTCTTGTCGAATTCGAAGTTGCCGAGCAGGGCGCCGAATGGCGCGCCACCGAAGACGCCGTACTCCTCTTCGTAGACCTTCTTGAACAGGGCGCTCTGGTCGAATTCCGGCGCGCGCTGCAGATCGCGGAGCAGTTCCTTCTTGCTCACGTTGAAGATCTTGAGCTTGAGCTGCTCCCCCGTCTCCGTCTGATTGAGCAGGTACTTGAGCCCGCGCCAGCTGGCCTCGAGCTTCTGGAACTCGGCGTGATGCATGATCTCGTTGACCTGCAGCGAGAGCAGGTGATCGAGCTGCGCGATGCGCGCGTTGATCATCGACTCCGTGTCACGGCCGATCGTGACGGCGCCTTCCAGCACTTCGGAGACGAAGCGCGAGACGATGTCCTTTCCGCGCGTCTGCGCCACGGCGTCGGCGCCGAAACGCCCTTCGGCAACGATCATGTCGAGCAACCCGCCTTCGGTGGCTTCGGCCTGCGGTGCGGCGCCAGCTGCGGCGGCTTTTGCGTCTGCCATCAGCTCAACCCTCCGGCTTGTCGAGGCCGAGCTCAGACTTCAGCGCGGCGAGTTTCGCATCATCATGCAAGGTGGCCTGCAGCAGTTCGTCGAGCTTCTCGTTGGTCTGCAGCGTGCCGCGCAGATCGGCGAGCTTGGTGCGCAATTCGAGCAGTTCGCGCAGCGGTTTGACCTGCTTGGCCACCGCATCCGGCGCGAAGTCATCGAGGCTCCTGAAATGCAGATCGATGCCGAGCTTCGGTGCGTTCGGATCTTCGCTGAGTTTGTTCTCGACCGAGAACTGCAGGTGCGGCTTCATGCTCGCGAGCACGTCGTCGAAGTTGTCGGGCGTGACCTCGATGAACTTGCGATCCTTGACGCGTGCCAGCGGTTCCACCGGCATGCCGGTGAAATCGCCGAGGATGCCCATGACGAAAGGCAGCGATTTCTGCTCGATCGCATTCCCCGCCTCCACGTCGTAGCTGATGTTGACACGGGGCGCGCGCACGCGCTCGAGTTTCTTTTGTGTGCTGTCAGCCATCGTAACTGCTCCGGGAGGTATGGAGACGACGTTCACACGAGGAGTGAACGCTGGAGCACGAGCACGCACCGAGGAGCGCTGCATCTGATCCGCTGACCGCACTTCCGGCCAGCGCGCTCCCGATTCCGTTTCGGCACGCTCAGTGTGGCATCCGGGAAGAGTGCCGTCAAGGACGCGTCCGGCAAGCCGTCGCGTGCGTCGTGCGTTTCGTCACGGCAGTGCGACGTTCGTATCAGGTACCGCCCACATATCGCGCGCGACGGTGTGACGGCGTGCGATGGTGCGCCATTGGCCGGGAGGCGCGTCCCTCCGTATGTTCGCGTCATGCCTCACGCCCACTCCGTCCTCTGGTCCAAGGGGACCCTTCTCGCGCCGCAGCACCTGCAGCAGCAGGATCGGGCACACGAGGAATCGCTGGCCTTTCAGGTGGCGGCGTTGTCGTTCTGCCCGTGGGGATTGCAGCGCATCGACCTCGATCGCGCGGCGCTGGCGGCGGGCAACGTCGTGGTCACGGCTGTGGTTGCCCGCTTTCCGGATGGCCTGGTGGTCGATGCACCGGGCGGCGATCCCTCGCCGGCGCCACGCCCCTACGGTTCGATCTGGGCACCGGACCAGACGACGCTGATCGTGTATCTGGCGGTGCCCGAGTATCGACCGGGTGGGCGCAATGTGGCGAGTGCCAGCGAACGCGCCATCGCCCGCTGGCACGGTGATGAGGTCTCGCGGCGTGACGAGGTGACCGGACTCGGCGAGCGCCCGATCAGTGTCGCGCGAGCGAACTTGCGGTTGCTGTTCGAGGGTGAATCGCTGGACGGCTACACGACACTGCCGGTGCTGCGCCTGGTGCGCGATACGGCTGGTGTGACGACCATCGATCCATCGTACGTGCCGCCGCTGCTCGAACTTGGCGCGAACGAATATCTGGTAAGCATCGCGCGTCGCCTGCTGGAGCGTGTGGCGGCCAAGGCCAGCGCGGTGTCGGGCACCCGCCGGCAGCGCAATCAGGGGCTGGCTGACTTTTCCGTCACCGACGTCGCGGCGTTCTGGCTGCTGTACACGCTGAATACGCACCTCCCGGCGCTGCGCCATCTGCACGAGGTGCGTCGTGGGCATCCGGCCGGGCTGTGGGAAGCGATGATCGCGCTGGCGGGAGCACTGACGACCTTCTCCGCCGCGCCGACGCCGCTCCCGACCTACGATCACCTCAGACTCGGCGACGTCTTCACGCTGCTCGACGCGCGCGTACACGAGCTGCTCGACACCGCCGTGCCGGATACTGCCGTCGCGCGGCCACTGCGCGTGGTGCGCCACTCCGTACATGCGGTGGCCGTCGAACAACAGAGCTGGCTTCAGGCGCCGCAGTGGTACCTGGCGGTGTCGGCGTCGCTCCGACCGATCGACATCGTGAACAAGGTCGTGAGCGGCTGCAAAGTCGCATCGTCCGATGTGGTCGACACGCTGATCCGTCAGGCACTGGCCGGCGTCGAACTGGTGCACGTTGCGCAGCCGCCGGCGGGACTGCCGATCAAGATGGATCAGCAGTACTTCGTGCTGCGCCGCACCGGCCCGGCCTGGGACGCGATCGAACGCGCGCGCAATCTGGCGGTGTGGGTGCCGTCAGACCTGGGTGATGCGAGGCTCGAGCTGATCGTTCAGCTTCGATAGCAAAGAGCTCAGGCGTTGCCGGATTGTGCCAGTTGCGACGCTCCGTGCTTCGATCAGCATCGCTCACTTTTGCGGAGTGGAGCTCACGGAGCGCGCGGAGGGTGTCGCTTGCACCGCTCCGCTTTGTGCGCGGTATCCCTGACTTTTTTGGGGGGATAGCACGGGGAGGGCGGAGAGTGCGTCGGTTGCGGCGGTCCGCGCAGCGCGAGACGTCGCTGACCTTTTTTGGAACTGCTGTTCCCAGAAAATCATCGGTGCGCGATGGGCCGAGCGTTGCAGCGCGAACACTCCGTGCGCTCGGTGCGCTCCTGTCCAAACGCAGTGACGATGGCGCGCGATACGAGACCTTTCAAGTAACGCGCACGCTCCGGCCTCTCCGGCCTTGTATGTCTACGGCACGACGGTGTACAACATTGGGAAGGCGTCAGCTCGTTCAATCCGCCCAGGGCGACGCGAGCCCGATCGATAGTCAGAGCGGCGCCGACCCGATCGCCAGAAGCCCGAACAGCTACCAGGGCCAC
>JANLPZ010000117.1:0-1759 GCA_031367535.1 Gemmatimonadaceae bacterium
GCGCGCCGCCAAGCAGGATGATGGCGGTGGAGAGATAGACGGACTGCATCATGGATCCTGTGCGGTGGCGGAAGTGTTTGCGGTCGAGCGAGGCGCCGCGATCAGCAGGACGGAAATGTGTACCGCTCCGCCGGATCCCCGCGCCGCGTCGCAACCACCGGCCGCGCCGCGCCGGTCTCCCACGCCACGTTCGGCCACCAGCGCGGAATGGCCTGATCCCTCGTCGGCTCGATCGCACGCCCCGGCTGCGGCACCAGCACGTGCACCGTATCACCACAGCGCGCGGCCGCGAGCACACGCTCCGCCGGTTCCGTCCAGCCATGATGTGCCAGCTTGAACAACGCCCAGTGCACCGGAATCATCGCCGTGCCACGCACCCGTCGGTTCGCTTCCACCGCCTGCTCCGGCCCGAGGTGCCAATCGGGCCACGCCGCGTCGTACTGCCCCGACTCGATCAGCGTGACATCGAACGGCCCGTACTTCGTGCCGATTTCGGTCAGTGCCTCATGCATGCCGGTATCGCCAGAATACCACGCGCGATGCGTGGCACCGAGCATCGCGTAGCCTGCCCAGAGTGTGCGGTCGCGGCGCGGATCGATGCGCCCTGACGCATGCCGCGCCGGCGTCGCGACGATGCGGAGTGTGCCGACACGCGTTGAATCCCACCACTCGAGTTCCGTCACGCGCGCCTCAGGCACACCCCACGCTACCAGGTGTGCACCGACGCCGAGTGGCACGATGAACTGCACCTGACGGTGGTTGAGCGACAGAATCGTTGCGCGATCGAGGTGGTCGTAGTGGTCGTGCGAGATCAGCACGGCATCGAGATGCGGTAGCTGCGCCAGCGACAGCACCGGCGGATACCAGCGTGCCGGACCGGCCCATGCGACAGGTGACGGCCGCGTACTCCAGATGGGATCCGTGAGCACGGTCACACCGTCGATCTCGATCAGAGAGGACGAGTGGCCAAACCACGTGACGCGCAACCCGCTCGCTGACGCCGGCGCATACTGCGCCGCCGCGTCGTCGTACACTGCGACCGGCGTGGTCGGTGTATCGCTGGGATTCTTGCGGAACGATTCCTTCAACACTCGCGCGTTGTCATTCCACATCGGCTCTGGATTCACGAATCGATCCTCGCGCCACTCCGGCGACCGCAGCATCCGCGCGAGTCTCTCACCGTCCGGTTGTGCGCCGACTCCTGGCCATGCAGACCAGCCGGCGGCGGCGATCACGGTGATCGCCAGCAGCACGAACCAGCGAAACACTTTCCGCCGCTTCACCGAAACAGTTTCGGTGCGAAGTCCGCGAGATAGTCACGCCAGTTTGTCCATGTGTGCCCACCGGCACTTTCGTGGTAGGTGTACTTGATGCCGAACGTGTCGAGCACGGCGCGTGTCGGCGCCACAGTGCGGTACAGGAAGTCGTCTTTGCCGATGGCGTAGTACACGAGTGTGAATTTGTCAGGACCGGCGGCACCAGCGCGCAGGGCCTCAGCATTCTGCGCTTCGTACCTCTTCACCTGCGTGGTGTCAAACAGTCCCATGCTGAACACGCCGACATAGGCGAACATGTCAGGGCGCGTCACGCCGAACTGCAGCGTGTGTGCGCCGCCCATCGAGAGACCGGCCATTGCACGGGTCGTACGATTGTTCAGCGTTCGGAAATTGGCTGCAACGAACGGAATCAGGTCCTTGTGCAAGTCGTCGCCGAAGTCGGTATTTCGCAGCATGTCGGAGCCGACACGCTCCGGAGTATG
>JANLPZ010000118.1:0-7800 GCA_031367535.1 Gemmatimonadaceae bacterium
GTTCCTGTCCTTCTCTCCGACCGTCGAATCCGGGGACCATCCGTCCTTCAAGCGAGTCATGCTGCAGCTGATGCCCGTGAGCGGGGGGGCGCCCCGTGTCATCGCGTATCTGTTCGGCGGACAAGGGACGATCAACACGCCTTCGTGGAGCCCGGACAGCAAGCGGATCGCGTTCGTGAGCAACAGCAAGTCGCTTCGCTGACGGCATTGAGATGGCGTGTCAGCGTCAACGCACGTTCGACGGAAGCCCAGCCGACGATCTCCGGCATATGCCGCTCACCGAGCAGCATCGGCACGAACCCGGAGTTCGAGCGCCCACGCATCATGCCCCTTCCCGAGTCGCACCAGCAGGCTGCCGACGCGCGCGCCAAGCATGAGGTTACCGTGGAGCAGCCACGCCAAGCCGTCGAACATTGGCCTTGACTTGATCCCCTGGATGCCGCGCAGGTCGTCACTCAGGACGACTTCGAGGTCGGGATCGTGCGGCATGTCCGGGAGTCGCGTGCCAGAGCGCGCTAGATGAGCTGAAATGATCGGAAGGTTGCGCGGACAATGTCCAGAAGCTCCCGTCGGATCTTGCGTTCGCCGCCGCCACAGTAGTCTCCAACGGTCGCATATGCATCCGAATACGCTGCAAGCAGGGCCTGAACGGAGAGTACTCCACCAATTGGCGCTTGATTGCGCAGAATGCTGTTGATTCGTCCGAGATGCGCCTCGGCT
Source organism: Gemmatimonadaceae bacterium (assembly GCA_031367535.1). GTDB lineage: Bacteria > Gemmatimonadota > Gemmatimonadetes > Gemmatimonadales > Gemmatimonadaceae > JACMLX01. The sequence goes on from JANLPZ010000118.1 coordinate 721, forward strand.
GGCAAGAGCACGCAGAGCTGGTCGTCTCGCTCCGGCGATTGCGTCGCGATATTCAATCGCACAAGGTCGTGGCATTCCACAATGTGATGGGATTGCCAGCCTCGATAATCGGGCGACCGCTTCGCGAAGGCAGTCAGATCGCGATGCGTTCCCATCAGCTGATTTCCGGCTGTGACGTGCACCAGCCACGGAGATGCTGGTCCAAAGCGCTCTCGGATCACTCCGGCGCTATCAAGTAACGCGATGGTATTCGCCATGAGGACGGACTCGCTTCTTCGTGTGTGCTGCTGAGACGAACCTGTTACCGTCGCAAGCGCTTCAGAACATCGACGTCATCACCATCCGCTCCGCCAGCACGATCCGATTCCTTCCCCGCTCCTTCGCCAGATACAACGCCCGGTCCGCATCCAGCAACAACCGATCGATCTGCTGATCCGCAAACATCGCCATGCCAACCGAGATAGTCACGGACACCGTACGCCCGTCGGACGCCGGAATCGCGATCGCCGCCACCGCCTCGCGCAGCCGATCGACGATCCGGTACGCCGTGTCCTGATCCGTCAGCGGCATCAGCATCGCGAACTCCTCGCCGCCCAGTCGGCCGATCACGTCATCCGAACGCACCGCTGTGCGACACGCCGCACCGATTGCCATCAGCACCGCATCACCCACCGCATGCCCGAAATTGTCATTGATCGGCTTGAAATGATCGATGTCGATCATCGCCAGCGTCAGCGGCTGCTTGATGCGACGGGCCGTGGCGGCCATCGTGTCCAGCTGATCGAGAAAGAACCGGCGCGTCGCGAGGCCGGTCAGGTCGTCGACGTTCGCGAGCGATGCCATGTCACTCGCGAAGCGGTCCGCGCGCTCCTTCTCATCCGTCAGGTCGCGCTCGAGCTGGGAGCGCTGTGCCATCGCGCTGCCGATCGGCAGTGCGGTCAGGAACAGCACCGCCAGATTGAGCTGGAAGTTGAACACCCGCAACGTCACTTCATCCGGCGTGCTCGCGCCAGCCTTCGCGGCGATCACGGTGCCCAATGAGCCGACGATCGCGACGATCACGGTGCTCAACGCCGCGCCGAATGGCCCAAGCCGGAAACTCGCCAGCAGCACCGTCGGCATCACGAGGAATTGCACCGGCGGCACGTTCGGCGAGAAGACCGCCAGACTGACCCCGAACACGCCCGCCAGAATCAGCGCCGACTCCGCCTGCGAGCGCTGCCGCATCATCAGGTCGGGGCCGTGCTTCAGCACGTCGTGTGCGATCACCGCAATCGGCATCACGACCAGCAGGCCGAGCACGTCGCCCAAGACCCACTTGATGAAGATGGTGGTGAAGGGGGCGTTGGAGAGCAGCTTGGCCGATGTCGCGCTCAATGCACCCGCGACCAGGGCGGCCGTGATCGATGCGATGATCAGCACCACCACGTCGCTCGAATTGCGGAACAGCACGCGACGACCGGTCTGGCTGCGGATGATCGTCGCCGCGATGCACGCTTCCACCAGGTTCGCCAGCGTGATCGAACTGGCTGCGACGACGGTATTGCCGTTGAACAGGTTCGCACCAAGACTGCCAATCGCGCCGGCAATCAGCACCAGTGTCCAGCGACGCTGGTGTGTGAGCAAAAGCGCCGCCACCAGCATGCCGTTCGGCGGCCACAACGTGGCGATGTTGCCCGCCTGACGACTGATCGCCAACCCGCCCAGCGCCGTCGCCAGATAACCAGCCGCAAGCACCAGAATCAGCACCAGCTGATTCAGCTCAGGTGCCTGTGCAGTCTTCTGCACAAGCGACTCCGTCTCGTTCGAGGAGTCGGCCGTGACGGGCGACGCTGGCGACGTCATGTCAGCCCTGATACTGGACAGCGTACCCGCGCTCCTGCGCGCGATTCACTCCGACGATGCCGGCCGGAACAAAGTGTGTGTTCTGGTGCGCGGCGCCCTTGAGTTCCGCGTACACCTCGTCCGCCTTGAGGCTCATCTTGCCGGCGACGAGACCGGCCAGTGCACGCGTCGCCATGTCACACACGGCGAACTGGATGCGATGCGAAATCGCGTCCTGAAACGTGTTCTCGCGATTCGGCAGCGTCATGCCGTAACCCTTCGTCAGATACACGTTGATGACGGGCGGGGCGCTGGTCTTCGGATCGACGAACTTGCTGCGATCGGTGAACACGGCGCCGTATTTGGCCCAGATTGCGTCTGAAAACGCGAAGGCCGTCGCCCAGTGCCGCAAGCCGATGATGACCGCGTTGTCATCGTCGCCAAGTCCGTATGCATTCTTGCTGGCGTACAGGAAGTTGTTCGAAAACTGCAGCGCATCGCCCGCACCGAGCGGCGTCGTGGCGTCGAAGAAGAAGCGATGTTTGCCGGGGACCTGATCGAACCAGTCATCCTGCGCATGTCGCGCCGGCTGCCAGGGCGCATCGCCAGCACGCTGCGCTGCGACAGGCGCCGCCGCCATCGCCGACGCGCCCGTGAACGCGGCCACGCCTGCAGCGAGCCGAGCCATGAACGAACGCCGTGGGAGGTTTGCGGCTGACGGGGAAGCGGCCATCTGAAACGGGGCAGGGCGTGAGCCAACACACGAGACTGAACGAACGCATATCGCAGGGTCCGGCACCAGAGCCCGAACGGGTGAGACGATCGTGTTGCACCGGATCGGGTTGCCCGACAGCTTCTGACCAACCCCAATCCGACGCCAATGCGCCAGTCCGCTTCTCACCTTCTGCGAATTGTTACGATCTGTGCCGCCGCCGCCTGTACGGCACGCGAGAGCACCCCAGTCGCTCAGCGGATCAGCATCGTTCCGCTCTCGTCTCCCACGGGAACACGCGCAGCCGAGCCATTCCTGAGCAGTGGGGATAAGTCCGCTCTAATCTTGAGCTGGCTTGAGAAGCAATCGGACACGACCAGAACGGCCCTCAAAATGGCAACGCTCGACCCCGATGGCGTCTGGAGCAAGCCCGTCGAGGTCGTGAACGCCGATAACCTCTTCATCAACTGGGCGGACTTCCCATCCGTCGTCCAGCTCGCCGACGGCCGCGTTCTCGCGCACTGGCTCCAGAAGAACGGCACCGGGAAATACTCATACGACGTGCGTCTGGCGCAGTCGGTCGACGGTGGCGGCACCTGGTCGCCCAGCAGCACGCCTCACCCCGCCGGCATACCGGCCGAACACGGCTTCGTCACGCTCCTACCGCGCGCGGACTCCTCGGCAGATGTGCTCTTCCTGAACGGCAGCCCGAAGCCAGCCGGCACATCCGAAGGTCATGGACCGCCAATGTCGGTAGCCATCGCGAACTGGAATCGCGCCGGTCAGGTGGCCGACTCCGCGACGATTCTCGATTCGCGCACCTGCGATTGCTGCCAGACCGCGGCCGCCGTGACCGCGCGCGGACCGATCATCCTGTATCGCGATCGCAGTGACATCGAGCAGCGCGACATCGCGGTGCGCCGCTTCGTCGACGGCGTATGGACGCCCTCCACGCCGCTGCATGACGATGGCTGGATCATCAACGCCTGCCCAGTGAACGGTCCCGCCATCTCGGCCAAGGGTGATACGGTCGCCGCGATCTGGTTCACCGCCGCGCACGATACCGCGAAGGTGCAACTCGTCTTCTCGACCGATGCCGGCGCAACGTTTGGCACACCGGTGCGCATCGATGCCGGACTGCCATCGGGTCGCGTTGATGTCGAGTTGCTCGACGGCGGCGAGGCGCTCGTGACGTGGATCGAGCGCACGGCAAAGGATGCTTCCGAAGTGCGCGCGCGACTGGTGCAGCGCAACGGAACCGCCGAACCCGCGATGACGATCGGTGGCCTGCCAGGCGGTCGCGCGAGCGGATTTCCGCGCATGGCGCGTCGCGGCGCGGATGTCGTCGTCGCGTGGACCGTGCCCGGCACGCCGAGCACGATTCGTCTTGCCACACTTCAGATTGCGCCGCTGAAAAAAGCGCCCTGACATTCAAGTTCTGCTCAGATATCTCAGCGTCCAGGCCCATGCGAGCGTAATGCCTGCAACTCCTGCCCATCCCCACATGCGACGACTTCTCGGCCTCGCCTTCGCAGCGCTCGCGACGGCTCCTCTCGGTGCCCAACGCGGCAACCAGGCCATCGATTCGGCCTACACGGCGCGGATCATCGAACTGACTCCGACTCACCCGCAGTACAAGTTCATCACCGAGATGGTGGACTACATGCCGTCGTCAGCGACGGTGCCGACTCCACTCAAGGTGCTGGGTTATGTGCCCGGCACGATCGGTCGCCTGGCGTACAGCGGTGAAGCGGCGAAGTACTATCGTGCTGTTGCCGCCGCCACGCCGCGTGTGAAGGTCATCACGATCGGCAAGTCGGAAGAAGGCCGCGAAATCATCGCTGGCATCGTCGCCGACTCGGCCACCATCGCGCATCTTGACGACTACAAGGCGATCCTGCGCAAGCTCACCGATCCGCGCGGACTCTCGGCCGCCGATCGTGCGGATCTCGTCAAGAAAGGCAAGCCGATCTACCTGCTCAGCGGGTCGTTGCATTCACCGGAAACGGGCAGCCCCGAAGCGATGATCGAGATGCTGTATCGCCTCGCGGTGGATGAAGGCGATCAGATCAAGAAGATCCGCGAGAACGTGATCACGATGATCATCCCGGTCTGGGAAGTGGATGGTCGCGATCACTACATCGATTTCTACCAGCAGAATCGCAAGCTGAACGTGCCGCTGACGGCGAACTTCGGCCTGCCGTACTGGGGCAAGTACGTCGCGCACGACAACAATCGTGACGGCATGGCGCTGACGCTCGAGCTGACGCGGTCATTCCTCAGGAACTTCCTCGACTGGCGTCCGACCGTGACGCACGATCTGCACGAGTCGGTGCCGTTCCTCTACACGAGCACCGGCACGGGTCCGTACAATACCGAGTACGACGCGATCCAGATCGACGAGTGGTTCCAGCTGTCGTACACGGAAATCACGGAGCTCACGCGTCGCGGGTTGCCGGGTGTGTTCACGTATCAGTTCTACGATGGCTGGGCGCCGAACTACGGCCTGTCCATCGCGAACCTGCACAACTCGATCGGTCGGTTCTACGAGACGTACACATCGAGTGGCGCTGATTGCATCAACAATGTGCAACTGCCAGCCACCGCGACGTCAGTGCAGTGGTATCGCCCGTCGCCGCCGGTGAACGGCATCAAGTGGTGCATTCGTACGAACATCAACTATCAGCAGTCGGGTGTGCTGATCGCGCTGCGTCAAGTCGCGGAAATGCGCGATCGGTATCTCGAGAATGCGGTCACGAAGGCCGAGCGTACGATTGCGCGCGGGCAGCGCTCAGCGCCGTATGCGTTCATCGTTCCGCATGGTCAGCGTCATGCGGCGGAAGCGGCCGACATGGTGAACCTGTTCCGCACGCAGGGCACGGAAGTACACGAGGCGACGGAAGGATTCACGCTGGCTGACGGCAAGGATTCAGTGAAGATCGAGGCCGGCGACTGGATCGTGCGTCTCGACCAGCCGTACACGCAGTTCCCGCGCACGGTGCTCGGCTTGCAGAGCTTCAAGCCCACCGATCCACAGCCGTATGACGACACGGGCTGGACGATGGACCTGCTGCGTCATGTGACGACGCTCAAGATCGCCGACTCGTCGGTGTTCCGTCGCCCAATGAAGTTGATGACGGCCGATGCGGTCGTGAAGGGCACGGTGGCCGGCGCCGGTTCGACGCTCGTCATTCCGCACCTCGGTGACTATCGCTCGTCAATCCTGCCGTGGAAGGTCGCCGGCGCGAAGGTGCGTGTCGCCGACAGCGCATTCTCCGTCAGCGGCACATCGTATCCGGCGGGCACGTTCCTGACGACCGATGCACCGGCTGTGCGCGCGACGGCGGCATCGCTCGGACTGAACGCGATTGCGACCGGTGATGTGACCGTGGCGTCACACACGATCACACTGCCGCGCATCGCGATCATGCACTCGTGGACGTCGACGCAGGATGAAGGGTGGGTGCGCTACGCCTTCGATAGACTGGGCGTGCCGTTCACGACGATTTCCGAACAGGAGATCAAGACTCCCGGCGTGCTCGAGAAGTTCGATGTCGTGGTGTATCCGCACGTTGGTGCAAGCTCGGCCACGTTGCTCAACGGTCGCGCGATGGCGGGACCGCCGGTGCCGTGGAAGAAGTCGAGTGACACGCCGGGACTCGGCATGCAAGACGAAACGGACGACGTGCGGCCGGGCATGGGCTACGACGGCCTGCTGGCGCTGCGCAAGTTCGTCGAGCGCGGTGGCCTGCTGTTCACGGAAGGTGGCACGTCGAAGTTCATCGCCGACATGGGTTTCCATGCGCAGGTCAGCTCCGTTGACACGCCGACGCTGCGTGCGCGCGGTGGTGTGTTCCGCAGTGAAGTCGTGACAGCCGCGCATCCGATGTTGTACGGCTACGACAAGAAGAGCTTCGCGCTGTTCTTCTCGCAGTCACCGGTGTTGCAGGTGGCAGCGGGCGGTGGTGGACCGGGCGGCGGCGGTGGTGCTGCATTGCCGCCTCCGGCCGGTCAGCCGATGGGTCTCGGTGGCAAGCCAGTCGATGCGTCGACAATTGCCGACAACGATCGTCTGCGCGCGAAGGTCGTCGTGCGCTGGGCGTCGAATGCCGACTCGCTGTTGATCTCGGGCCTGATTTTCGGTGGTGGCGAAATGGCCGGCAAGGCGGCCGTCATCGATGAACCGGTTGGTGCAGGCCATGTTATTCTGATGGGCACGCGTCCATGGTATCGCTGGCAGAATCAGGGAGCGATGGCGATGGCGTTCAATGCGATCTCGAACTGGAATGCGTTGAGTGGAGCGCCAACGGCTGCCACAGCGGCACGGCCGGCAGCGCGAGGCACTCGCTGATGCGGCTCGCGCGCCAGGCATTGGCGATGGTGTGCGCGCTCCTTGGTGCGCACACCGCAGTGTTCGCGCAGGCGGCGCCGACGGTGACGATGGCCATTGTCGGCGGTCGCATCATCGACGGCTACGGTGGACCGGTGATCGAGAACGGTGTGATCCTGATCGCCGGCGACCGGATCGTGACGGTCGGTCGTGA
>JANLPZ010000125.1:0-23658 GCA_031367535.1 Gemmatimonadaceae bacterium
GTGTCCGCCAGGCGGACGACCACGCCGTAGCTTCGCTACGGCACGGGAGGACAACGCCGCGGACGCCCCCACACCACCCACAACCCTCCGGGCGGAGCGTGGTGTTACGCCGCTCGGCGTTGCACTCGGTCGCCGTACGGACGTACGCCTCCCTCGCGCGCCTTGATCGGCGTAACACCACACACCGCGCGACCCATCCCACTTGTTCAGAAATTCCCCAATGCGCGTCGATGCCCATCAGCATTTCTGGCACTACGATTCGGTGCGCGACAGCTGGATCGACAACAGCATGGCGCTGCTACAGCGCGACTTTCTCCCGGACGACAGCGCACCGGCGTTGCGCGCTGCCGGGATGACTGCAGTTGTCGCTGTGCAGGCGGATCAGTCCGAGGCTGAGACGGACTTTCTGCTCGATCTGGGCGCGCGGTATGCGATGATTCGCGGAGTCGTCGGGTGGGTTGATCTTCGCGCGCCGGATCTCGGGGAGGCTTTGACGCGACGGCGTAGCAATCCGCTGCTCAAGGGATTTCGCCACATCGCGCAGAGTGAACCGGATGATTTTCTCGCCCGGCCGGAAATACGCGCGGGCATCGCGCAACTGGGCCAACGTGGCTTCACCTACGACATCCTGATCCGACCGAGCCAGCTCGCTGCGGCAGACTTACTCGTCGAGAGCTCTCCCGACGTGCGGTTCGTGCTCGATCACTGCGCGAAACCGCCGATAACAAGCGGCGACCTCTCGGAATGGCGGCGCGGCATCGAACGCATCGCGCGACACCCGAATCTGTCGTGCAAGATCTCAGGGCTGATCACCGAAGCCAGTTGGACGCAATGGGCCGCAATGGACATTCTGCCGTGCCTCGACGTCACCGCCGACGCTTTCGGAGCCGACCGCCTGATGTTCGGCTCGGACTGGCCCGTCTGCCTGCTGGCGGGAGAGTATGCACGCGTCGCAGAACTGGTGGAATTGTGGGCCGCTCGCTTGACAGCAGCTGAGCGCGCGCGTGTCTTCGGCGGCACCGCCACGTCGGTGTACCGTCTGGAGGACTGAATGGATCTCGGACTGACTGGTCGCGCGATACTCGTCACCGGCGGCGCGAAAGGCATCGGCGCTGCTATCGTGCGCGCGCTCGCGGCGGAGGGCGCGCGCCCCATCGTGCTCGATCGGGATGCGATCGCGTTGCGTGTCATGTGTGAGAGCATTCCGGACGTCATCGCGATCGAATGCGACCTCCGCGATCCAACGGCATGTCGCGATGCCGTTGCTGACGCAGTCAGTCGTGCTGGCGGCCTCGATGCGGTCGTCAACAACGCCGGCGTGAACGACAGTGTGGGACTGGAGCAGGGTAGTCCCGACCGTTTCCGAGAATCGCTGCGCGCCAACCTGTTTCACTGCTATGACATCGTGCACGCCGCGTTGCCGTCACTGAAGGCCTCAGGTGCGGACGGTTCGGAAGGCGACGCATGGAAGGCCGCGATAGTGAATATCGCCAGCAAAACTGCGGTGACGGGGCAGGGCAATACGTCAGGCTATTCCGCCGCCAAGGGCGCGATCCTCGCACTCACGCGCGAGTGGGCGGTCGAGTTGCTGCCATATGCGATCCGCGTCAACGCGATCGTGCCGGCCGAGGTGATGACGCCGCTGTATCGCGCGTGGCTGGATGCGTCTGCCGATCCCGAGGCGCGGCTGGCGCAGATCCTCGAACGCATTCCGCTTGGACGGCGCATGACGCAGCCGGAGGAGATCGCGTCGATGGCCTGTTTTCTGCTTTCGCCGCGCGCTGGACACGTCACCGGTCAGCATCTCTTCGTTGACGGTGGCTATGTGCACCTCGATCGCGCGCTTCGCTGAATGATCGACTCACGCACGACTGGAGAACGCATGCCCGATCGCAGTGCGCCACTGACGGAGCGCCAATACGTCGTGCCGTTTGTGCTGGTCACATCGCTCTTCTTGCTGTGGGCGCTCGGTGTGAACCTGAACGACGTGCTCGTGCCGCACCTGAAGAAGGCGCTCGACCTGAGTGACTTTCAGTCGTCGCTGATCCAGACCGCATTCTTCGGTGGATACTTCATCATGGCGCTGCCGGCAGGCTGGCTGATGCGGTGGCTTGGATATCGGCGCGGAATACTGGTCGGCCTTGGCCTGTGCGCGCTGGGGACGTTGTTGTTTCAGCCGGCGGCGACAGCGCGTTGGTATCCATTCTTCCTGGCGGCGCTGTTCGTGCTGGCGTGCGGCCAGTGCGTGCTCGAGGTGGCCGCAAATCCATACGTGACCGTGCTTGGACCGGCAGCATCGGCAGCGCGACGACTGAATGTCGCGCAAGCGTTCAACGCGGTCGGTGCCGTCATCACTCCTGTGCTGGGAGCGCGCTTCATTCTTTCCGGCATCGAACACTCGAAAGCTGAACTCGCGACGATGTCGCCCGCCGCGATCGACGCGTGGCGAACGACCGAAGCGTCAGGTGTGAAAGGACCATACCTCGTGATCACCGCACTGTTCGTGCTGGTCGGGATGACGATCGCGCTTTCGAAACTTCCCGAAGTCACCGAGCCGGGTGTCGGTGGCGGGCGTGGTCTGGCGAGCGCATGGCGGCACGCGCATCTCAGGCACGGCGTGCTGGCGCAGTTCTGTTATGTGGGCGCGCAGGTTGGCGTGGCATCGTTCGTCATTCGCTTCGTACAGCAGGCGATGCCCGGCACCGGTGAACGCGCTGCGGCCGACTTCCTGAAGTGGCATCTGGCAGCGTTTCTGGCGGGTCGGATTACCGGAGCTGCGCTGATGACGCGCGTCCCGGCGCCGAAGATGTTGACCGCCGTTGCCGCACTCGGCGTTGTCGCGGCCGCCGGTGCCGCGCTCGGCGCCGGCGCTATCACCGTCTGGCTGGTGGTGCTTCTTGGCCTGTTTCACTCGATCCAGTTTCCCACCATCTTCGCACTCTCGATCGACGGACTGGGCGATGATACCAAGTCCGGCGCATCGCTGATCGTGATGAGCATCGTTGGTGGTGCGATCGTTCCCGCGCTGATGGGCGCAGTCTCCGATGCGCGCGGCATTCAGGCGGCGTTCTGGATCCCGGCTGCGTGTTACCTCGCGGTGCTCCACTTCGCGGCGCGCGGATATCGCCATACGGCGAAGCAGACGACATGAGCGCGCAGCACAATCGACGCTGGTGCCTCGCGCTGGATCTCCGAGACGATCCGGCGCTCATCGCCGAGTACTGTCGTCTGCATGAGCGCATCTGGCCCGAGATCGCGGACAGCATTCGTGAGGCAGGCATTGTCGCGATGCAGATCTGGCGCACCGGCAACCGACTTCTGATGGTGATGGAGACCGACGTGCGTTTCGATCCCGAGGCAAAGGCTCGTTCGGATATTTCGAATGCGAAAGTGCAGGAGTGGGAGCAGCTGATGTGGCGTTTTCAGCAGCCGTTGCCGTGGGCGGCAGCGGGGCAGAAGTGGGTGCCGATGGAGCAGATTTTCGAGCTTGCGGTCGAGGGCTGACAGATTCGTCGGATCGCCCGGTGTAGGTCTTCACGCTCCTACGACGTGTTCACACGAGGCGCAGCAATGGGCGAGACATCTGATGCGCTGTCGCATGTGAACGCCGATCACCAGGCGCCGCCGGCGCTCGGTGGCCAATTGGGTGACTTCCGCATCATCCGAGAGCTCGGCCGAGGCGGTATGGGCGTGGTGTTCGAAGCCGAGTCGTTGATTGACGAACGCCTGATAGCGTTGAAAGTGCTTCCCGGGACCACTCACGATGAGAAGGCTCGACAGCGTTTCATTCGTGAAGGGCGGTTGGCGTCAAGGCTGAATCATGAAAACACCGTGTACGTGTTCGGCACGCATGATTTTGACGGGACACTCGCAATCAGCATGGAGCTCGTGCCTGGTGGCAATCTTGACGAATCCGTCAAAGAGAACGGGCCGCTGTCCGTTGCGAAGGCCGTGTTGGCGGCGCGGGACATCATCAATGCGCTGGATGCAGCCGATCGTCTCGGCATCTCGCATCGCGATGTGAAACCTTCGAATTGTTTTGTTGCACGTGATGGTTCGATAAAGCTCGGTGATTTCGGGCTGTCTCGCCTCAATCAGGAGGGCGGCGACGGCCGAATCACGTCCACTGGCGTGGTGCTGGCTTCACCCGCTTTTGCATCCCCCGAGCAGCTGCTCGGCGAACCGACCGATCGACGATCAGACATTTATGCCGTCGGCGCCACGTTGTACTATCTGCTGACCGGCGCGCTCCCATATACAGGGAAGGAGCAGCTGAATGTCCTCGCCGCCGTCATGCAGGGTGTCTCTGTACCGGTGAAGCGGCACCGAAGCGATGTACCGGATGCACTCGCGCAACTGATCGCACGCTGCATGGCCCGCGACGCTGAACAGCGCTTCGCGAGTTACGACGAACTTCTCACTGCGCTGTCTCGATCGGTACCAGCCACAGGGCAACCTGCGGGGCTCTCGCGGCGAACGATCGGCTTCGTTGTCGATGCTTTTCTTGTGTTCTTGCCATTCGTGATCGCGACTCGCGCACAACAAGGCTCGTCGGGATACCCGGGCCTCCAAGTCATGGCGTTGATCTGGGCGCTCATGTTTCCGGGAGTGAGCCACGGATTCTTCGATGCCACTCCAGGCATGAAAGTCATGCGTATTCAAGTCATCCGACGAGATGGATCACGCGTCGGAGGTCAACGCGGAACGCTCCGCTTCTTTGCGATGCTGGCGGGTTGTGTCCTTGTCATATCCGGTGCTCAGTCATTGGCTTCCGCTCTTCCATTCGTACAGGCTTTGCCACCGCTGTTGGCCTGGACACCGCTCGTGTCTCTTGCAGTTTGCTTGCGTCTCACCCGGGGGCTGGCGGCACCGCATGACCTCCTGTTCTCGACGATTGTTGTGCGTACAGACTCGCCATCAATGCCTGCGTCGTCGAGTCCGACGACCGCGACAGCGTCTGACGCGCGCGGTGGCGGCACGAGGTCTCTCGGACCATTCGATCTGCATGGTTTGGCATTTACGCGACCGGATGGTACAGGTGTGTACCATGCAGGAGACCGATTGATGAATCGGTCAGTCTTGGTGCATTGCGTCGCGGATGATACCCCTCGCGTACCGGACAGCAGGCGGTCGATCAGCAGAGTCACGCGTGCACGGTGGATCGCAGGTCGGCGGATGCCCGGTGAGTCGTGGGACGCGTATGCCGTTCACGCCGGAGTTCGACTTGTGGATCGTGCGACGGCGGTCGATTGGTCTGTGTGCGGATCGTGGCTCAGGCTCCTTGCATCAGACCTCGTAGCTGGGGAAAGTGAGGCGCGCGAGTGGAGCCCTGACGTTCACGATGTGTGGGTCGATCAGGGCGGGAACGCGCTGTGGCTCGACTTTGCCTCGCCAAGGAGCGCGACACCTGGCGATACGCAAGCCTCCGGCATCGGCGCACTTCTGCTTGAAGTCGCTCGGCGCGCAACCAGTGGGTTGGCGGGGAGCTCAGGACATTTCCCAAATTCTCCGACGTCGCCGAGGATTCGGCGCATGGCCGACGAGTTGTTGACTGTAACCGATGAACGACAGACCGCCCGGATCGTATTGGATGGAACACAAGCGTCGTGGGGAGTAACTCATCGCCAACGGCTGCTCATCCTCATGATCACCCTTGCGCCATGCACAGTCGGGCCGTTCATAGCTGCAGCCAGCTTAGCGCCGTATCGACCCGTTAATGTGAATGACCTGGTTGTGCGTGTCGCCGGCGAACGTCCAGTGCCCGGGTGGAAGCTCAATACTGCATTGTCGCTCGAGACAAACACGCTGAGCCTCATGGCGTTCGCAGTAAATCCGTTGTCAAGGGACGCAGTCGCGATCGCGTATCCTTCACCAGACGCCGAGGAGAAAAGGGCGCTTGGCCTATACCTCTCTACTCAACATCGTCGTCGCCTGTCCGACGCGATCACCAGAGACACTGTGTTCTGTTGCGCCATACGCTGGGCTGCCGTCGACTCGCTGCTCGAAGCGAATGTGACGGCGAGCGCCGCTGACAGCGCAGCCGCGGCGCGTTTCGTCAAGCAAAAGGTCCGTGGCAGCAAGTACCCGATATGGGCAATCACGTGGGCGTTCAATTTTTTCTTTGCCCTGTTCTTCACCGCCGTCTGTTCACTCTTCTCGGTGATACTGGCGCGACGGGGTCTGATCATGCGGACGTTGGGCCTCGAGATCGTGACTGCGACGTCGCATCCGGCTGCTCGCCGCCTACTGATTGTCAGACTGCTGACGAATTGGTCGATTGCGATTCTGGCTTTCGGCCTCTTGGCGACAGCGGGCGTCAATCTTGTATTCGCCGTGATTGCTATCGGCGCTGCAACGGTCATCTCATGCTTGCTTCTTCCCGCGTCGCGTGGACTCGGCGATCGCGCTGCTGCCGTGTATGTGGTCCCGGATTAGTCAGGCTGAAGTCAACTTTGAACTGCAATAATTAGCGTTCTGAATCGCCCCACCTTTTCCGGGGGGACGTCATTCCGTTGTATCGCGCGCGTCGACGACCGCCCTTCAGGCATGCACGCCGTCATGTCTGCGGTGCTGCACGACCATTAGTGTTCCTGCTTGCGAACGTCACGTTCACTCCGGTATCGTCACCCACGTCATGCCCAGCACGCTCGTTCCGACGGTGCTCAACCCACCGGATACGGCGCATTTGCTGTCCGCGTCATCCGGTCCAGCAGCGCCGCCGGTCTGGATCTATCGCTACGTCGAACCTGAGAACGGCTGGCGCCTCAGTATCGCGACCTGCGCCGCGCCAGCCTCGGGTCAGCTGTCGCTCGGCGGATTCCGCATCGCCACACCGGAGCGCACCGAATCGCCCGGATTCGACACCGATCGTGAAGCGATGGGGCTTGCGATCGGCATGGACGGCAAGGTGCAGTGGTCACGCGTGCTCGGCATCGCCGGACCGCTTGCCCGACGTGACATGGGCCGCTTCGTCGGCGGCAAGTGTGTGCTGCATCCGACACCCGGTTCACGCATCGGCCAGCCAGGTGATCGTGGAATGCTCGACTTTGCACTCGCCTGCTTCGCGGATGCGGAATCGCGCGGCGGGTTCCGCATCACGACGGGGCAGGATCTTGGTCATGGGTTGATGTCCGACGGCGTCACATCCTCGTTGCAATACCTGAGCGAGCGCTTCACGGGGTGTGTGGTATCCGACACGTCGCAGCCGACGGGCATCGGCAACTTTCACCTGCTGCGCGGCATGCTGCGCGGCGAGGACATCGAGGTGCAGGCAGCCACGATCGGCTTGATCGGCTGCGGCAACGTGGGGACTCGCGTGCTGGAGCGGCTCCGCGAGTGTGGCGCGAACGTGCGCGTGATGGATGCCAGCCCCCGACGACGCGACGAACTCGCCGCACTCGGCCTCGCGACCTACGCGCCGGACCGGAAACGCGAGATGCTGGCAGCACCGATGGACGCGGTGGTCGTGAATGCCGCAGGCGGCTCACTCGACGCCGCTGCGCTGGAGATCCTCGCCCGCAACGAACGCTGCGCCGTGCTGTGTGGCTCCGAGAACCTGGCGATGCCCGACGGAGCCGCCGGTGCCGAATTGCTGCGAAAGGCGCGGAAGGCATATGCACCGACCGAGCTTGGCGGCATGATGGGCTATCTCACGGCAGTCGAGGAGTTCCTCGCACGAATCGAAGGCGTGTCGTTCGACATCGGTTCGATGGTCGATGCATCCGAAATGCTGACCGGTCCCGGCGAAGCCGCGATGCGACTCCTGCGGAAACGTGACTTCGCGATCACGTACGAGGCGGCGCTGCGAGAGGTCTGCAGCGCCATCTGATCGCTGTATGCGCGAGTGACTACTTCGCGCGGAATTTCGCGATCGCGTTTCGCGTGAACTCCGACAGCACCAGTGCGCCGCTCATGCGCGCGCGCTCGGCGAGCAAAAACTGCCACTCCTCGGTCCCCTGCCACGCCACACCCTTCATCAGTCGCATCGCTTCAGGATTGGACGCCGCGAGCGTCGCACTGAGCGAGTCGATGGCCGCGTCCATGGCACGCGCGTCGTCGAACAGGCGCGCATACAAGCCGTGCGACTCGCACCACGCTGCGTCGCGCCAGTCGGCGTCCACCGACATCGCCATGAATGGCCCCATGCCGATGCGGCGCGAAATGACCGGGCCAACCACGAACGGGCCGATGCCGACCGCGAGCTCGCTGAGCTTGGCTGCGGCGCTGCGTACCGCGAAGGTGTAGTCGCCGGCCGCCGCGATGCCGATGCCGCCGCCGGCGGTCTTGCCGTGCACCCGCACCAGCACGAATTGCGGCGTGCGGATCATCGCGAGAATGACAGCGGCGAATCCGCTGAAGAATCGTTCGCCTTCCTCTGGATCGGCGATACTGACCAGCTCATCGAAGCTCGCGCCAGCACAGAACGGTCCGGTGCCTTCACTGCGCAACACCAGTACCCGTACCTCCGCGTCGAGGCCCACGGACTCGATCGTCGCCGCGAGGTGCTGCAGCAGGGCGCCGGGGAGCGAATTCCCCTTGGGATGGCCGAAGGTGATTGTCGCGACGCCGGACAGAATAGCGACGGAAACGCTCCCGCCCGCAACGGCAGTTCCCTGATGCTGATGTCCTTCCCGTGTTCGATTGTCCATGCGGCCAAATTACCGCGTGGTCGACGTGGCCGTCCATTGTCCGGCGGGTGACCGCCGGTAGATTTCAGGCATGACCCAACCACGCGCGATTGACGTCACGGCCGAGGATTCCGCAGCCGTCTCCGCCTTCGAAGCACGCATCGCCAATGGCGAGAGCATCGAGCCGAAGGATTGGATGCCCGAGCGGTATCGCAAACAGCTGATCCGCATGATGTCGCAGCACGCGCACAGCGAGATCGTCGGCATGTTGCCGGAAGGCAACTGGATCACCCGGGCTCCATCACTCCGTCGCAAGGTCGGATTGATTGCGAAGGTGCAGGATGAGGGTGGTCATGGCCTCTACATCTATTGCGGCGTCGAGACGCTCGGCGTGGATCGCAGCGAGATCGTGGCGCAGCTGCTGGATGGCCGCGCAAAATACTCGAGCATCTTCAACTACCCGACGCTCTCGTGGGCGGACATGGGTGTGATCGGATGGCTCGTGGATGGCGCAGCGATCGTGAACCAGACGGTGCTGGCCAAGGCGTCGTATGGTCCGTATGCGCGCGCCATGATCCGGATCTGCAAGGAAGAGAACTTCCACAAACGCCAGGGCTACGAGATCGTCGCAACGCTGGCGGCAGGCACACCCGCGCAGAAGGCGATGGTGCAGGACGCGGTGAACCGTTTCTGGTGGCCGTCGTTGATGATGTTCGGTCCGAGCGACACCGACTCGCCGAATTCGGCGGAGCTGATGCGCTGGCGCGTGAAGCGGAAGACCAATGACGAGTTGCGCCAGCGATTCGTGAACCTCACCGTTCCGCAGGCGGCTGCCGTCGGCCTCACGCTGCCCGATCCGACGCTGCGCTACGATGCGACGACGGAGAACTGGGCGTTCGGCGAGATCGACTGGTCCGAGTTCCATCAGGTGGTGAAGGGGAACGGCCCGTGCAACCGCGAGCGTCTCGAGACGCGACGTGCTGCGGAGCGTGAAGGCGCCTGGGTTCGCGAGGCCGCCATGGCGCATGCGGAGAAGCAGCGCGCGAAAGACAGCTTGGCAGCGGCGTGATGCCGGTCGGGAGCCAGAGATGAGCGCGAACATCGACGTGGCAGCACAGGCGGCAACCATCGCCGCTGACGGTCAGTGGCCGCTGTGGGAAGTCTTCACGCAGAGCGAGCAGGGAGCGCCACACGAGCACGCCGGCTCGCTGCACGCGGTGGATGCCGAGCAGGCAATGCAGAATGCACGCGATGTCTATGCGCGTCGCGGCGGCGTGATTTCTCTCTGGGTGGTGCCGGCTGGCGCGATCACTGCGTCGAGCGCATCGGATGCGGGGCCGCTGTTCGATCCCGGCGCGGCCAAGGCATATCGCCATCCACAGTTCTACAAGGCGCCGCGCGGGGTGCGCGTCTTTTGACCGCGCCGAATTTCTCCGTGGTGCCTTCGCCGGCACCACCAGTCAACGCGCTGTTCGAGTACTTGCAGCGCCTTGGCGATGATCGCCTCATTCTTGGCCATCGCATGAGTGAGTGGTGTGGCCATGGTCCGATCCTCGAGGAGGACATTGCCACGGCGAACGTCGCGCTGGACCTGATCGGCCAGGCCACCATGCTGCTGCGTCTGGCGGGCGAGGTGGAAGGGAAGGGCCGCGACGAGGATGCGCTGGCGTACTGGCGCGAGGCCGTCGAATTCAGGAGCTGCCTGCTCGTCGAGCAGCCGAATGGCGACTTCGGTCACACCGTCGTGCGGCAGTTCCTGTTTGATGTGCACGCGGTGCTGCTGCTTGACGGGCTCACACGCAGCACGCACTCAGGCCTCGCGGGCATCGCGGCGAAGGCGCTGAAGGAAGCGAAGTACCATGTGCGCCACAGCGGCGACTGGATGCTCAAGCTGGGCGACGGCACCGACGAGAGTCATCGCCGCGTGCAACGCTCGCTGGATGACCTGTGGCGCTTCACGCCGGAACTCTTCGCCACCGACGCCATCGATCGTGAGATGATCGCCGCCGGCATTGCACCGGATCCGGCAGTGTTGCAGCCGCAGTGGAATGCGATCGTTCGTGACGTGATCGAGCGGGCGACACTGCAGCACCCCGGCGAGGCGCCATCGCGCGGAAGCGCACGCGGGGCTCGGCAGGGTGCGCACTCCGAGCACCTCGGTCACCTGCTGGCCGAGATGCAGATCGTGGCACGGTCACATCCTGGCGCGTCGTGGTGACGGTGTGACGGGGCCGCAGGGCACAGTCGTGCCGTCGCGCGAGACGATCCTGGCGATCCTCGACGGCGTGAAGGATCCGGAGGTGCCGGTATTGAGCGTGCGCGACCTCGGCGTCGTGCGCGACGTTGCCGTGAGCGACACAGGCGCGATCACCGTCACAGTCACACCGACCTATTCGGGCTGTCCTGCGATCCTGGTGATCGAGAACGACATCACCGCGGCCATCGTTAACGCAGGGTTCGGACCTGTCACGGTGCACACGACCTTCGCACCAGCATGGAGCACCGACTGGATTTCCGACGACGCGCGCGCGCGCCTGAAGGCCTATGGCATCGCCCCACCGGGCCGCGTGGAGTCGAGCGGTCTGGTGCAGCTGATGCGTGCCCGGCGCACGGTGCAGTGTCCGTTCTGTGATTCGTTCGAGACCGAAGTCCGAAGTGAGTTCGGCAGCACGGCGTGCAAGTCGCTGTGCTGGTGCCGGAGCTGTCGTCAGCCGTTCGAGGAGTTCAAGGCGATTTGAACGGCGACGGTGTTCACGTGCGGAGCAGGGTGTCGATCGCGGAAGCGATACGTGCGGCATCAGGAAGGACCGCGGAAAGCAGCGATTCGTGATACGGCATGGGGACGTCGTCCACGGCCAGTCGCTCGATCGGCGCGTCGAGGAACCAGAAGGCGTCGCGCGCCAGCACCGCGGCGATCTCGGCGCCAAAGCCAGCCGTCATCGTGTCTTCGTGCACGATCAGGCACTTGCCTGTCCGGCGAACGCTGTCGAGCACCGCATCACGATCCCACGGCATGATCGTGCGCAGGTCGAGCAGGTCCACATCGCCACTGAAGCGATCAGCGGCGTCCACACACCGATGCACCATCGCGCCCCACGTCACCACCGTCACGCCATCCCCTTGGCGGAGTTGATTGGCGCGGCCGAACGGCAGCACGTAGTTGTCACCCGGATATCGCGCGCTGCCGTCGCTGGTCATCAGCAGCGAACGATGCTCGAAGAAGATCGTCGGGTTGCCACTGCGCATTGCCGCGCGCAGCAGTCCCGATGCATCGGCCGCATTCGACGGCATGGCGACCTGCCAGCCGGGTGTGTGCGCCCAGGTCACTTCGCCGGACAGCGAGTGCCACGGATCTCCCACATCCTTCCCGAACCCACCCGGCATGCGCACCACGATCGGTGCCGCGAACTGGTTGGCCGTGCGCCAGCGCATCGTTCCGCAGTTGTTCAGTTGCTCGTGAGCCGGATCCGCATACTTCCGGAACTGGATCTCGGCCACCGGCATCAGTCCGTTCACGGCCATGCCGACGGCGCGACCGATGATGCCTTCCTCGGATAGGCTCGTGTCGAACACACGATCCGCGCCGAAGCGCTGCTGGAGGCCTTCCGTCACGAGGTGCACGCCACCCTTGCGCCCCACATCCTCGCCGAAGACGAGCACGCGAGGATTCGCCGCCAGCTCCGAGGCCAGCGTGCGCCGGATCGCCTCGGGAAGACGCACCACATCGCCTTCCTCCTCCGGCACATCGGTGCCGCCAAGGATCTCGCGCTGCTCGCGCGTCTGGCCGCCGAATGTCCGCACATCGATGTCGCGCGGCGCTTCCTCGTACACGAACCGTCGCACATCGGCGGGCTCCGGCGCGGGCCGTGCACGCGCGCGCGCCACGCCGTCCTCGATGTCGAGTGCGACTCGCGCTTCGAGTGCGGCCCACTCGCCCTCGCTGAGGATTCTCGGCACGACGTGCGCGCGCAGTCGCGGCAGTGGATCGCGCGCCCGGTCGGCGTCGATCTCCTCGTCGGTGCGATATCCCTTCTGATTGTCAGGTCCCGAGTGACTCGACAGGCGTGGCACGGTGAGGCGGATCAACGCTGGCCCGCTGCCGCTGCGCACATGTTCGACGCATTCCGCCAGCTGCGACGCACATTCCGCCGGATCACATCCATCACCGCTTCGCAGGAACAGGTTCGCGAACGATGCCAGATTCGCGCTGATGTCGCCGCCGGGCGTCTGCATCTCGCCCTTCACCGAGATTCCCAGTCCGTTGTCCTCGATGTAGAACAGCAGCGGCAGTCGTAGCGTGGTGGCCATCGTGAGCGCCGACCAGAAGCCGTTGGTTGCGACGCTTGCGTCACCACCGAGCGCCACCGCCATGGCGCCGCTGTACGATGCATCGCCGAGTGTGTCGCGACGGTAGATGATGGACTGTGCCCATCCTGCCGCAGGCGTATACTGCGCGCCGACATCGCCCGCCATCGGCAGCACGGTGACGCCGTTCCACCCGGCGCGGTTGCAGACCACGCCGATGTCCCGGCCATCACTGAAGCCGCCCGCGCGGCCAAGCGGGCTGCCATGCGCATCGTCGATCGACAGCCCCACGGAAAGCAGCAGCGGGCGCGAGCGATAATACGCGCCAACGCCGTCGTGGCTGTGTCCCAGCAGTGAGCCAAGGATACACTGGGCCATGTCGTGCCCGCGCGCCGAGAACTGATACAGCACCTGGTGCTCGCGTGGCACGGAGGCGCGATTCCGGTTCAGCATTTCCTCGAGATCATCCAGCGCGCGCGACACCATCGTGTGATAGGCGATGCGCGTCCAGT
Source organism: Gemmatimonadaceae bacterium (assembly GCA_031367535.1). GTDB lineage: Bacteria > Gemmatimonadota > Gemmatimonadetes > Gemmatimonadales > Gemmatimonadaceae > JACMLX01. Next base: position 13,445 of record JANLPZ010000125.1, read on the forward strand.
CGAAACGTGTGTCGACGGGTTGGGTGCTGGTGTCGGTGTGGAGACCGGTTGCGGCGTGCGTCACGGAGTCGGGTAGTGGCGGCAGGGCCGCGTCACGGCGAAATCTGGCTGGTGACGGGCATCGTCGCGAGACGCGGGCCGAGACTCTGCACACCGGTATATTGCGCCGCATGGATCGCGCCGGACATGTCGCGGTCGCCCGTTCCTGCACATCCACTCGGTCACCCGATGGAATCCGATCAGATCCTCACGGCGCATGCCGAAGGTGTCCTCACGGTCACCCTCAATCGGCCGCACGTACTGAACAGCTTCACATCCGCGATGGCCGCCGCGATGCAGTCAGCGCTGGCAATGGCGGCGCAGGATGACGCGGTGCGCGCGGTCCTGATCACGGCGAACGGACGCGCATTCTGCGCCGGCCAGGACCTGGCCGAGGTGCTGCCTGCGAACGATGGCACGATGCCGGACCTGGGCACGGTGATTCGTCGAGACTACAACCCGATCATCCGCGCCATTCGTGCGCTGGAAAAGCCAGTGGTCTGCGCCGTGAACGGTGTGGCCGCTGGTGCCGGTGCGAACCTCGCATTCGCCTGCGACATCACGATTGCCGGCGAGAGCGCCTCATTCATCCAGTCATTCTCGAAGATCGGCCTGATTCCGGATGGCGGCGGCACCTTCATCCTGCCGCGCATCGTCGGCCTGCAGCGTGCCGCGGCACTCACCATGCTCGGTGACAAGCTGCCGGCGGCGACGGCGAAGGAGTGGGGCCTGGTGTTCGACGTGGTGCCGGATGCGGAACTCGCCGATCGCTCCCGTGCGCTGGCCACACGCCTGGCAGCGATGCCTACGCGTGGACTGGGCATCACGAAGCGCGGCTTCAACGCGTCGCACGGTCATACGCTGGACGAGCAGCTCGACCTCGAAGAGTCACTTCAGCGCGAGGCCGGCACGACGCGCGACTACTCCGAGGGTGTGCGCGCATTCATCGAGAAGCGAAAGCCTCTCTTCGAGGGGCGCTGAATGGCGCGTACGGAGTTGGTCGTCGGTGTGATCGGTGCCGGCGCCATGGGCAGCGGCATCGCACAGGTTGCCGCGACCGCTGGGCATCGCGTGGTACTCGGTGACACGCACAAGCCTGCGATCGAGCGCGCGCGTGAACTGATCACATCGGCACTCGCCCGCGAGGTGACGAAGGGTCGGATCGACCAGACAACCGCCGATGACGTGTGTGCACGGATCAGCGATGCCGGCGACCTCGCGATGGGCTTCGGAGCATTCGCCGAGTGTGGCATCGTGATCGAGGCGGTTGCCGAGGATCTTGATGTCAAGATGACGGTGTTCGACGAGGTCGAAGGTGAGGTGTCGCCGGAGTGCATCCTTGCCACCAACACCTCGTCGTTGCCCGTCACGGCGATCGCAGGCAGGTGCCGCCACCCACAGCGTGTGATCGGAATTCACTTCTTCAACCCGGCGATCACGATGCCGCTGGTGGAGATCATTCCGGCCATCACCACCGACACTGCGGTCACAGACAGCGCACGTGCGCTCGTCGATGCATGGAAGAAAGTCACCGTGATTGCGCGCGATACGCCCGGCTTCATCGTGAACCGCATCGCGCGACCGTTCTACGGGGAGTCGCTGCGCCTGCTCGAGGAGGGCATCGCGGATGCGCCCACCATCGACTGGGCAATGCGAGAGATTGGCGGATTTCGCATGGGGCCATTCGAGTTGATGGACTTCATCGGGCATGACATCAACTTCGCCGTCACGCGCAGCGTGTACGATGGATTCTTCCAGGATCCGCGCTACCGTCCATCGATCACGCAGCAGCGGCTGGTGGAGGCCGGGCGATTCGGCCGCAAGCGCAATCGCGGCTTCTACGACTACGCCGACGGCGCCGTGCGGCCTGAGCCGATGCGGGACGCTGCGCTGGGGCAGGTGATTGTGAACCGCGTGCTCGCGATGCTGGTCAACGAGGCGGTGGACGCGGTGTACCTCGGCATCGCGTCGCCTGCCGACATCGAACTCTCGATGACGCGCGGCGTGAACTATCCGAAGGGGTTGCTGGTGTGGGGTGACGAGATCGGGCCGGCCACCGTGCTGTCGCAGCTCGATGCACTGCGGGACGAGTACGGTGAGGATCGCTACCGCGCGAGCGTGCTGCTGCGCCGCGTCGTGCGTGATGGCGGGCGGTTGCTGGCGTGAAAGCAGCTCGCACACCGGAGCAGAATGCACGCACGGCGCACGTCATCGCGTCGATGCTCGACGCCGATGCGTTCAGCCGCTGGCTGGGTATCAGCGTCGTCTCAGCGCAGGCAGGGCACAGTGAGCTGCGCATGCGTGTACGAGATGACATGGTGAATGGCTTCGGCGTCTCACACGGTGGCATCGTCTATGCGTTCGCCGACAGCGCGATGGCATTCGCCTGCAACAGCAGTGAGCATGTCACGGTCGCCGTGGACAACCAGATCTCCTATCCGGCTGCCGCGCACGCGGGCGACGAGCTGGTCGCGGTTGCCGAGGAGGAGTCGCGCGGTGGGCGGCTGGGTTTCTATCGCGTGGTCGTGCGCAACCAGCACAACATCGTCGTCGCACTCTTTCGCGGCACGGTCTACCGCACGAGCACATTGCATCCGACGGGACCGACAACGTGACCGACGCCTTCATCGTGAGCGGTGTGCGCACCGCCATCGGCAACATCGGAGGGCAGCTCAGCGAGGTGCGCGCCGATGATCTCGCGGCGCACGTGATTGCATCGCTGATCTCGCGTCACCCCTCGCTGGATCCGGCTCGCATTACCGACGTGATCCTCGGCTGTGCCAATCAGGCCGGTGATGACAACCGCAACGTCGCACGCATGGCGGCGCTGCTGGCGGGGTTGCCGGTGACGGTGCCCGGTGAGACCGTCAACCGCCTCTGTGCATCGGGCATGAGTGCCGTGGCCAACGCCGCGCGCGCCGTGCAGGTGGGCGATGGCGACATCTACATCGCGGGCGGTGTCGAGAACATGACGCGCGCGCCATACGTGATGTCGAAGGCGAGCAAGCCATTCGCGCGGGACATCGAGCTGTTCGACACGAGCCTCGGCTGGCGCTTCGTGAACCCGGCGATGAAAGCGACATACGGCACCGACTCGATGGGGCAGACCGCCGAGAACGTTGCTGAAAAATACAATATCGCACGAGCGGATCAGGACCTGTTCGCACTGCGATCGCAACAGAAGGCCGCGGCGGCGCGCGAGGCAGGGCGGTTCATTCGCGAAATCAGCGCGCTGGAGATCGCGCAGAAGAAGGGTGGCCCGAAGGTCGTACATAGCGACGAATTCCTGCGCCCGGACACGACACTCGACACGCTCGCGAAGCTCAGGCCGGCGTTCCGCACTGATGGACAGGGTTCGGTGACGGCTGGCAATGCCTCGGGACTGAACGACGGCGCCGCCGCATTGCTGATCGCATCGGAGACAGGTGCGCAGTCGATCGGGGCCACGCCGATGGCGCGCATCGTGTGCACCGCGGTGGCCGGTGTCGAGCCACGACTGATGGGAATGGGGCCTGTGCCGGCCACGCAGAAGGCGCTGGCACGCGCCGGCCTCACGCTGGCCGACATGGACGTCATCGAGGTGAACGAGGCATTCGCAGCGCAGTCGCTGGGCTGTCTGCGCGAACTTGGCCTCGATGATGACGATGCCCGCGTGAATCCGAATGGCGGCGCCATCGCGATCGGGCATCCGCTCGGCATGAGTGGCGCGCGATTGCTGCTCACGGCAGCGCACGAACTGCAGCGCACGAACACGCGCTATGCGCTGGCGACCATGTGCATCGGTGTGGGGCAGGGCATGGCCACGATCATCGAGCGCGCGTGATGGCGAACATCTTCGCGTTCGAGGAGTGGGTGCCGGTGGTGCACGAGACAGCGTTCGTGCACCCCAACGCGACGGTCACGGGCAACGTCGTCATCGGGCGTGACGTGTACATCGGCCCGGGCGCGGCGCTGCGTGGTGACTTCGGAGGCATCATCATCGAGGATGGCTGCAATGTGCAGGAGAACTGCACCATCCACATGTTCCCGGGTGTCACAGTGGTGCTGGAAGCCGCCGCGCACATCGGACATGGCGCCATCGTGCACGGCGCACGGATCGGTGCCAACGCGCTGATCGGGATGAATGCGGTGATCATGGACAACGCCGTCGTTGGCGCAGGCTCGGTGGTCGGCGCGTTGGCGTTCGTCCCGACGGGCATGCAGATCCCGCCGCGAAAGGTCGTCGTCGGCAACCCGGCGAAGATCGTGAAGGATGTGAGCGACGAGATGCTCGCATGGAAGTCCGACGGCACTGCGCTGTATCAGGCGCTGCCTGCGAGACTGCACGCCTCGCTGCGAGTCTGTGAGCCGCTGCGCGAGGTTCCGGCAGGTCGCGCCGTGCCATCTTCGACATACCGGAACTGGGGAGAGACGAAGCCGTGATACAGATGCAGAACTACGCGTATGGTGAGTGGGTCACCGGCACCGGTGACGGCACGGTGCTGCAGAACGCAGTCACCGGCGACGCGGTCGCACGCACGTCGAGCACCGGGCTCGATTTCAAGGCGATGCTGGAATACGGTCGCACCGTCGGTGGGCCGACGCTGCGCGCGATGACGTTCCATCAGCGTGCCCGCATCCTCAAGGCGCTGGCGCAGCACCTGATGGACCGGAAGGACGAGTTCTACCGCATCTCGTCGTGGACCGGTGCGACGAAAGGTGACTCGTGGATCGACATCGACGGCGGCTTCGGCACGCTGTTCGCATACGCCAGCCGCGGACGTCGCGAGTTTCCCGATGAGACGTACTTCGTGGATGGTCCGGTCGAAGCCCTGAGCCGCGGCGGCACCTTCATCGGACGGCACATCTGCGTGCCGATGGAAGGCGTCGCGGTGCAGATCAACGCGTTCAACTTTCCCGTCTGGGGGATGCTCGAGAAGTTCGCGACGTCGTTCCTCGCGGGCGTACCGAGCATCGTGAAGCCGGCGTCGGTGGGCAGCTTCCTGACGGAAGCGGTGGCGCGATCGATGGTCAGTTCCGGAGTGTTGCCGGTGGGTTCGTTCCAGCTCATCCTCGGCAGTCCGGGCGACCTGCTCGATCACCTCACCTGCCAGGATTCGGTGGCGTTCACCGGCTCGGCGACGACGGGATTGATGCTGCGCAGCACTCCCGCGATCCTCGCCAACAGCGTGCGCTTCAACCAGGAAGCTGACTCGCTGAACTTCTCGATGCTCGGTCCGGACGCGGTACCCGGCACCGAGGAATTCGATCTGTTCATCAAGGAAGTTGCGCGCGAGATGACGGTGAAAGCGGGACAGAAGTGTACCGCGATCCGCCGCACGTTCGTGCACGAGAGCATGGTGGATGCGGTAAGCTCGGCGCTGGCGAAGCGACTGTCCACCGTGACGATCGGTGATCCCGCGCTCGATGGTGTGCGAATGGGGCCGCTGGCCGGTCGCACGCAGGTGCGCGACGTGCAGCAGAACGTCGATCGTTTGCGCGCCGGCGCGGAACTGGTGTACGGTGGCAGCGACACGCTGACGATCGTCGGGGCGGACGCCGAGACAGGCGCGTTCTTCGCACCGATGCTGTTGTACAGTCGCGATCCGTTCGGCGGCACACATTCGCACGACGTCGAGGCGTTCGGGCCGGTGAACACGATCATGCCGTACACGAGCGTCGATGAAGCGATTGCGCTGGCGAAGCTTGGCAAAGGAAGCCTCGTCGGCAGTGTGTTCACCAACGACGATGCCGTGGCACGGCAGATGGCACTTGGCACTGCGGCGTATCACGGCCGCCTGATGCTCGCCAACCGGCACAGTGCGAAGGAGAGTACGGGCCACGGGTCACCGATGCCCGGCCTCGTGCACGGTGGCCCCGGCCGTGCCGGCGGCGGTGAGGAGATGGGCGGTGTACGCGGCGTGATGCACTACATGCAGCGCACCGCGATCCAGGGCACGCCATCGGTGGTGACGGCGGTGACGCGGGAGTGGAGCAAGGGTGCGACCGAGTTGAAGGATCGGATCCATCCATTCCGGAAATATTTCGATGAGCTGCGCATCGGTGAGACATTCAACACGCATCGCCGCACCGTGACGGAGGCCGACGTGGTGAACTTCGCCGGCATCAGCGGTGATTTCTTCTACGCGCACATGGACGAGGTGTCAGCGCAGTCGTCGTTGTTCGGCAAGCGCGTGGCGCACGGCTACTTCGTGCTGTCGGCGGCGGCGGGGTTGTTCGTCGATCCGGCGCCGGGCCCTGTGCTGGCGAACTACGGGCTCGAAGGGCTGCGATTCACGAAGCCGGTGTTCATCGGTGACACGATCCAGGCGCGCCTGACGTGCAAGCAGAAGACGCAGAAGGAGGATCGTGAGGGGCAGGTGCCGCAGGGGGTGGTGCACTGGGACGTGGAGGTCACGAACCAGGATGGAGAGGCGGTGGCCGTGTATACGATTCTGACGCTGGTGGCGCGGGAGACGGTGAGCGTGCGCGATGGTACGACGGGAGATGACGCGACGGACTGAGAAGATGAGCTCGAGGTATTGGGGCGTTCCGTGGGTTGTTTCGCGGTCGTCATCCGCGCGCTCAGACTCGATGTTGAGCGACTGACGCTTCCCGATGGCGGGCGGTCGCGCTAGCGTCGGCTCCGCGCACGTCACGCGCCGTTCTCACGGCACTCGAATGGAGGGCACCCCGCCGAGCGTCACGCAATGCTGGCGAGGTTGGTGACCGTGCGGTATGCTCGACGCACAGTCGACCGACCCCGATGGAAACTCCCATCCCGACGGACCGGCATCGAGACTGAAGCGACGACGTGGTCGGCATCGCCTTTCCCGGGCACCAAGACATCCCCTCATCGCCTTTGAGAACGCCATGAAGTACGACAGCCAGTTCATCATCTATTTCAGCGGTGCGGACCGTGTCGCTGAAGACAACGCGGAATCCCTGGTGGCCAAAGCCGCGCTGGAAGGAGTGATCGACAAGACGACGTGCGTTGAACTTACGGAACCCAGCAGTGCCACCACGACGTACAACTTTGCCGAGTACAAGCCGTTGGTGAAGGGCAAAGTGCGCGTCTACGTTGTCGGTCATGGCGACGACACATCGAGCACCGTGGGTGGCCTCAATGCCAAAGCCCTCGCCACGACGCTCGACAGCATGACCGACGTCTTTCTCGCGCGCGTCTCATTGGTGGCGTGCCATGCGGGCGGTGATGGAAGCCGGACTGCGCCGCATCGGTTCGTCTCGGACTTCTGGACTCACGCCAAGCATTTTGTCACGGAAGTGACGGGGTACACGGGGGCCGTGCACACGTCGTTGACGCGGTACGACATCACGAACAATCCGAAGGACCGACCGGCCGGAACCGCTCGCTATCAGTCGTGGAGCGGCAAGGAATGGTGGGTGGCCAAGGGGACGGGGAAAAAGACGGTGAGTCGTGAGCACGACGAAGGCAAGAACCGACGGAAGATCTACATCACGAAGGAAGGGATGAACGCCAAAGGCTGGAGCCCGGTGCTGAACGGCGATTGAGCTCGGCAAGGCGCGCCCAGCAGGGGGACGACGCGCCGGCGAAACCGGCTGCGTCGTCCCAGGTTGGTGCGCGATCTCGGCGACGGCCCCTGTCAGCTCCGTCGCAGCTCACGCCACGCCCCCCACTCGGCGACGAGCTGGCGCGTGAACTCCAGCTCGCGAATGCGCATCCGTAACGCGGTCTGAACCTGCGCGGTCCCGGGACGATACCAGGCCGTCCGACTGAACCCTGCGAGCCGACACGCGTGCTGCACGCTGGCGCCGAACGTGGTCGGAAACCAAGGGCCAGCCTGCGTCGCTGTGTCGGCGTCAGGCTTTTTTTCGGAGCGCCTCCGCCAGCCAGTGCTTGTCGAGCGTCAGATCGGCGATGACGTCACCCCGTGCCCGTGTCTGATTTCAGACGGTGCGCTTGACGGGGAAGCTTACGGGATCCGCTGGTACTCCGGCGGTGCAGGTCCCGTGCACCCTCGCCAACTTTTCTTGCATCTTTCGCGGCAAGCTGAGCGCTGGCGACGACTACCGTACCGATCGCAGCACCGTTCACAGGACAAAAACCAATGCCGTTTCCGCTCACGATCGGCAGTATCCTGACGTCTGCGCTCGTGGCCGCCATCGGCAGCACCGCGGCTGGCCCCATCGCCACCCTCGACCGCAACGGTGCCTGGGTCACGATCGAGGCTTACGGGCCGAACGTCATCCACGTCACGATCGCGGCTGACAAGGCCGAGGTGCTGAAACCGGCGGGATTCGGCATCCTGACCGACCACGCTGAACATTCCGCGTTCCGGCACAGCGCGGCAGCCGATGGCGACACCTTCTTCTCGTCGTCACTGTCGCTGCACGTCAATGCGGCACCACCGCCGCACGTACCGTCGCAAGGCGAGAAGTACTTCGCGCCGTCACTCGCACCGGTGGGCCTGCAGGTGAAGAACGCCCGTGGCGAGGTGATCCTGTCGATGGACGGCTGGGAGATGGCGCCGCACACCGTGAATGGCGAGGCGACCTACCAGGTCGGCGCATCGTTTGCCGCCCCTGTCGGTGAGCACTACTACGGCATGGGCCAGAACCAGGAGTCGCTGGGGCCGCTCGACCTGCGGGGCCGCACCATCGACTGCAAGCACTGGTACGACGCACCCGCCGGCGAGACCGTGTGCGTGCCGCTCATGGTGTCGTCGAAGGGTTACGGCATCGTCTGGGACAATCCGTCGGCAACCCAGTTTGTTGCGGGCATCAACGGTCGCATGGCATTCCGCTCGAAGGTCGGTGAGCGTGTCAGCTTCTTCGTCATCACCGGCGACACACCCGACGCGATCTACTCGGGCTACGCCACGCTCACCGGCAAGACACCGATTCCGCCGAAGGCCGCGTTCGGGCTGATCCAGTCGAAGGCGCGGTACGACAGCCAGGACGAGGTGCTGCGCGTGGCGAACACCTACCGGCGCAAGTCGTATCCGCTCGACGTGATGGTGGTGGACTGGTTCTACTGGACGCGCATGGGCCAGATGGACATCGACCCGGCGCAGTTTCCTGATCCCGATGGAATGAACAGGCAGCTGCACGGTATGGGGCTGCAGTCGATCATCTCGATCTGGCCGCGATTCGAGACAGCGGGGCGCTACTTCAACGAACTCGATGCCAAGGGCTACCTGCTGCGCGACAAAAACCGGAAGACGGTCGATGGCCTGCCGTTCCGCTCCGATCGCACCGGCGGATTGCTTGACGGCTGCGCGACGCGCGAACGGTATGTGCTGTATTTGGCGTGTCGAGCCGAGCGGGGAATGATCAGCCTGGCTCAGGTGCAGACCGGCGGCGGCGCGAAAACGACGCTCTTGTTCCAGCCCAGCTCCTTCATGCCCGCTTCACTCGAGTAGTAGGACTCGGCCACCGCGGACTTGAGTGCGTCGAAGGACCGACGCAGTACATCATCGCCCGGTAGCGCGGACATCTTCGTGAGCAGCACCGTAGCCTCGGTGTTCGTGAGCATCTTCCAGGGCTTGCTGTGCGCGTCGCGTGCCACGTGTTCGAACGCGCCCAGCGCCTGTGTGAAACGCTTCTGCGTCTCGGTGGATTCCACGAACAACAGACGGTCGAGGAAGGCGGGAACCTGCGCGGCGCGCGAACCGGGCACGATCTGCTCACCCAGCAGGCTCAGCGTGTCGAAGGCGTGCTGATCCAGGAACAGCAGCGTCGAGGTCGAGGACGCGTCATCGGTGGGCTTGGCCGCGGCTCCGGCCGCCATTCCACCCGGGTGTGGCGCATGACCCGCAGCGAGCGCCGTGCCGCCGAATACCGCGGCGCCAGCGCCCATGGCCAGCGACTGCAGCATCGCGCGGCGACCCACACGGAAGTGACGCAGCGGTCCAGTCGCCTCCTGAGGCATCGTGGTCGATGCTTCCTGGTTTTCGTGGCTCATCACGAACTCCTTCACGGTCGTGGGTGCGGGCAGTATTCTGCGCGGCAGTTGGGCGCCGGGAGAAACAGTAGGTCACGTCGCCCATTCACAACAGATCTCCGGGGGGGTATCCGCATGCAGATCATGGCGCATCCTGAAGAATTCGATGCCATCGTCGTGGGGTCGGGAGCCTCCGGAGGCTGGGCCGCCAAGCGCATGAGCGAGGCCGGCATGAAGGTGGCGCTGGTCTGCGCGGGCCGTCCACTCTCCG
>JANLPZ010000196.1:0-15864 GCA_031367535.1 Gemmatimonadaceae bacterium
ATGACCATCAACCCACACACGTCGCAACTGAACTGACTACACGCGACTCCAAGCCAGTCCGTTTGCGCGCAGTAAACGAAGTCACACACCCACCGGCCTCACCCCATACCGCGCCGTAATCACACTCTTGATCCCCCCCCGCACCGCAAAATCCCCCTTCACCTCGAAGAACACCGGCTTGGTCAGCTTGACCAGATCGTCCAGGATGTAGTTCACCGCCCGCTCATAAAAAATCCCGTCGTTCCGGAAGCTCCACAAATACAGCTTCAGACTCTTGAGCTCCACGCACGACTGATCCGGCACATACGTCAGGTACATCGTCGCAAAGTCCGGCGCCCCGCCCTGCAGCAGCACCAGCTCCGACGCATCCGTCTCCACCCCGCCCAACGGGCAGAGCGACGTGAACTCCGGACAGATCATGTGGATCTCATACGCCCGATCCGCATACGGATTCGGGAACGTCTCCAACAACTCAGGCTTCGGCATTCCAGACAGGGCAAAAGGGTTCGCTCCTCCCAATTTACCACCCCGCCCAACCGCCCCCATCGCACTCACCCGACCGAACTCGGCAAGCCGCACTTGCAGGGTCACGTACCTGACTCTACCCTTTCTCCCATCGGTTCAGCGGTGCATGCCGCCGACCATCTCCGCCGGGGTCAACCCAGCGGTATAGCCCCCCGGCAAGTCCGGGGGGCTCTCTTTTTGCCCCCCATCTATCGCGGGCTGAGATCGCGAAAAGTTTTCGCGCGGGGGCCGCGGGGAACGCGGTGGGATCTGCGACGCACGCAACTCTCCGTTCGCATCGAGTCAACAAAAATGCTTTGGTAACTGCGCGCCCGGTTGCGCAGTTTCCAAAGCATTTTTCAGTCCGAAGTCGCGAGCGAGACGGCGTATCGCTCGCAGATCCCTCCGCGTTTCCCCGCGAGCTCCGCGCGAAAACTTTTAGCGATCCAGAAAGAACACGAACGCCCGCCTAGCGACTCTGCGAGCGAAGAAGTTCTGCGAGCTCGTGCAGCCGCTCCTGCTCGCGAACAGTGAGCCCGGCTTTTCCACCACCGTTGCTCATCTTGTCGAGCAACGTGTTGAGCTCTTCCGTCGCAGTCAGCGTCTGCGCGACGGCGGCGGTGACAGCAGGCCGCTGCGGCAGCGCGGTCGGTGGACGACGCTGCACCAGTGCGTTGCTGCGCGCGACGACATCATCCGCCGCATCCGTCGCTTCTCCGCTGCGCGGCGGACGCATCGCACTGCGCGGGACCGCGCGCGGCGTATCGTCTTCGGGCAGCTCCGGCGCCTGATTGAAGCGATCCTGCCACGTGCCGAGTTTGCGTGCGGACGGCAGACGCACCAGCAGCATACCGGTCAGCAATCCGCCGACATGTGCGAAGTGTGCAACGTTGCCCTGTGTACCCGTCACGCCGAAGACGATGCTGATCGCGGTGAAGCCGAACACATACCACCGCACCTGCATCGGGATCACACCGAAGAACAACAGCATCGTGCGCGGCCACGCATGTGCGAACGCATACATCACACCGATCACCGCCGCACTGGCACCGATCAGCGATCCGCCATTCGTACCACCAATGCTCGTCCACGCGTAGTGCATCAACGCACCACCGAGTCCGCACACGAGGTAGTAACGCACGAATCGCGATGTGCCGAACAACCGTTCGACGCGCGGGCCGAACTGCCACAGCGCAATCATGTTGAACAGGATGTGCCAGATGTCGCCATGCACGAACTGATACGTGATCGGCGTCCACCACCGCTGCATCGCATTCACACCGGTGAACGCGAACATCCCCACCATGTCGTCCGGCCGCACGACGGTCTGCTGCAGGAAGTAGATCGCCACATTCGCGACCAGCAACCACTGCACGGCAGGCGTCAGCCCGGCGGGATTCTGTTCCTCTGCGATGGGACTCGACATGCGAAACCGCGGCGATGTGGGGCGTGGGCGACCGACATACAACACAAGTACAACACACTGCAAACTCGGCGGTTCCGGCAACCCTGCGCGGTGCCCCCTCTCCCCCCTGAAGCTCGACCGCTTCCGCCCGCCCGGCAAGCCCGGCTCCCTCAGCCTTGCTCCGCTCGCATCTTAAGATCGCAACAGTTTTCACGCGGGGCCCGCGGGGGGCGCGGGGAAGTGCAACTGAACCGCTTTCGGAACTGCAACTTCAATGCTGGGGGAAGACCGTCTCGCGAGCGCAGTTCCAAAAGCATTTGCTGTTCCCCGCGTCCCCCGCGAGCCCCGCATGAAACCAGTTCAATGCCCCGAACCACGCAGACGAAGACCCTAGCGGACAGCGTCCTGAACGAGCCGGTCGCAGAACTCGACGAAGCTCACCCCTGCCGCGGCGGCAGACTGCGGCACCAGGCTCAGCGCCGTCATCCCGGGCAGGGTGTTCGCCTCGAGGCAGTAGAACTGCCCCTCCGGGTTCAACCGGAAATCGATCCGCGCACACCCCTTCAGCTTGAGCGCCACATACGCCTTCTCGGCGTACCGCTGCACCTGCGCCGTCTGTTCAGGCGTCAGATCGGCCGGAAACTCCTCACGCGCCATCCCGGGCGTGTATTTGCACTCGTAGTCGTAGATCTCCTTCACTGGGATGATCTCGCCCACCGGCAGCGCCACACCCGCCAGCACCGGCACCGTCAGCTCGCGGCCCGGCACGAACGTCTCGCACATCACTTCCCGGTCGAAGCGGTGCGCCTCGGCCACCGCTGGCTCGAACTGCTCGCGCTCCTTCACGATCGTCAGCCCCACCGTGCTCCCTTCCCGGTTCGGCTTCACGATCAGCGGCAACGCCAGCGCACCGATCGCCACGTCGGCATCCACCGGCGTCATCCGCCACTTGGCAGTCGGCACGCCGGCGTGCACCAGGATGCGCTTGGTCATGTCCTTGTCCATCGCGATCGCCGTCGCCATCGCCCCGCTGCCGGTGTAGCGCACTCCGGCGACATCGAGCAGCGCCTGCACCGTCCCGTCCTCGCCCTGCCCACCGTGCAGCGCCAGCACGACACACTCCGCGTCGCGCACCAGCGCATGCATCGGCAGCATCGGCGTCTGGTCGTTCAGCTTGAGCGCGGCCAATTCACCGACACTCGGCGGTGCGGCGCCGACACTGCGCGAGCGCCACAACTCCTCGACACTCGCGTCTATCACACCGGTCGCCGGATCGAGAAGGCGCACCGTGTGGCCCGCCTCGCGCAGCGCCGCCGCCATGCGCAGTCCACTCGCCAGCGACACGTTCCGTTCACTCGACGTCCCGCCGAGCAGTACCGTCAAGAGCATGTCGATCAGCGGGTCATGAGATAGGAGAGCACATCGGAGCGGGTGACGATACCGGCGATATTGCCGTGTTCGCGCACCAGCACCGCCGGATTCGTCTTCGACAGCAGCGTCACCACCGCATCGACCACCTGCGTGCCGTCGACGATCGGATACGGCGAATCCATCACTTCACTCACCGTCGCGTCGAGCATCTTCGGGTTCTCGAGACTGCGCCCCGTCAGTGACCACTCACTGATGCTGCCGACACAATTCTGTCCATCCATCACCGGCAGCTGCGAAATGTCGTGCATCGTCATCAGTCGCAACGCCTGCCGCACGCTCTGACCAGGTGCCGCGCTGATGAGCGTCGGCGCACCGACGTCCTTGTGCGAGATGAGTGTGCCGAGTGTCGCACGATCGGAGTCGAGCAGCTGATTTTCGCGCATCCATTCATCGTTGAACTGCTTCGACAGATAACGCTCACCCGTATCACAGAGGAACGTGACGACGAGTGCATCCGGATCATCGATACGTCGCGCAAGATTGAGCGCGGCATGTGCGATCAGTCCCGCCGAACCACCGACGAACACGCCTTCTTCACGCGTCAACCGGCGCGACATCGCGAATGCTTCGCGATCACCCACCGTCACGAAGTCATCGATGACACTCATGTCGAGTGTACCCGGCACCTTGTCCTGCCCGATGCCTTCCACTTTGTACGGCGCGCCATGTGCTATGCTCGCGCCGTTGCTGCGCCAGTATTCGGCGAGGATCGATCCATTCGGATCGGCGCCGATGATCTTGATGTTCGGGTTCTTCTCCTTCAGGAAGCGACCCACTCCACTGATCGTGCCGCCGGTACCGGCCGACGCGACGAAGTGTGTGATGCGACCCTCGGTCTGTTCCCAGATCTCGGGACCGGTGGTGCGATAGTGTGCTTCCGGGTTGGCAAGATTGTAGAACTGATTCGCCAGCACCGCATTCGGCGTTTCATGCGCGATGCGTTTCGCCATCATCACATAGTTGTCCGGGTGATCATGCGCGACCGCGGTCGGCGTTATGATCACTTCGGCACCAAATGCCTTCAGGAGTCGGACTTTCTCCTGGCTCATCTTGTCGGGCATCGTGAAGATGCAGCGATACCCTTTGTGCGCCGCCGCGATCGCGAGGCCGATGCCGGTGTTGCCGCTCGTCCCTTCGACGATCACGCCGCCCGGCTTGAGCTGCCCGCTCGCCTCGGCCGCCTCGATGATCGGCAGCCCGATCCGATCCTTGACGCTGCCGCCCGGATTGAAGTAGTCCGCCTTGCCGTAGAACGGCGTGCGCACCCCACGACTCACGCGCGACAGTCGGATCATCGGCGTCCAGCCGATGGTGTCGAGCACGGAGTCGTACGGCCGACGATGCCGTTCGACGTGGGCAGAGGGCACCGCAGGCACAACAGGAACGGCAGGCGCGACAGACGCAGTCATTTGAACCTCATACCTCACGGCGCATCAGCGCACCGCAGTGGGGAAAGCCGAGTGGAACCCAAATATGGCGGCACACCCTCCCGCCCACCGCGCCAGCGCTACCAGACCCATCAAACACCGACCCCTGCTTCTCCGTGTGTCAGCTCGGAGCTCTGCGTACTTCGCGCTAAACAGTTTTCGCGCGGAGCCGCGGGGCCGCGGAGAAGAGCAAATGCTTTGAAACTGCCGTCCCGCACCACCAACTCCCGGTGTTTTGCGGCTGTTCAGTCTTGCGGGGCGCGCAGTGCCCTTGCGTCAAGCAGTTGCCGTTGCTGTTCCCATGCATTTCGCAGTTCTCAAGTCATGAATGTCCATAGCTGCGGTCATACCTCCTGCGCCTTTCTGTCCTTCAGCGCGTCTGCGTTCAGCAGTTGCAGTCGTTGCGACGTTGCGCCGTAGCGTCAAGCTGTTCCGCCCGCAACAGCACCAGCCGGAAGCACAATTCCACGTGCCGAACCAAAACCAATCCGACGAAAGCCAGGCGCCGAGCACCAGCCCGCCAGCTCCACCAAATCCCCATCTTCGAGAAAGGAACGAGTCTCACCACTCGGCAGCGTGAGAGGCTCGGCACCGCGCCAGGTCAGCTCCAGCAGACATCCCCGCTCAGCCTTTGTGGGCCCACTCACCGTACCGCTCGCCAGCAGGTCGCCCGGCTGCAGGTTGCACCCGCCCATCGCGTGGTGCGCGACCAGCTGCGCCAGCGTCCAGTACATGTGCGTGAAGCTGGTGTGGCTCACCGCAACCGGCGCCTCACCACGCTCCCGCATCGATGCCGTCTGAAGACGCACTTCGAGTGTGATCGCCACGCCCCCCGCCGCCTCGTTTGCCGGCGTGCTCAGGTACGGCAGCGGCGCCGGATCACCGTCGGGACGTGCGAAGGCCGGCGCACGGAACGGCTCCAGCGCATCGAGCGTGATCACCCACGGGCTCAGGGTCGTCGCGAAGTTCTTGGCCAGGAACGGCCCCAGCGGCTGATACTCCCACACCTGCACATCGCGCGCGCTCCAGTCGTTCACCAGGCAGAGGCCGAACATGTGTTCTTCAGCGTCACTCAGTGCGATGCTCGATCCGAGTGAGTTTCCCGCGCCGACGAACACGCCGACCTCGCACTCGTAGTCCAGCGACCGCGACGGCCCCACGGTCGGCTCGGCGTCGTTCGGTCCTTTGCGCTGTCCCACGGGTCGTTGCACCGGTGTGTCACTCAACACCATCGAACTCGCGCGACCGTGATAGCCGATCGGCACGTACTTGTAGTTCGGCAGCAGCGCATTGTCGGGGCGGAACATGCTGCCGACGTTGGTGGCGTGATAGATCGATGCGTAGAAGTCGGTGTAATCGCCGATCTGCGCCGGCAAAAACATCTCCACATCCGCCATCGGAATCAGCGCCGCCTTCATCTCCGCCTGCGCGACGGAATTCCGCACATCGAGCGCATTCCCGATCGTCTCGCGCAACACCCGCAGCGGCCGACGCCCCAGCGCCATCAACGCATTCAGCGACGCCGAGTCGCACGCCCCCAGCGCTTCGTCGTTGCCGATGAACTCACTCGGCGCCCGCTCCGCGGCGTCCACCAGATCCAGCACCATCCCCCCGATCGCCACACCCACGCGCGGCTTTTCAACGGTCCCGCGCCTGCGGAAGATGCCGAACGGAAGGTTCTGGATCGGGAAATCGCAGTCCGCTTCGTTCGCGCTCTGGACCCAGCTGCTGCGATTTGGTTCATGCGTATCGTCCACTCAACTCTCTCTATGTCGTTGCGGGCATTTGTGATGCTCGCAGTATTCTTAAAAATTTTCGCGCGGGGCCCGCGGGGGGTGCGGGGAAGTGCAAATGCTTTGGAACAGCAACAGCAACTGCAAAAAGTCTTCACGCGGGGACGCGGGGAGTGCAACTGCGAACTGCTCTGTTTTGGAACAGCCACCACCGTCACTCTGCGCGACGATGCCCGCCACACGCTCGCATTTGCCGTTGCCCTTTCAAAGCATTTGCCGTTCCCCCGCGGCCCCGCGCCCCCGCGTGAAAACTGTTGCAGTTGCTGTTCTCTGTGCCTCTGCGGCTCTGTGCGAGACAAACAGTTCGCAGTTGCCCTTCGCAGTTGCCGTTTCAAAGCATTTGCTCTTCCCCGCGTCCTCCGCGGGCCCCGCGTGAAAACTTTCAGCCAGTCAGCCAATAGATGCAGCGAGTAGCGCGAGAAGCTCATCGACCGGCTCCCGAAACGAACATGACCCAAACGCCACCATCCCCGCACTCCTCGCCAAAGCAATCGCGTCCGAGCTGACTGACACGCCCGCGACCAGAACAGCGCCGTCAGCGAACGAAACCGCAGAAGGATCCGTCGCAAGCAGAATTGCCAACGCGTCGTCATCAGAAGCGCCGGCGCGCAATGCGGCCGCCGCAAGAAACACGTTGAGGTAGCCGTACATCGTCCCGCGAATCGCATCCGGCGCATACGTCAGCCGGTAGTCACCACGCAGCGGATGATGCAGACCGGCCGTCGCCTTCGCCGTCACGCCGATGTCGATGCAGCGTCGCAGAAACCGAACGATCTCGTGCGGCTGCGAAAACGCATCCGGCGTCACACCACCCGTGCGGATCTTGGCGCGAACGTGTGCGGATTTGACCGCCTGCAGCAGCTCCAGCGGATCCTCGCGATGCGGCAGCTCGCAGTAGAGCATCACATCATCCGGCATCGCCGCCGCGGTCGCCAGCACCGTATCCGGCGTGCCCGTGCGTCCTTCCGCCACATCGATGCGCACGCCGAATGGCTCGCTCGCATTGAATGCGCTGATCTGCTCCGCCTCGCGCGAAAACTCGCCGGAGAGCAACGCGCTCAGGCGCGCGCCGGACCACGCTGATTGTCCGTCTGCACCGAGCGCGCGCAGTGCGGCGCTCCATTCGTCGAGTCGCGAGACCGGCACCACGAACCGACCCAGCATCCAGGCGTCGTCACTCGCGCGATACTGCGCGTAGTTGGCCACCGCCGGCGGCATGTCCAGCGCCGCCGGCGGAAAGAGGCCGGCGTAGTCCACCACACCAGCGACGAGCGTGCGCAGCGCGGTTGGCGCCGCGCTCACTGCGTGCATCAGACGGCTTCGGGACGAACCTGTTGATACGCGTCGGCTGCATGCCGGAGTGCGAGCAACGCCGACGCCTCGAGCTCGAAGTCGAGTGCCAGTTCACCGAATCGGCCCGCATCCGGCGCTTCCAGATTCTTCGACGCCGTGTCGGTGCCGCTGTGACGGCGTGCAAACTCGCGCGACGCCATCCAGACCGCGTTCGCCTTGCGCCACCAGGCTTCGTCGGCGCCATCGACCTTGAGCGACGACGATGACTTCTCGTACGTCTCGAGCATCGTCGCCAGCGCCTCGATCGAGTGACGGGCGGCACTCTGTGCAAGGCGCTTTTCCGTCTGGCCGCAGCTCAGTTTTCCGAGGTGTGCGCAGCGATCCTGCTGACGAATGCACTCGGTCGCGGTGCGGAAGAGGCCATCAGCCTTCGCGCGCAACAAGTCGACCGTGGTGACGTTCGGGTCGATGGCCGGAGTCTCGAGAGTGGGACGCTGCAGCATGGTCGGATGAGTCGGAGTGAGCAGTGCGGCAGCGTGTCGCCGCGTGCATGGCAAATCTAGACGGAGGTGTCGACAGCGTGCACGGTCAAGCGCGCGAAATCGAGAGACTCATCCCTTCCGCGCCTGCGCCGCGAGGTCGGACAGACGGGCAATCGCTTCGATCGGTGTCAGTGTATTCACATCGAGTGCGCGCAGTGCCACCACCAGCGGATGCGCCTCGACGACTGACGGCAGAAAGAGTTCCGTCTGCTCGGAATCGCGTGTCCGACCAGGGCTCGTGCGGCGTGCGGGCTGATCGGCTTCGAGCGTCGCGAGAACTTCTTTTGCGCGCACGAGCACGGACGCCGGCAGCCCCGCCAGTCGACCCACTTCGATGCCGTAGCTGCGACTCGCACCACCCGGCTTGAGGCGATGCAGGAACAGTACATCGTCGCCCACTTCGCGCACATCGACCGTCCAGTTGCGCGCGGCCTGGAGTTTGTCTGCGAGCTGCGTCAGTTCGTGATAGTGCGTCGCGAACACCGCCTTGCAGCCGATGCGGTCGTGCAGATGTTCCGTCACACTCCACGCGATGCTGACACCATCGAATGTGCTCGTGCCGCGTCCGATTTCATCGAGAAGCACCAGGCTGCGCTCGGTGGCCGTGTGCAAAATTGCACTCGTCTCGCTCATCTCGACCATGAACGTCGACTGGCCGCGCGCCAGATTGTCGCTGGCGCCAACGCGTGTGAAGATGCGATCGACGATGCCCTGCGTCACCGCGCGCGCCGGGACGAAACTGCCGACCTGCGCGAGTAGCGCGATCAATCCGATCTGGCGCAGCGTCGTGCTCTTGCCGGCCATGTTCGGGCCAGTCAGCACGATCAGGCGTGCGTCATCGGTGAGTGTGACGTCGTTCGGAATGAACTGATCGCGCGGCATCATCCGTTCGACCACCGGATGCCGCCCGCCGTCGACAAACAGGTCGAACCCATCCGTCATCTGCGGCCGCACGTACCCCTCGCGCGCGGCAACGTCGGCGAACGCCGCCAGCACATCCAGTTCCGCGATGCGTCGACCGATGCGCTGCAGTCGCTCCACTTCCTTTGCGACGCCGGAGCGCAACGCCTCGAAGCGTTCGCGTTCGCGTGAATCGATACGTTCCGCCGCAGTCAGCACACGCTCCTCGAATTCCTTGAGCGCCGGCGTGATGTACCGCTCACCACCGGTCAGTGTCTGCCGGCGCTGATAGTCGGCTGGCACGGCAAGGCGGTTCGCGTTGCTGATCTCGATGTAGTAGCCGAACACACGATTGTAGCCGACCTTGAGCGAGCTGATGCCCGTGCGCGCGCGTTCGTCAGCCTGCAACGACGCGATCGCATCGCGCCCGCCATCGCGCAGCGCGCGCAGGCTGTCCAACTCGTCGTCCACACCGGGCGCGATCGTTGGTTCATCACCGATCATCAGCGGCGGACGTTCGACCAGTTCATCGCGCATGCGTGTCGCCAGATCAGCCGCATCGTCCCAGCCATCGAGCACCGCCGTCACACGTCCCGCATCGGCGCCCGGCAGTACCCCATCGCGCAGCAACGCTTCCAGCGCACCACGCACCAATGGCAACCGAAACAGCGAATCACCGAGTCCACGCACTTCGCGCGGCGTGGCGCGTGATGCGGCGACCTTGCCGGCGAGGCGTTCCACATCGCGCACCCCATCGAGTGCATCACGCAGTGCAGCGCGTCCCACACCATCGCCCACGAACAGGCTCACCGCATCGTGTCGCGCTTCGATCGCGGCGCGTGACGTGAGCGGAGCCAGCAGCCACTGACGCAGCAGGCGCGCACCCATCGGTGTTTGCGTGGCGTCGAGCACTTCCAGCACCGTGCCTTCCGTGCCGCCGCCGCGCAGGCTTTCGACCAGCTCGAGATTGCGTCGCGTCATGTCATCCAGCGGCATCACACCATCGGCCGCATCCATCACCGGTCGCATCAGGTGCGGCACACCAGCCGGCTGCAACTCGCGCAGATAACGCAGCAGTGCGCCCGCCGCCGCAAGCGCCGATGTCGACGACGGACCGAGTGCGAACCCTTCCAGTGAATGCACGCCGAATCGTCGCGTCAGGTCTTCGACGGCCCACCCGGCATCGAACGTCCACGCATCGCGACGCGTGAGCATCACGCCATCCAGTGCTGGCGCCACAGCGCCTTCAACGAGCAGCAGTTCACGCGGCGACAGTCGGCCGAGTAGCGCCGGGAACTCAGCCGCCGTGCGCACGGCGAGCCGGAATTCTCCCGTCGAGAGATCGATCGCCGCGACGCCATATTCGCTGCCTATATGGTGCAGCGCACAGAGAAAATTGTTGCGCGCACCATCCAGCAGATCATCCGCGAACACCGCGCCCGGCGTGATCGTCTCCACCACTTCGCGCCGCACGATGCCTTTCGCGAGCTTCGGATCTTCGACCTGCTCACAGATCGCGACGCGAAACCCCTGGCTCACCAGGCGTCGCACGTATTCCGCGACCGATCGCACCGGCACACCGGCCAGCGGCACTTCCGTCGCACCACCGTTGTTGCGGGCGGTGAGTGTGAGGCCGAGTGCGCGCGCTCCGACCTGCGCATCCTCGTAGAACATCTCGTAGAAGTCGCCCATCCGGAACAGCAGAATCGCATCCTGGTGGCGACTCTTCACGTCCCGGTACTGCTGCATCAAGGGCGTGCTGGCGCCACCACTCACTGGGCGGTCACGGTGTGAGCGGCACGACGAACGCCTGCATCCCCGGCTTCTTCCACATCGTCATCGCCGCCTCGGCCTCGGCGCGCGTCGCGAATCGACCGGCGCGCACACGGAACGGTGCCACCACCCCTTCCACGCGCGCGACGATCCCGCGCTCGCGCAGCACACCGGCATACTGCTCGGCGCCCGGCTTGTCGTTGTACGCGGCGAACTGCACACCGAAACGACCTGTCGTTGTCGAGCGTGTCGCGCTTGTCGAGTCAACACGCGGTGCGACAGGTGTCGCTGGTTTCGGCGTGGCGACGGCGACAGGCGCCGCCGGCTTCGGGGTCGAATCACGCTTCACAACGACCGGCTTCGGCGTCGGCACCGTGTCGCGTCGCATAACAACTGGTTTAGGTGGTGGCGCTGTGTCGCGCTTCACAACTACAGGCTTCGGTGTTGGTGCAGTATCACGCCGTACCACGGCCGCAGGTTTTGGCGCTGGTGCGGTGTCGCGTTTCACGACCGCCGGTGTCGGCGGCGCCACCGTATCACGATGCACGACCGGCGCCGGCGGCTTTGATGTCTGCGCCGTATCACGCCTTGCCACAACGACAGGCTTCGGCGGCGCCGAATCGCGATGCACCACCGATGTCGCCGGCGCCGAGCCCAACACACTGTCCCGACGCGCCGTAGCCGCACGCTGCGCCGCCGCAATCGAATCGCGACGGGTCATGCGCTTGGTCGGCACCGGCGTTGCTGCGACTGTCGGCGTGACGACTTTCGCCGCCCGCGCCACGCCGAGTGGCGGCGGTTCCTGCGCGGCCATCACGGAAATCGGCGTCGGACACTTCGCGCCGAGTGTCTCGGCCTGATCGCGCACATCCCGCTCATTCGCGCCTGCAGATGCGTACGCGGCCGCCAGGAGGTCACAGGCGCGCGCCGGATCGTTCGATTCCAGCCGCAGCCGCCCTGCCATCAGACTCGCGCGCGACCGTACCGGCGCATCGCTGTAATCCTTGAGCAGGCGTTCGAGGTGTTTCAGCGCACCGTAGCGATTGTTGCGCGCACTCTCCAGCAGTGCGAGCCGCATCAGCGCATCGGGCACCCGCGGCGAAAACTTGTGATCATTCACGATGCGTGTGTAATCGCGCTCCGCTTCGATCGCACTGGGTGCGATCGACGCCTTCGCGAACAGCGCTTCCGGCATCGCCGATGCCCCCGGCGGCATCGTGATCACGAGTGAATCGACCACGGCGCGAGCCGCAGTGACATCGCGCGACGTCAGCCGGCGCACACGCGACAGCACTTCCTCGACGCGAATAGTCTGCACCGAATCGGTGTTCTGCGCCGAAACACGCGACGTCGCGAGTCCTGCGACCAGCGCCAACACGGCAACAATTCGTACGCGCTCAAGCACGACGCGGCTCCGATGGCGCACAGAGTTCGAGCACGAGCGTCTGCAACACCTGCTCGTCATTCGAGGCGCGTGTGTCCTTCAGGCGTTCATCGGCGCGCAGAATGGCGCGCAGCCCCGACTCTGCGTCGGCGACCGTCCAGTGCGGCACATGTTTCGTCCACGCTGCCGTCGCCTCGCCCCATGGGCGCCCTGGAAATGCCCCTGTGCGCTTCAGCAGATCGAAGTACTCCTTGGCCAGTCGGTTGAGCGGAACACCCTTCGCGCGCTGCGCGGCGCCCCAACCCAGTGCTGCGGTTTGTGTGGCGAGTGCCATGGCGAGTCCGACACCCGACGTTTTCGGCAGCGCCAGCACCGGACCGACCAGTGCCATCGCCTGCGTCACATCGCGCGACGCCACGGCATCGAGCAGATCACTCGTCGTTTCACCATGGCGCACACCAACCACCGCTTCGATCGCCGCCGCGTCGATGGTGCCGCCGAGCACGTAGCTGGCGGCCTTGTCCAGCTCCATCATCAGCGAGCCGGAGTCATCACCCACTGCACTCTGCAGCAGACTGACTGCATCGGGCGTGATCTCCGCGCCGAATCGTTCATGTGTCTGCTTCACGATCCACTTCGCCAGCTCGTCGCCACTGACTGCATTCACCTGCAGACTGAAACAGCGATTGGTTAGCGCCGCTTCCGGCTTCACGCCCGACGGCACCGTCAATGCCAGTACCAGATCAGACGCAGGTTTCGCGAGATACCGCTCAAGTGCCGCGCGCGCGCCCTTCTTCATCCCGCTCACGTCGCGAATCACCACGACGCGTCGCTCCGCCATCATCGGCGGCGTGCCGAGGATGGTGCCGACGCCATCGGCATCGAGGTCGGGTCCGCGCAGCTGATCGAGATTGAAGTCGCGCGACGCCGGATCAACCGCACCACGCAGCAGTTCGCGCAGGGCTGCGTCCTTCCGCCACTCGTCGTCTCCCCAGAAGAGATACGCCGGTGCGAAAGCACGATCCTTGATGTGCGACATGAACTGTCTGGTGATGTCCTTCGACGACATGCACCGAATATAGCCCGACCAACCCC
This sequence comes from Gemmatimonadaceae bacterium, assembly GCA_031367535.1. Classification (GTDB taxonomy): domain Bacteria; phylum Gemmatimonadota; class Gemmatimonadetes; order Gemmatimonadales; family Gemmatimonadaceae; genus JACMLX01. Next base: position 13,548 of record JANLPZ010000196.1, read on the forward strand.
GCCCCGATCCCGATTCAGTCCGGGATCAGTGCAGTCATGCGATCAGTGCGATACCTGCATCACGGAGACCTGGCGTACGTCACCGAATTCCATCGCGGCGAATCGATTCGCTGCATGCGCCGCCATTTGCGCTGTCGGCCAGAGCGGTGCCGTCGCCGCGACGGACGTGGCCGTCACGTCGCCGATCCATCCGCGATTGTCGCCATCGAGCAGCGGATCGTCGGACTGCGGCAGCAGCGCACCACCCACCGGCCGCATCGATCGCACCACAACGATCTGTCCAGACGACATCCCGGGCATCGCGGACAGATAGGACGCCGGCAGCGCCGACGCATCGTCGCTGGCCACCGTCAGTGAATCGCCCTGCCACACGGTCGACGACGATCTGCTTCCGAGCGAGGTCGATCGCATCGCGACGGTTCCGCCCACGACCACGACAACCGCGGCCGCGACGCGTGCCCATGTGGGGCTGCCGGAAATCGGGCGAGCACGTTCGACGTGTGATGGCTTGTGGTCGGCGATCCGCGCGCGCCGTTCGTCGGCGATCCGGGCCGCCAGCCGGGCCGAAAAATCGGCGGAGACTTCGATCTGGGGCGCATTCCGCGCCACCATCAATGCTCGGCGGGCGAGTGCATCGAATCTGGCGCAGGGCCCGCACTCGACGATGTGCCGGTCGAGGGCATCGCCCTCTGTCGGGTCGAGGACGTCATCAACCCAGTCACCGTGGTTCGATCGGAAAGCTCGGCAATCCATAGATGTCCGACGATACCCACGCGCCCCCCACCAGTTCCAGAGGTCCGCCCGAAATGACTCAAGAATCTCTTCAAACACGATCGCCCCCGGAAGTCGAATCCGGGGGCGATCTGCCCTGGCCTTTCTCTATCCTGCTGCGGGCCGAGGCCCGCCAAACGGTGGTTCTAGCGCAGCGCCGGCGCGATGCGCTCGGCAAAGCTGGCGCGCGCCCGGTTGAGGCGGGACTTCACCGTGCCGAGGTTCACGCCGGTGATTTCGGCGATCTCCTCGTACGACTTGCCTTCGAGCTCGCGCAGCACAAAGACCTCGCGGTGATGCGCCGGCAGCGTGCCGACCACTTCTTCCACCGCTTCCTGCAGATAGCGCTTGTGGTACGCGTCATCCGGACGGGCAGCCACATCCTCGAAATCGAGCGGGCGCTCCTCGTCATCCGAGAACTTGTCGCGCACCGTCTGGAACAGCACGAGCGGATTGCGCGACCGGTTGCGCAGTTCGTTCTTGGCCAGATTCGACGCGATGGTGTAGATCCACGTACTGAACTTCTTCGACGCATCGAAGCGGTGCAGATGGCGGTAGACGCGGATGAAGACTTCCTGCACGAGATCTTCCGCCTTCTCGCGATCACCGATCGTGCGGTAGATGAAATTCAGCAGTCGCGTCTGGTAGCGCTCGACCAGCAGTTCAAAGGCAAGCTCTTCACCGGCCAGAAACGCGGCCACGACATCGGCATCTTCCGCCGTGCGCATGCGCTCCCTGCGCGTCGGAGCCTGCGGGGCAGGCGTCGGTGCGGGCTGCGTGTGCAGCGACAGAATTCCGGTGCTACGAGCGAGTTCGGCCATCTGATTCTCCCGGCTGAAGTGCGACACCAATCCGTACAGTCATCCCGACCGAATCGTTTGGTGTTCCCTAGTGAGTACGGCAGGCAGCGTGCCGCGGATTCCTTAACCCGCCATCTCTCTGTAACTACAGACACCAAAACGGTTTACGTCCCCCATCGCAGAGCCGTTCGAATCTCGCGTCTCAAATTCCGGACGCTGCGAGACTCGGAGTGCCCTGCCACGAGGACAGTCCAGCGGGCTCTGCTTTTCGACATTTCTGCCATCGTGGCGGGACTGCAACTGCGTGTCTCGCACAGAGACACAGAGCTTCTCCCCGTTGCAGCGAACCGCTCGTCGAGCACCATCGCTGACTTTTGGGGTGAGGAGCGCACGGAGCCCACGGAGTGCGCCGGTTGCAACGCTCATCGTCGTTTGCGGCACCGCTGACTTTTTGTGAGGATAGGCCGTGGAGCCCGGAGAGTGCGTCGCTTGCATTGCTCGGCGCAGCGCGCACCACCACTGACTTTTTGTTGCAACTGCGGTTCACAAAAAATATTCGGCTCGCGATGGGCAGAGCGTCGCTGCGCTTGCACTCCCCGGGCTCTCCGCCCTTGTATGTCTACGGCACGACGGTGTACAACATTGGGAAGGCGTCAGCTCGTTCAATCCGCCCAGGGCGACGCGAGCCCGATCGATAGTCAGAGCGGCGCCGACCCGATCGCCAGAAGCCCGAACAGCTACCAGGG
>JANLPZ010000206.1:0-13533 GCA_031367535.1 Gemmatimonadaceae bacterium
AAGAAACCCGTAAAAGTTGCGCGCATCGCGTGCGTCCGGAAACTGCTCACGATCCTCAACGCGATGGTGAAGACGAACACGCCCTGGCGCCTTGCGGCGCCCGCCATCGCTTGACTTTCAACACAGCTACTATCGACCCAATGCAGTCAGCGACGGTCCGCGACGAGCGAAGTCCCGAGTGACTCGCACTCTCCGGCCTCCCCGCCCTATCGTCCCAACGCCGCTAACGACGAAGCCTCAGGCCCCGACGCGAAAGCCTGCGGCGTACAAAATCCCGAGCGCCGTCTTCGCGTCCTTGATCGTCCCGTCCTGCACCATCGACAGCGCGCGTGTCAGCGGCATCACTTCGACCGTGATGAACTCGTCCGCTTCGCGTGCCGCTTCTCCGCGCGTCAGGTCGTAGGCGAGGAAGAGATGGATCTTCTCGTCGGTGAAACCGGGCGTCGTGAACATGGTGTGCATGTGTTCCACCGTAGTCGCGGTACACCCAGTTTCTTCCTGCAATTCACGTCGCGCGCAGGTCTCAGGTGACTCACCCGGATCGAGACGGCCGGCTGGAATTTCGTAGAGAAAGTCAAGCGCCGCGTACCGGTATTGTTTGATCAGCATGATCTGCGGATCAGCGCCGCGCGGATCACTGAGGAACGGCACGATCGCGCTCGCCCCCGGATGACGAATCATCTCCAGCTCGCCTTCCGATCCATCCGGAAAACGCACCGTATCGACATCGAGATTGATGATGCGGCCCGTGTACGCGCGGCGGGTCGAGACTTGCCCTGCTTCGGTGCTCATTGTCTCAGGTGCCAAGAGTGTCGATTGCGTCAGTGACCGTCACATCGCCGATACCGAGTGCCGCCAGCGGCTCGCTGATCACCGCCGGATCACCGACCGCCACGACCTGCAGTTTCACTGGATCGAAGTGCTGCTGCGCCACGCGCAGGATGTCGTCCGCCGTCACCGCGCGGATATTCGCGCGATACGTGTCGTAGTAGTCGGCAGGGAGATCATAGATCGCCTGTGAGGCGAGCGCCGACGCGATGGCACGCGTCGTCTCGAAACGGATCGGAAACACCCCATCCAGATAACTGATCGCCAGTGACAACTCACTCGCTGTCACCGGCTCGGCGCGGATCCGATCGAACTCGTTCAGGATCTCCTGAACGGCTTTGGCACTCACATCACTCTGCACCGCCACGTCCATCGAGAACGGTCCCGCCCACCGACGCCAGCCCACACCGCTGTGTGCCCCGTACGTGTACGCATGCTCTTCACGCAGATTCAGATTGAGACGGCTCGAGAACAGACCGCCAAGAATTGCATTGCAGAGCACGAGCGGGAAATAGTCCGGCGTGAGACGCGGCGGACCCGCGTGACCGACACGCAATTCACTCTGCGGCGCGTCGACCTTGCGCACGATGCGAATGCCACGCGGCGCAACCAGCGCTGCGTCAGGACTCGAACTCACCGCCGGTTTCGTGCCCGCCCAGCCACCGAGCACGCGCGAGACCAGTGCGACACCCTCGTCGATCGCTACATCACCCACCAGCACCACGGTCGTCACGTGCGGTGAATAGCGCTCGGCGTAGAACGCCTTCAGCGCATCGAGCGTCAGTGCCTTCACGGACTGCGCGGTGCCACCATCCGGCTTCGCGTAGCGCGCTGTCGGCGCATAGATCGATTGTGCGAACGCCTCATCGGCCAGCGAACGCGGTTCGCTGCGTTGCTGCAACAACTCCGCCAGACGCTCCGTGCGCAGTCGCTGGAACTCATCCTCGGGCAGCGCGGGCTCCGTGAGCACGCGCGCGAGCAACGCAATCGCCTCCGGCAATCGCGTCGACAACGTCGTCAGTTTCACGACACTCGAATCCCAATCCGCGCCGGCATCGAGTGTGCTGCCCATCAACTCCACCAGCTCAGCCAGCGCCGCGCCGGTGAGGTTGCCCGTGCCTTCGGTGAGCAAGCTCGCAGTGAGTTGTGCGACGCCTTCCTGGCCCACCGGATCCGACACCGATCCCGCATCGACGAGGGCCAACACTGTCACCAGTGGAAGCTTGCGCACCGGTGCCACCACGACGCGGAGACCGTTCGGCAGTGTCGCGGACGAGAAGTTCGGAAACGCGTACGCGCGTGGCGCGCCGGGTGTCGGACGCACCGACGTATCGAGGGCGGTCACGCGGCTGCCTCCGCTACCGCAACACGCGGCACATACAGCAGCGTCGCGCGATTCTCGCGCTGGCACCACTCCTTCGCGAACGCCGTCACTTCCGCAGCCGTCACACGCTGATACCGCGCTGGCTGCTCGTTCACGAGCGCCGGGTCGCCGAAGTACGTCGCGAATTTCGACAACGTGTCCGCGCGATCCTGTGCGCTCTGGAGCGACGACACGAAATCCGTCTCGATCAACGCCAACGCACGCGCGATCTCCGACTCGCTCACACCGTCACGCGCAAACACATCCAACTCGGCGTGCGCCGCTTCTTCGAGTCGGTTGGAGCTCACATCGCCATTCGCCGTGACATCGACGACCAGCAGGTCCGCGCCTTTTGTCAGGTCGAATGTGTATGCGCTCGCATCAGCACCGATCTGCTGTTCACGCACCAGTTTGCGATACAGTCGGCTGCCTTTGCGCATGCCGAGTACCGCGCCGGCGACACTCGCGGCGTACCAGGCGTCGCTGCCGGCGGGCGGAATGCGCATCGCGATGATCGCGCGCGGCAGCTGCACGTCGTCTTCCACCACTTCTCGCATCGTATGATCGAATCGTGCGGGCACGGCAAAGTCCGGGCGCGCCGGCGGATTCGGATTGCGCGGGATGGCGCCAAAATATTCGTGCACCAATACGCGCGCCTCGGCCGGATCGAAATCACCGGCAATCGTCAGCACCGCGTTGTCGGGTGTGTACCACGTCGAAAAAAATTCCGCGACATCTTCGAGCGACGCTTCGCTCAGATGCTCCATCGAGCCGATCAGCGAATGATGGTACGGATGCGTCGGCGGAAACGTGAGTGCGGGAAGTTTTTCCCACCACGTGCCGTACGGCTGGTTGTCGACACTCCAGCGGCGTTCGTTCTTCACGACGTCGCGTTGTGTGTCGAGCTTCTGCTGCGTCATCGCGGGCAGCAGGCGTCCCATGCGATCGGCTTCCAGCCACAATGCGAGCGCGAGCTGATTGCTCGGCACTGTCTCGAAGTAGTTCGTGCGATCGAGCCAGGTGGAGCCGTTCAGTGTGCCGCCGGCGCGCTGCACCAGCTCGAAGTGTTCATTCGCCTCGACATTGGCCGAGCCCTGAAAGAGCATGTGCTCGAACAGATGCGCGAACCCGGTGCGGCCTTCACGTTCATTCGCGCTGCCCACGTGGTACCAGAGATTGACCGCCACCAGCGGGGCGACGTGGTCCACGGAATACGTGACGCGCAATCCGTTGGCGAGCATTTCAGTTTCGATCGGTATCTGCATATGGATGAAAAGATACCGCCCCACGACACCGAAGTGCCGCAGGGCGGTTTCACTGTTGCGGGGCAGCCGCCAAAGGCGGCCTGCCTCCGCACCAGCAGTGTTGCATGAGCGAAGCGAATTTTGTTTCCTGCCAAGGCGGAGACCGCAGCAATACCGCGAGGTATTGCGAGGATCGACAACGCCGGCAGGGCGCAAAAGCCGCGAGCTCTCTGTCGCCTGCATGCCGAGGTGCATGCAGGGCCGAGGGGGCCAGGGCCTGATCCGAAGATCAGTACCCTGGGTCGCGCGCCCACCCCGAAGTTCCACCCAGACTCAGGCCTGCACGCATCACGAAGGCGCCACCTTCAGCGCGTGTATCGTCCGCGATACGCTTGCCAGCCCGCAGGAACTGGTAGCCGCCCGTGAGATTCAGCTGGACGCCTTTGGCGAGATAGATCATCGAGCCAAGGCCACCACCGAGCTGTGTCACGTTCGACTTGTATTCAGTACCGCTGATGGTCTCCGCGCGCTCGAGCAGGCCACCACGTCCGTACATGTAGGGCGTGAAATTCGAGGCCGCGAGCGGCAGCGCGAGACGTGGTTCGACATAGAAGCCGGACAGCGTCGCCTGACGCGGCACGCCGCCTTCCGGTGCCGTGCCGATGATGTCATGCCACGAGCGCTGGTAGCCGACGGAAACTGCGAGGTTGCTGATGCCGACCGTGAACTGCGCTTCCGCGCCGCGTCCATCGTTCAGATCAGAGAAGACGTTGCCTCGCAGCGCCTGATAATTGGCAGCGCCTTCGATGGTGAACATCGGCGCCTGCCGTTGCTGCGCCATCACCGGCGCGGCGGTAGTAAGCAAGGCTGCTGATGCGAGGGCAACACGACGAATCGACATTGGGGAGCTCCGGTTGAGATCACCAGCAGAGGCGCGACCCTCGCTGCGTGTTCCCTTTCAAAGCATTGTCGGTGCCGCGTGGAACACGGCAGCAAGACGTTGTCGGATAACGACTTACAAAAACACCTGAGCCCGCCGTGTCCACTCCGGGTGACAGCACCGTGTCACAAACCTCGAGCACATCGCTCGAGCGCCCGTCACTTCTGAACTGCCTGGGGGCGATAGCGGAGAGCCCGGAGAGTGCGTACTTCGGCAACCTCCGCTCTTCGCGCGCCATCGCGAACTGCTTTGGGTGTGGAGCGCGCGGAGCGCACGGCGGGTTCGCAGCGCCACGCTCTGCCCATCGCGCACCGATGATTTTCTGGAACAGCAGTTCCACCAAAAAGTCAGCAGTGGTGCGCGCCGCGCCGACCGCTGCAACCGGAGCACTCGGTGCTCTCCGTGTGCTCCACTCCAAAAAAGTCAGCGATGCTGCGCCAAGAGCGGAGCGTTGCAAGCGACGCACTCTCTGGCCTCACCGACCTCTGCCCCCATAAGCTCTTGATCGCCTCTCAGAGCTCGGCGGTCGGATTCCGGCGCAGCTCTTTCGGGAGTCCGTCGAACAAAGGACTGAGTTCGGCGGCCCGGTCGAGACTCGTCACGAACGTCACCCCAGGCAGACTCACGACGAGCAGGGAGTTCACGCCGTAGACCACGACGCGACCGGACTCGGTGTGCACGACATTCGACTCGGCGTCGACCATCAGGGCTTCACCGATCACGCCGTTGCCGGTGTCATCGAGTTCGCGCACGCGACGGAGGCACGCCCAGGTACCGACGTCGTCCCAGCCGAATGAGGACGGTACGCAGATCAGATTTTCGATGCGCTCCAGCAACCCGCGCTCGATCGAGATGGACTGCACCATGCCGAAGAACCGATCCACCTTGCCTGAGGCGAGATACGCGAGGCCATCCTGCAGTTCGGTGGTGTTCGCTTCCAGCGCGTCGAGCACGGCGCCGGCCTGCCAGCAGTAGATGCCGGTGTTCCACATCGCGCCGTCGGCAATGAATTCTTCCGCCTGCAACGGGCCGGGCTTCTCAACGAACCGCTCAACGAGGCATGCACCACCCTTCACGAACGAAATGCCCGGCTCCAGCTCGGCGCCGCCCAGCATGTAGCCGAAACCCGTGTCGGGACGGGTTGGACGTGCGCCGATGGCGACCAGCGCAGTCTCGTCCTTTGCGGCGTAGCCGGCGGCGCGGCGGATCGCACGCCGGAATTCATCTTCGTATTGCGCCGAGAGATCGGCGTGGATCGCGCAGAACACCGTGCTGCGGCCGGTGCGATTGATGATCTCCTGCGCACCCCACGCGAGCGCTGCGGCCGTGCCCAACGGGCGCGGTTCCACCAGCAGGTTCTTCTCAGGCAGCTCCGGAATCGCTGCATGGATCGCATCCGCGATGTCGGCGCTCGTAAGCACCAAAGTCCGCGAGGCTGGCACCATCGGCTGCAGGCGCCGCAGCGTGTCGGCGATCAGCGGCCGGTCACCCACCAGTCGCAGCAACGGCTTCGGACGTTCCGGCGTGCTGAGCGGCCAGAAGCGCGAGCCGATGCCGCCGGCGAACACCACCGCCCACAGCGCGATATCGGTCTCCAGCTCGTCCTCAGTCTCCGGCTGCTCCTGCGGCAGAAAGCCCAGGATCGCATCGTCATACGTCGCGCTGGTGATACCTGGCATCCCGTTTCCGGGCTGGCCTGGCAATGACGAATGCGGTGTGTCTGCCATGGGAGCGGCTCCTGGCGCGCATGCGGCGCGGATTCGGGCAACAACTCGGCGCGACCAGTGAACTCGGCATTCGCGCGAGGGCGAATGAAAGCGCACCACGGCCCGTGGGACCAGTCCGTCCGTCCCCTCACGAACGCCGAAGCGCCCGACCCGCGAATGGCGGGTCGGGCGCTTGGCACTGCAGAAACAATAAATCAGGGCTTGAACATGATGCCGAACGACACCGGGATGATGCGAGCCGAGCCGCCGTCGGCGAAGATGTTGTGGAAACGCCCTTCCACGAATGCATCGAAGCCGGCGAGCTTGAACGTCACGCCGCCGCCACCATTGACGCCGAACTTCGTGCCGAAGCTCTGATTGCCCGTGTAGATGCCGAGGCCACCGATCACGTACGGCACGAAGGTCGCGTCCTTTGCGCTCTCGAAGTTGTAGACGACGTTGCCGTTCACGGTGAAAATATTGCGAGCGTCGCTCTTGAACGAACCCTCGCCGCCACCGCCCGAAATTGTCTTGCCGCCCAGCGTCCAGAATCCGGCATCTCCGCGAAGGTTCAGCGGGAACGAATTGGGCTTGATCGAGGCGTGACCCTGAAGGTTGAAGCCGCTGCCGTAGGCGTTACCCAGATCACCGATCGGCACGGTCAGGCCGCCGGAGATGCCGAACCGGACGTTCGATGTGCTGCTGGCCTGCGCCTGTACCGATGGCGCAGCGCCGACCATGGCCGCGAAAACTGCCGCGCCAACCAGAATCTTCTTCATGCGTTGTTGTCTCCTCGTTTCGTTGTTGTCGTGCTGTAGTCCGGCGTGCGACGGGTGACCTGCCCCCCGTCTCGACACAACGGCTCCCTCCCGGGAACCGATGCACCACATTGGGCAGAGTTCGCAGTTATAGCAACTCATCTGGTGACAGTTACAAGCCACTGTCTGTTTCATGGTACGACACTGAGTTGTCAGTGTCGACTACCAGTATTCTCCCCGAAGGCCGCTCATCCGCAATCTCACTACGAACCCCACCCTCGTTCCTACCGAGAAACGCTCGCCGTGATCCGCGTCGCTCCCAAAGACCAAACGGCACCGGCGTGTTCGGGTTTCACCGCCGTGACACCGGACAGGCGAAACGGTTGCTTGTCACGTGACGGGGAACCGCTACCATTCGCCCGTCAGGCGTCCGCGCTCCACAGCCCAGGCCCGCTGACCCGTGTCTGCCGATGTCGGCGGCCACCATGGCGCCGTTCCCGCGCCGGGTCCCGCCCATCGCGCCTCGCCGGTTCCGACTCGCCCCATGAAAAATTCGGCGCCCATCCGGGTCTGGATCGACGGTGAGATCGTGCACGACGCCAGTCGCGCCGTGTCCGCCTTCGACCGTGGCCTGACCCTCGCCGATGGCGTGTTTGAAACCATGCGTGTGCTGAACGGCGTCGCACCCCTCGCCGCCGCCCATCTCACGCGACTCGCACTCGGCGCCGAACGGCTCGGCCTCGTCCTGCCGGCCGGGCTGAGCGCCCACATCACCGAGGCCGCGGCCGCGTCGCACCGCATGAACACCCTCGATGCCGTGCTCCGCATCACACTCACACGCGGCGATGCGTTGCCGGGCATGGCGGGTCTGAGCGGCGGCGCGGCGCGATCGATCGTCACGCTCACGCCGCGCATCGCGGTCCGCGACGAAGTCATCGAGCGCGGCCTGACGCTCATCACCAGCGAGTGGCGCTGGAGCGCACGACGTGCAACGGCGGGCATCAAGTCGCTCGATTACACCGCCAATGTGCTCGCCCTGCGTGAGGCACACAGCCAGGGCGTCGATGACGCACTCGTGCTCGACACCGATGATCGAATCATCGGCTGCACGGCGTCGAATGTCTGCTGGTTCTCGGATGCGACGGTGTACACACCGAGTGCGGCCACCAGCGCATTGCCCGGCACAACCCTCGGACTGCTGCGCACACTCGCACCGAGCGTCGGATTGACGGTGCAGGAAACGGAAGCCCCACTCGCGGCACTTCTGCACGCCGATGCCGCCTGCGCCTGCAGTTCGATTCGCGGCGTCGTACCGATCACACAACTCGATGGCGTCATGATCGGCGGCCATGGTCGTTCCCCGCGATTCCGCGCACTGCACGACGCCTGGCGTTCCGAGATGGCACGCCTCGCGAGCGTCGACTTCGTGATGGACTAGGGAAGCTCTGCTGAATTCGCGCTGTCTGCGCGTCCATCAGGGAGCCGCGCTATCGGGCGCGGCTCTCGATCAGGAACGCGAGAGGCGCTTTCACCGATTCCAGCAACACATACCGAATCCCTGCCGCATCGGTGAGCGAGATCGGACTGCTGCGCGTCGGTGATCCATACGCAGTCAGGTTCAGTTTCCAGGCCGTGAGCAACAGGCGCAGCATGTGGAATCGGTCACTCACCAGAACGACGCCGGTGTAGTTGCGCGCGCGCGCCATCCGCGCCACCGCGTGCATCTGTTCCGTGGTGCTGCGACTTTCACTCTCGAGAATGATCGCCGAGTTGGGTACGCCGTTGCGACGCGCGTATCGCGCACTCGTTTCCGCTTCACTGGTGATGTCGCCCTCGGCCTTGCCGCCGGTGAAGATCAGCAGTGGCGCGATGCCTCGACGATACAAGCGGATGGCGTGATCGAGTCGTGCTTCGAGCACCGGTGATGGGCGCCCCGCATACTGCGCCGCACCGAGCACCACGATGGCGTTGGCCTTCTGCGCGGAGTCGCGATTGCCGACCAGCAGCACCGCCGCCAGTGACGCGCCCCAGAGCAGCAGGAGCACGAGACACACGCGGCCGATGAGTCGGAACAGACTCCCGAGGAACGAGCGCTTTTTGCTGGCCACGATGAAGTCTACACCCGCATTGTCAGCGTCGCGGACAGGTGGCAGAGTGACGCCAACACGTCAGTCCGCGAGGCCAAGCATCGCGAGCCAGAACACATCGAACGAGATGCGTGCGTTGCGTGATGGGTCGACGACGGTGTCGAGCGCGAGGCCGTCCACGAATGCGACGAAGACATCGGCGATCAACGATGCCGGCACGCGTGGCCTGAGGCCAAGCGCGTCGAACAGTTCGGTGGTCACGGTTGCCGCGGCATCACGACGCGCGGCGGCCGTCGTCCGCACCGCCGCCTGCACCGCGTCACCCTGCACCAGCGACAGATCGAGCAGCGCACGCAAGTCGCCGCGCTCCAGTTCATCCGACAGCCACTGCCACAGCGCGTCGAGCGCCGCAGACGCGGAAACACCGCTGAGCGCGTTCGTCTGCCGCGCCAGCAGTCCGACACGCAGCCACTCCACGAGGCGCGCCAGCAGCTCGCCCTTGTCGTGAAAGTGATAGTGAATCAGCGCCTTGCTGACACCCGCCGCTTCCGCGACGTCCTGCAGACTCACATCCGCGGCGCCTTTCTGCACGATGCAGGCGCTCGTCGCCTCGAGGATACGGCCCGCCGCGGCGCCACGAGTCGGTGTGGTGGTGTCACTCATCCGGATGTCCATCCGCGCGGCCTGTCACAGCGCACACCGCTCGCCAGGCGCCGGCGCCGACACGCTGTAACCACGTGCGCGGAGTGAGGCGATGAGCGCCTCCTGCGCGGGTGGCTCACCATGCACGAGCAGCACCTTGCCCAGTCGCGGCGAGGTGCTCTTCACCGCGTCGAGCCACGCCGTCAGTTCGTTGCGATCGGCGTGTGCAGAGTAGCCGTTGAGGATCTCGACCTGCGCCTTGAGCGCCACGTCCGCGCCGAAGATGCGCAGCGTCGGTCGTTTCTCCACGATGCGTCGGCCGAGGGTGTGTTCAGCCATGAATCCGACCACCAGAATCGTGTTGCGTGGATCGCTTGCCGCGTGTGCCAGATGATGCAGGACACGGCCCGATTCGGCCATGCCCGATGGCGAGATGATGATCATCGGGCCGTGCATCGCGTTCAATGATTTGCTCTCCATCACATCGCGCGTGTAGTGCACGAGATCGAAGTGAAAGAGTTCGTCCACCGCCTTCACCAGATCCTCGTTGCGATCGAAACACTCGGGATGCATTTCGAAGACTTCGGTGGCGCCGGTGGCCAGCGGGCTGTCGATGTAGATCGGAATCCGCGGGATCTGTTGGGCGCGCGCCAGCGCATGCAGATCGTACACCAGTTCCTGCACGCGTCCGACGGCGAACGCCGGAATGATCACGCGTCCGCCACGCGCCGCCGTATCACGGATCACCTTGCCGAGCGCATCGCGTGCGTCGGTGATCGGGAGATGGTCGCGATTGCCGTACGTCGACTCCATGATCACGACATCGGCATCGGTGGGCGGCTGCGGATCACGAATGATGGCCAATCCCTTCCGACCGACGTCACCCGAGAACACCAGTCGCACCGTGCGTCCGCCTTCCGTGCATTCGACGATCACCGAGGCCGAGCCGAGGATGTGGCCAGCGTCCACGAACATCGCGCGCACGCCGGGCACCACATCGAACCATCGGTCGTACGGCAGGCCGATCATCTGCTTGAGAACCTGCGCCGCGTCATCCGGGTCGTACAACGGGTCGGCGTGTTCCTGCTGTCGCTTCTCGAGGAATTCGGCGTCCTTGACCTGGATGCGCGCCGAGTCGGCGAGCATCAGCGCACAGAGATCGCGTGTTGCGGCGGTGGCGTGGATCGGGCCGGTGTAGCCGGCACGCACGAGGAATGGCAGGCGGCCCGCATGATCGATGTGTGCGTGGCTGAGCACGATGGCATCGATCGTGTCGACGGGCAACGGCAGCACCTCGTTCTTCTTGCGCGACTCCGCACGGTGGCCTTGAAACAGGCCACAATCGAGGAGCACGGTCCTGCCACCCACTGCGAGGATGTGACAGGAGCCCGTGACTTCGCGAGCCGCGCCGGAAAATGTGAGTTGCATGCACCACCACTGAGGCTGTGATCGGAGTGGCACCCACCATCGCGCGCCTCATCCGAAGCATCGTAGCTACACCATTGACCACGGCGCGGTAAGCCCAGCCGGCGGCCATCGATGCCCTACGGCGCGCGCTGCCCTTCCGTTCGCCAGCGTCCGACCCGCATCTTGCCTGCGTGCCAGACGAACAACTCTCCCGGATCGGCGGCGTCACGCTTGTCAGCCACCCGCTGGTGCAGCACAAGGTGACACGTCTGCGCGACCGCAGTGCGCCCACGAAACTCTTCAAGGAACTCGTGGACGAAATTGCGATGCTGCTGGCATACGAAGCCACGGCATCGCTCGCGCTTGAACCCTATCCGGTCGAGACACCGCTCGAGTCGCACATCGGCGTCACGGTGCGCGGCAAGAAGCTGACCGTGGTGCCGATTCTGCGTGCCGGTCTTGGCATGGTGGAAGGTGTGCTGCGGCTCGTGCCGGGTGCACGCGTCGGCCACATCGGATTGTATCGTGATCACGACACGCTCGAACCGGTGGACTACTACTTCAAAGTCCCGGGCGATGCGGCGGATCGCGCGTTCATCCTGCTCGATCCGATGCTCGCCACTGGCGGCAGTGCGGCGGCGGCCGTGACATCACTGAAAAAAGCGGGCGCTGAACAGATCACGTTCATGTGCATTGTGGCGGCACCGGAAGGCATCGCGCGTCTGCGCGCGGCGCACCCCGATGTGCACATCATCTGCGCCGCGATAGATCGCGAGTTGAATGCGCAGGGCTACATCGTGCCTGGGCTTGGTGACGCCGGCGATCGACTCTTTGGCACACGCTGAGTCGGATCAGCCGAACCACTCGCGCGGCGATTCGCGCTGCTGCCGTGCCACGTCGCGAACCCACTGCTGGTCGTCCGCATCGACGATCTCCGTGTCGACACGCTCGAACCATTCGGCGGCCAGCGGTTGATCGCCGACGCGACGCCATAGTTCGCCGACCAGATAGGTGAGCACCGCGCGCTCGGTGGGCGGCACCGCGTCAGCGCCGGCCAGCGCCTCGGTGAAGCGCTGCGCGGCGGCGCGACGGTAGTAACGCTCCCCTTCGTGATCATCGTCGTCCACACAGCACCACGCGGCGCGCAGCAACATGTCGGCGATCTGTCGCGACGGTGCACCTTCCCATTCCGCCACTTGCGCCGCGGCGTGATACCGCTCGCTCGCGGTGTCGAGCTGATGCTGCGCGACACGCGGCGTGAGGACCGTCAGCACCTGTGAGCGAACGTGTGTGGAAACCTCCGCCCCTTCCACGAAGCTGCGTTCCACACCGCTATAGCCACACGCGCTGCAGGTATGCACGAGGTATGGCAGCGGCTGCGCGCCGGCGGCCCGTTCGTGAAAGTCGGTGCGCTTGCCACCGAACGAGTTGGTGGACACCACCGACTGTGATTTGAAGTGGTTGTCGCAGACCGGACATACCAGATCGATCGGCTGCAAGCTCGTCATTGGAACTTGCTCCCTTGTACGTGTCACCGACGCGCCATAGAATCCCGCGTGATCGTCACTGCCCGCGGGTCGGGCCTCGCACGATATCTGAAAAAATTAAGGCCGATGCTCATCAATTTGCTCCCCGACTTCCTGGCCGTGCTACAGAGTGCGGATCGGGTGGCAGCGTACGAGCGCTATTTCGCAGCCAACAAGGCGCTCCTGTCCGCGTACTGGGACAACTACGTCGTAGATCCGACCGGTCCACACGTGGGCGAGATCATCCGCAAGACCGTCGCGGCCGATCGGACCGACCTGCTCGGCGTGCTGGATCGCGAACCGCTCGTGTTGAGAGCGCGCCAGACCGTGGCGCAGGCGATGAGCACACTCGACATCACCGATGAACCGGATGTCGTGCTGATGGTCGGCGTCGGCGCAGCCAATGCGGGCGAGCTTGTGATCGACGGCCGGCCGGTGGCATTCGTCTGTCTCGAGCACTTCACGGGGGAACGAAATCCCGACACGGACTCACTCGGCCTCGACCCGGCGCTGATGCCGCCCTGGCTCGCGCACGAAATCGCGCACGGTGTGCGGTACACCGCGAAGGACAGCCAGAGCGACATGAAGACGCTCGTCGCTGACAACGGCGGTTACTACTCATTCTGGGATACCGGCAAACGCGCCACGCTGCGCGAGCTGCTCGTCAACGAAGGCCTCGCCACCCACGCCGCGCAGGCGGTCTGCACGGGCTACGCGCCGTGGGAGTACCTCGGCTACGGGCGCCGGCAGTACGCGCGCATCCGTGAACTGGAGCCGCTGCTCGCGCGCACCATCAGCGGTGACCTCGATCGCAACGGCCTCGGGCTCCGTCTGCGCTGGCTCAGCGATGGCACGAGCGACGACGCACGCACCATCGAGCGCCACGTCATCCCCGAACGCGCCGGCTACTTCCTCGGCCACACCCTCGTCGCACCCGCCGTCGCCGAACGCGGCATCGCCTGGGCGCTCCGCGCGAGCACTCGCGAACTGATGGACGTCGGCCGCAAGTCCGCTGCAGCGATCGCCTGAACT
>JANLPZ010000207.1:0-12478 GCA_031367535.1 Gemmatimonadaceae bacterium
AAGAAACCCGTAAAAGTTGCGCGCATCGCGTGCGTCCGGAAACTGCTCACGATCCTCAACGCGATGGTGAAGACGAACACGCCCTGGCGCCTTGCGGCGCCCGCCATCGCTTGACTTTCAACACAGCTACTATCGACCCAACGCAGTTCAAGACCTACTTCTTTTTCGAACCGGAGTCTCGCAGTGTTGCGGAGTCGACTGCGGCGCGGCGAGTGCTGTCGGCGGCGGCTTTTGCGCCGGTGAGGGTGGGCACGGTGTCGGGTGGACTGCGGAACACGAAGTAGAGAATCAGCGCCAGTGTGAGCAGCACGACGGCGTTGATGGTCAGGATGATCGGCAGTGTGAGACGCGTCGGCGTCTTCTGCGTCGGCGTGGCGGCTTCCCGTTCGGCGGTCGGCGCGGTGACGACGGGCACCTGCTTCTTCATGATCAGCGTCGCCTCACTCGGACCGATGGCGCGTTCCTTTTTTGCGGCGGCGCCTGGCTCGGGCAGACCGAACATCGGCGGCGGCAACACCGACGGCACGGCGGCCATCGGTGTCGGTGGGGTGAGCGCAACGTCGGGCAGCGAGTGGGGCGCCGGTGACTGCAATGCTGGTGGATGCAGCGCGGGAGCCGGCACGGGCGGTGGCCACGCGGATGGTGGCGGGGCGCTGAACGAGGGTGCCGCAGGCGGTGGCAGCGGCGGCAGCGAGCTCAGGCCGCCCGCATCGAACCCCGCATTGGGCAACGACGCCGGCGGTGTGGACACAGGCGGGGCGGGCGGCAGTGCGACGAACGGCGGCGGCGACGCCATCACCGGTGCCGGCGATGGCGGGCTTGGCATCGGGAGCGGCGTGGCAACAGGCGGCGACGGCGGTCTCGGTGCTGGTGGCGTGGCACTCGGTGGCGGTCCGGCGGTCGGCTGCTGTGCACCCGGCGAAAACATCTGGGTGAACTCGCCCGCGGCTGGTGTCGGTGGCGCTTTGGCAATCGGCGCCGGCGAGATCGCGACGGCTGCTGGCGGCAGCGCGACCGGCGCCGGCGGGAGCGCCGCGACAGGCATGGCCGGCGCAGCCGACGGTGCCGCGGCCAGCGGCAGATCCTGCGGGCGGAACATCTGGGTGAACTCGCCGGCCGGCGCCGCGGACGACGTGAGCCGTGGTTCTGCAGCAATGGGCGCCGGCGGTGGCATCACAGGCGGCGGCGAAATGGCGCCGGGTGGTGGCGTGAGCGGCATCGGCATCACAGCCGGCGCCACAGGAGGCGCGATCGCGGCCGGCGGCGCGACTGGTTGCGGTGCGACCGGCGGCAGTGGGACGACTGGAGCTGCCGGTTGTGCGCTCGCGTCGCTCGACGGACGTGGCACACCAATGCGGTCCGTGAGCCAGGCGATGAAGTGATTCAGTCCCTCGCTCGGCAGCGAGATCACCGCCATGCCGCGTTCCGTCATCGCGTTCTCGACGATTTGCGCGGCGTCTTTCGCAGGCAACAGTGCGAGCAGCGCCTCGATGTCGTGCAGTGTGTACGGTCCCGCGGTATCGACCAGATGTGCCAGCACCGGCCGCGCCAGCTGATGATCGTATGCGATGTACGTCCGCACTCCATCTTGATGAGAGATCGACATCGAGAGACGGTACCGCGGCGACGAGGCGGGCTCGGTCATCACAACTCGGGAGAGGAGAAATGCGCAGCGCTTCCGCCGGATGCGAGACGGGATGCGGGGTGTATAGTTATGGCGACGAGCCGCTGGCGCAATTGCTGTGCCTCGACCCGGACCGACACCATACTCGCCTCTCACGCCGACGCACGGCTTCGATCGATGTCGACATCGCCAACACGCTGGCTCCCGTCCGTGCATCGGACGTCACGCACGTCCGGACGATCATG
Source organism: Gemmatimonadaceae bacterium (assembly GCA_031367535.1). Taxonomy (GTDB): domain Bacteria; phylum Gemmatimonadota; class Gemmatimonadetes; order Gemmatimonadales; family Gemmatimonadaceae; genus JACMLX01. Next base: position 1,870 of record JANLPZ010000207.1, read on the forward strand.
AGCCGGACTCCGGCGCCCGCGCGTCCCGTGTGGCAGGAGGGCATGGCGCTCTCGCCGCAGCATTTTCAGGCGCAACGGCGGTGGCTGGAAGATGAAGTCACGCGCACGCTCGATGCCGTGTTTCCGTTCGCGTGGGGACTCTCGGGCGTCGAACTCGATGGCGACGCGTTGCGAGGCGGCACGCTCTCCTTGATTCACGCGCGCGGGCGGTTTCCCGACGGCACAGCCCTGCAAGCCCCCGACCCCGATCCGCTGCCACCGGTCGCGCCCCTCGGCGATCGCTTCTCTCCGGCTCGCGAATCACATCTCGTGCATCTCGCGCTCGCACCATGGCACGATGATCGACCGAACGTGATCAGCGGCGGCGCCACGCGCAGCGACGCGATCCGCTTCATTCGCGAAGAGCGCACGCTGGTCGACGAAACGACCGGCGGCGATGCGATGGCGGTGGCGGTCGCCAGTCGCAATTTGCGGCTCCTGCTGGATGAGGAAGTCAGCGCCACCGATATCACGCTGCCGCTGGCGCGCATCCGTCGCGACGCCGGCGGGAATTTTGTGATTGATCGTGACTATATTCCGCCGTGCCTGCAATACGGCGCGAGTCCGCGGCTGGCCGCGATTCTGCTGCGCACCGTCAACATGCTGGAAGCCAAGAGCAACGCGCTCGCGTCGGCCATCTCTGGTACGGGCGCACCGGCAGCGCAGGCGTACGTCGGCAACGAAGTCGCGATCCGCTGGTTGCTGCACGCGATCCGGAGTGCCGAGGCCCCGCTGCGTCACCTGATGACGAATCGCGCCGCACATCCGGAACGCCTGTGGGTGGAACTGTCGCGGCTCGCCGGTGCGCTCTGCACGTTCTCGCTCACGACGCAGGCGCGCGATCTGCCGCTGTACGCACACCACGATCTCGAGGGCAGCTTCGGCGCACTCGAGCTGCATCTGCGCTCGCATCTCGACTCGGTGGTGGCGGCACGCGCGGTGGTGGTGCGCCTCGCCGAAACGGCGCCGACGCTGTTCACCGCCACCGTCGCCGACGAGCGCTGCTTCGAACCAACGGCGCGCTGGTACCTCGGCGTGCGCACGAGTCTCGGTCCACTGGAAACGGCCGCGCGGTTTCCGCAGCACGCGAAAGTCTGTGCAGCAAAGTTCGTGCTGGAACTGGTGCGTCGGGCGTTTGCGGGCCTGACCATCGAACATGTCCCGACGCCACCGACGGCCATCGCGCCGCGCGCCGAGATGATGTACTTCGCCATCACGCTGGACGGGCCCTGCGCGCAGGCACTGACGCAGACGCGCGAAATGGGTGTCTACATCCCGAACTCGCTGCCGGACACTGTGATGGAGATTGCCGTGCTGGTGCCTGAGTAGGACCACGCCTCCACTCACGTTGTCTGTCCGCGAATCAGTCGTCCGCTTTTTCGCAGCCTGCCAATCATCCCATGACCGCGACCGCTGCTTCTGGCCTGCTTGCTCTAGCGTTGCAGGATCTCTTCACCGTCGTGGTGCGACTGCGTGCGGATCGGCACCCGGTGCGCGACGCCGAGTCGTTTCGTGCGCACGCACGGACCCTGCTCGCGAAGGCGGAACAGGCCGGCGCCGCGGCAGGGTATCCCGCAGCGGATGTGCGCTTGTGCCTCTTCGCGGGCGTCGCGTTTCTGGATGAATCGGTGCTCAATTCGCGACAGCCCGCATTGGCCGAATGGTCGCGGCAGCCGCTGCAGGACGAGCTGTTCGGCAGCCACATGGGCGGCGAGTTGTTCTATCAGTATCTCGACCAGCAGCTGGCGCGCGCCGACGAACCCGAGCTGGCCGACGTGCTCGAGGTGTTTCATCACGCACTGCTGCTCGGATTCCGCGGACGGTACGGCAGTGATGTCGGCGCACCGCAGGTGATCGCGCAGCGGGTCGGTGACCGCATCGCGCGCATTCGTGGCACTGCGACCGATCTCGCCCCGCACTGGCGTCCGACCGACGATGCCGTGGCGGCAAGGGACCCGTGGCTGCGGCGTCTGGCCATTGGTGCGCTGGTGGTCGCGGTCGCGATCGTCGCGCTGTGGGGCACGGGTCGTATCACCCTCGCGAGCAGTCTTGGTGACATCCGCACCATCTCAAACGCCTCTACCCGCTGAGCCGATTCTCGCACCATGACACTGCGACCCGAAACGAAGCGCTGGCTGATCAGTCTCGCCGTTTTCGCGAGTTTCCTCGCGCTGGCGGTGCTCGCGATCTGGGCACTGAAGCTGACGGGTACCGACCGCACAGTCCTGCTGCTTGGCCTGGTCGTGCTTGGCGCGATCGGCGCCTGCGTGACGTGGTACATCCTGCGTCCGACCGACGCGGTGACACGGGCCGAGAAGGATGAAGCGCAACTGATTCTGCGTCAGGCCATCGACCGACTGCCGCGCGGTGAGCTGCTGCGCAAATCGATGGTGCTGGTGATCGGGCCGCCGACCAGCACGAAGACCACCGTCGTCACACGCAGCGGACTCGATGCACAACTGCTGGCCGGTGACGCACGCGGCACGGGTGCCGAAGAACCGACGGCAGCGGCGAATGTGTGGTTGACGCGTGATGGCGCGGTGGTCGAAGCGCCCGGTGCACTGGCGAACGATGGCGCGCGTTTCACACGATTCATGCGCGCACTGCGCGCCCCGGGCCTGGCCGCCGCACTCGGACGACGCGCGCCAGCCTCGCGTGCGATCGTGCTCTGCGTGCCATGTGATTTTCTGGCGGCCGATGACGAAGGCAAGCAGCTCGATGCCCTCGCACCGACACTGCGCGCGCGGCTCGCCGAAGCGGCGCGTGAACTCGGCATGCGCGTGCCGGTGTATGTGCTCTTCACGCGCGCTGACCGCATTGCGTACTTCGACACGTGGGCCAGTCCGCTGACACGCGAAGAGATTCGCGTGCCGCTGGGTGCGTCGCTGAGTTTCGATGCAGGCTCCGCCGGCGCGTACAGCGAAGCGCTCGTGCCGCGACTCGAAGCTGCGTTCGATGCGCTGGTGCGGTCGCTGGCCGCGCGTCGCAGCGACCTGCTGAGCCGCGAGTCGGTGACGACGCAACGACTGGCGGCGTACGAAGTGCCGCGCGAATTCGGAAAGCTGGCGCCAGCCGCGATTCGATTCCTGGTGGAAGTCACGCGCCCATCGCAGATGGGCATGACGCCGCAGTTGCGCGGCTTCTGGTTTACCGGTGCACGGACCGTCGTGGTGCGCGACGCGGCGCCGGTTGCGGCGGTCGCTGGGCCCAAGTCGGATGGTGCGACGAGTGTGTTCAAGCCAGCGCAGATCGCGGCGGCGGCCGCCGGTGCTGCCGCGGCAACCGCGGCGCGCAAGGTGCCGGAGTGGGTGTTCCTCGATCGGTTCTTCAGCGACGTGGTGCTCGCTGATCACAGCGGCCGGGCCGCGGCACTCGGTGGCGTGCGTGTCTCGGGCATGCGCCGCGTGCTGCTGGGCACGACGATCTTCGCCGGGCTCTTGCTCGCGGTCGGCGTACTGGTGAGCTGGGTCGGCAATCGCAGGCTGACCACGCGAACCCTGAGCGCGGCGCGTGCCGTCGCATCACTGCCTACGATTCAGGCAGCGCCGGGTACAATCGCATTGCCTGGCGTCGAAGCGTTGCGTGAACTCGACCATCTGCGTTCGCTGCTCGATACACTGGCACAGATCGATTCCGCGGGTCCGCCGCTGTCACTCGGCCTAGGCCTGTGGAGCGGCAAGGCACTGATCGCGTCGGCGCGCCCGGCGTGGATCGCGGGCTATCGTCGTCAGCTGCATGACGACGCATGGCGGACGCTGGTGGATTCGCTGCGCGCATTGCCGGTGACACCGCTGCCGACGTCGGACTACGGTCGCAGCTACGATATGCTGAAGACGTATCTGGTCGGCTCCACGGAGCATGCGCGCAGCGCGCCGGTCTTCGTGACGCCGGTACTGCTCGCGTCGTGGCAGCGCGGCATCGTGACCGACAGCACGCTGTCGGAACTCGCGCGCAAACAGTTCGATGCCTATGCCACGATGCAGGCGAGCGCGCAGCTCTGGCCCGTGGCCGCTGACGCGCGACTCGTGACGCAGGCGCGCGGTCATCTCGGCGGCTACGCCGGCATCGATCCGATTTATGTCTCGATGCGCTCGGCGGCGTCAACGCGCGTGAAGCCGATCAAGCTCGCCGATACGGTGCCGCAGGCCGCGGGTGTGATCGCAACTGGCAACGCGATGGTGGCGGCGCCCTTCACGGCCGACGGATGGCACGTGATGCAAGGCATTCTGCAGGACTCCGATCGATACTTTCAGGGCGAAACGTGGGTTCTTGGTGATCGCAGCGCGGTGGCCTCACGCAATCGCGTGCAGGATCTGATCGACATTCGCAAACGCTTCCTGTCGGACTACGCGGGCCAGTGGCGCGCGGCGCTCAAACAGCTGGTCGTGCTGCGCGTCGGCAGTGTGAAGGAGTCGGCGGCGCGGCTCGGAAAACTGGGTGGTGCACAATCGCCGCTGCTGGCACTGTTCGCACTGATCGCACATCAGACGCAGGTCGACACAGCGCTGGCGCGCGCCTTCCAGCCCGTGCACACCGTCACGCCACCGGCTGTGAAAGACAAGTTCGTGAGCGAGGCGAACGCGCCGTATGCGAGCGCGCTGATTACGCTGCAAGGCTCGATGGAGCAGCTCGGCAACCTGCCGCCACCAACCGACAGCACCACGCTTGCTGCGTATCAGGCGGCCGCGCTGGGCGTGCTGATGAATCAATCGCAGCAGGCGAAGGGTGCGGCGCGCCAACTTGCGCAAACGTTCTCGGTGGATCCTGACGCGCAGCAGGTCGGCCCCGCCGTCTCGACGCTGCTGGTGGCGCCGATTGATGGCGCAGAAGGTGTACTGCGCGCGATCGGGAACCTCAGGCCACCGCGAGTGGCGAAGCCGGTGGCAGCCGCGCCCGCTGGAGGAGGCGGTGGTGGTGGCGGTGGCGGTGCTCCGCCCGTCGTTGCGCCGCCGGCAGCTGTTGTTGCCGCGCCATCAGGAAACGAGGCGATCGCGAGTGCGAGCGGTGCTGATCTGGCGGTCATTCTCAACGGTCGCGGCAGAGAGCTGTGCAAGGCGATGGAGCGGATCCTGCGCAAGTTTCCGTTCGATCCGGACGGTGGCGATGCGAGTATCGCGGACGTCAATGCACTGCTCGCGCCGAGCACTGGTGCACTGTGGCGATTCTACGACGATCGACTGGCGCCGATGCTGCCACTCGAGAACCGTGTCTTCGTGTCGAAGCCGGCCAATGGCGTCACGCTGTCGCCGCCATTCGTGGCGTTCTTCCGGCGCATGGCACGCGCATCGGTGGCGCTCTATGCAGACCGTGGGCAGACGCCACGCATGTCGCTGGCCGTGAAGGCGATTCCGGCGCCAGACCTGAGCATGATCACACTCGTGAACGGCGATCGCACGCTGCGCTGGCCCGGCGCCGAAACGCAGGCCGTGTCGTGGCCTGCGACGGGCGGTAATAATGCGCGCCTGACGATCGTGAGCGGTGGTCGTGAGCAGGAACTGGCGAAGGCCGATGGGCCGTGGGCGCTGTTCCGCCTGATGGCACGGGGCAGTTCCGAAGGTCGCGGCAACACCATTCGCGTGACGTTCAATGGCAACGTGCCGGTGGCGTTCGAACTCTCGGCGCCGGACGCGGGCCCGGTAGTGCATCGTGGTGCACTCTCGGGTCAGGGATGTGTGTCGCAGGTGACGCAGTGACACTGCGCGGTCGGCGCGTTGGCGCAGACCAGTATTACGGCACCGGTCCGCGCCACACCTTGCCGATGCCCGTCAGCAACGCGGTATACAACTCGATGCCATCCCACAGATTCTGCACACGCAGATTCTCGTCGGCGGCGTGCTGATTGTCATCGTAGTTGGCAATCGGCAATGAAATGATCGGCACCTTGAGGATCTGCTCGAACAGGTAACCCGGCCCGCTGGCGCCGACGGTGGGATTGAGAATCAACTTGTCTTTCGCGCCATCGCTGAGCGCAGCGATGACGGCGCGACCGAAAGGCCCGTCCATCGGCGCGCGTGATCCGGGATACCCACTGCCCCATTCCACGCGCGCGACTTTCGGGTGTGCGAGACGCATCGCCACCGTCACGCTGTCCTTGGTGACGAAGTAGCCCTGCGCACGAATGTGTGCTTCCACGAGCTGACGCACGCGTGCCGGCTTCTGCCCGGGAACGAGCCGCAGATCGATACTCGCGAAGGCTTCGGTGGCGATGGTGTTGCTGCCGGTTTCACGCACACCGCCGGCGCGAATCCCGCGCACGTTGAACGCCGGCATCATGATGCGTTCGGCGAGCAGCGCGTTACCGGCTTCGGTGCGATTCATGCCGAGCGCGGTGCGCAACGTGCTGTCGTACTTCGGCAATTCGGCGACGGCACGATGCTCCGCCGCGGTCACTGGCGTGACGTCCGCGTAATAGCCGGGAATTTTGATGCGCCCGTCGTCGTCACGCATGCTGGCGAGCAGTGTGGCGATCATCATCGCGGGATTCGGCGCCCAGTTGCCGTAGTGCCCACTGTGCAGCGCACGCGTCGGGCCGAACACCGTCAGTTCGAAGCCTGACGAACCGCGTTGTCCGAACGAGAGTTGCTGACGGCCGCTCTGGTGCACCGGTCCGTCGCAGAACAGCCACGCATCGGCGGTGAGTTGCGCCGCATATGTGGTGAGAATTTCGTCGAGGTGGCCGGAACCGGCTTCCTCCTCGCCCTCGAAAAACACCTTGATGTTCACCGTCGGCGCGAGGTGCGCTGCCGTCATCGCATCGATGGCGCTGAGGATCGCCTGAATGGAGGCCTTGTCGTCACCTGCCGAGCGGCCGTAGATACGCGCTTCACCATCGACGCGTCCGGCGCCTGCGGGAATCGGGATCGTGGTGCCACCACGCTGCACTTCCGTCGTGCGCAGCACCGGGGACCACGGTGGCGTCGTCCACTTCGAGGCGTCGACCGGCTGCCCATCGTAGTGTGCGTAGAGCACGAGTGTCTTCGTCGCGCCAGTCTGCAGCATCTCGCCGTACACGGCAGGCGGGCCGCCTGGCACCGTGAGCAGTTTCGTGTTGGTGAGGCCACGCGCCGCGAGCAGGCGCACGAGATGATCGGCGTTACGCCGGATGTTGACGGAATCCGAGGCGAGGTTCGGGATCGCGAGCAGCTCGGCGAATTCCGTGAGAATCGCGCCTTCGTGCTGTTCGCGGTACACGCGGGCCGCTTGCCGCGCGGCGGCGCCGGAGACGTCCTGTGCGCAACTGGTCGCGGCCGTGACAGCGAAGCACAAGGCGCCGGCCACAAGATTCGCGACCGTTCGCATCATCACTTCCGCATGGCGCGGACGCCGGAGATGGTGGCGTATTGCAGCTTCACCGCCGCCCCTGTGACCACAAGGCGCATGGCGGTGAAATCCTCGCTGGGGAAATAGATGTCCGTCAGCGCCGTCGCACCGCCGTCCGCAAAAAGCTCCGACGACGCGCGGTCGAGATAGACATGCATACGCACGATGGAATCGTTGGCGATGCGTGGCGCCACGTGGACCCTGGTGGCGAACGCTGGCGAGAATCCATGCGGCGTCTGGGTGCGATCGCTGTAGAACTGCTTCGCCGACGCATCGAATCCGACGCGATACACCTCACCGGCCGTGTTGCTCAGTTCGAGCGCGACGTCGGTGACAGTGCCCGGCGGAATTCGCAACTCGAGGTCCACTTCAGCGGATGCCGGCGTCGTGCCTCGCGGCAGCCGAAGCACAGTGGTGCCAGCGAGGCGCTGCGACGGCATGCTGAGCGTCTCACCGCGTAACAGTCGCAGTTCACTCACGGGCGTCGAGAACACGCGTGGACCCACCGCCGTGCGCTGCAACGTGAGCACACGCGGCACCGTCATCGCGCTGCGCCACGCCGCTGTCGGCACGACGGTCGCGTAGTCCCAGTTGCTCATCCAGCCGATGAAGATGCGACGGCCATCTTCCGAGGGAATATCCGACCAGGTCACGCCAGCATAGTTGTCGCGGCCGTGATCGAGCCACACGCCGCGCGACGCTTCCTTGCCGGCGACGCCAATCGCAGGCGCAAAGGTCGGATCCATCGAGAAGGTGGTGCCGTCGAAATTGCCGACGAAGTACTGCGTCGCCGAGCCACCGTTCGGTCCACCGGGATTGATGCTGACGAGCAGCACCCAGCGCGTTTCGTTGGTGCCTTCGACCTTGATCGGAAACAGATCGGGACACTCCCACACGCCGCCATGCGCGGCGAGGGACGCGCCGAACTCACTCACCTGCGTCCATTGCCTGAGATTCTGCGACGCATACAACCGGACCCGATCGCCGGCAGCGAGCACCATGATCCAGCGCTGCGACGGCTCGTGCCACAACACTTTCGTATCGCGGAAGTCCTGCAGCCCGGGATTCGGAATGACGGGATTGCCGGAGTACTTGGTCCAGGTGCGACCGCGGTCATTGCTGAACGCGAGGCCCTGCGACTGCATGTCGTGCGCGCCGGCCTTTTCGCGCGCCATGTTGTGATACGTGAACATCGCCACCAGCGGCGGCTTACCACCGACACCGAATCCGCTCGTGTTCTTCCAGTCGACCACCGCACTGCCGGAAAAAATCAGGCCGATGGAATCCGGAAACAACGCGATCGGCAGATGTGTCCAGTGCACCAGATCCGGACTGACGGCGTGGCCCCAGTGCATCGGGCCCCACACCGTGCTGTCGGGATAATACTGATAGAACAGGTGATACTCGCCCTCGTAGAACAGCATGCCATTCGGATCATTCATCCACTTGGCGGGCGGCGTGAAGTGATACAACGGGCGATGCGGCTCTGCCGAGACGCTGGACGCCACCGCATCGGCGGCCGGCGTCGCGTTCATCGGATGGCAGGCCACCAACAGCAGTGCGACGGCCGCACAGGTGATCGAGAGTTTCACTGGAGGGCGTCGGGTCAGGGAGTGACAGTCAACTTCGGCACGCCGTAGAGCAGCGCATCGATCGCAAGACTCGCAAGTGCCGTGATGCCGGTGGGCAACGCCGCTTCATCGACCACGAACAACGGCGAATGATTGGCGGGCGCCGTTGCGGGATCGATACCACGCGGCGTGACGCCGAGAAAGATGAAGAGCCCGGGCACACGCTGCAGCAGCAGGGAGAAATCTTCACCGGGCATGGCCGGCGCACTTTCGAGCACGTTGGTACTGCCCAGTGTATTGCGCAGCACATTCGTGGCGCGACCGAACCAGCGTGGATCATTCACCGTCGGCGGGTAGCCGTCATCGGTGATGGTGACGGTGGCCGTCGCACCACCGGCGATGGCGAGACTGGTCGCAATCTTCTCGATCTGACGCGCGACGACGGCGCGTGCGGCCGGGTTGAAGGTGCGAAACGTGCCGTACATCACCGCGCTGTCAGGAATGATGTTTTCGCGCACACCGCCGTTGAACACACCGACCGTTACAACCGCGGGTCCGGCCGTGAGATCGACGCTGCGACTGACGATGGTCTGCAGATCATTCACGATCTGCGCGCCGATCACGATCGGATCGACACTGCGCCACGGCTGTGCGCCATGCGCCTGCTTGCCATGCACCACGACGCGCCAGCCATCGATGCTGGCCATCATGCCACCGCTGCGTGTGGCGATGGTGCCGGTCGGGCCCGGCCAGGTGTGCAGGCCGTACACCGCTTCCACACGCGGCGCCTCGAAGGCACCGGCGTCGAGCATCCGCTGCGCGCCACCGTCACCTTCTTCATTCGGCTGAAACAGGAAGGTGACGGTGCCGGACAACTGTGCCTTCATGCCACTCAGCACGTCCGCCACACCCATCAGGATCGCGGTGTGCGCATCGTGTCCGCAGGCGTGCATCACGCCGACGGTCTGGCCATTGAACTGCGTGGTGACAGTCGAGGCGAATGGCAGGCCAGTCTGTTCGGTGACCGGCAGCGCGTCCATGTCGGCGCGCAGGGCCACCGCGGGCCCGGGTCGACCACCGCGCAAAACGGCCACGACACCATAGGCACCGCCGACATTCGTTTTCACCTCGAGACCGAGCGCGGTGAGCTGCGCCGCCACGACGCCGGCTGTTCTCTGCTCGAAGCCACTGAGCTCGGGGTGTGCGTGCAGGTCGCGTCGCCAGGCCACGACTTTCGGCGTGACGGCGGCGACGCGTGCGGAGAGATCGCGGGTGATCGCGGGCGGCAGCGGCGGGGTGATGGGCGCCTGCGCGTGGAGCAGTGCGGCGGACGCAGCAAGCGGGACCAGCAGGGCGAGTCGCATGCGTCGGAAGATGTCACCGCGTGGAACGGTCAGCAGGCCGGAGGCCGAGATGATGGCATAATCGGACTCACCAGTCTAGAATGGACTCAGCAGTATGGCTGCCGTCGCCCTCGATGGCACGGCCGTCAATCTCCCGAGTGGAGTCATCGATGTCGGACAGTGTGCGCGTGATGGAAGCACCCGAAGTGGCGACACTCCTCGAACGTCTCGACACGCAGCAGGTGATGCGGAGTCTGTTTCGCGCACTCGGCGATGGACGTGCGACGCAGCCGCCGCAGACCCTGGCGCTCTTTCCTGGTGGCTCGGGCGATGTGA
>JANLPZ010000230.1:0-10465 GCA_031367535.1 Gemmatimonadaceae bacterium
GAAAAAACAAAAACGGCGCCTGCACACCGCGTCGGTGATGCAGGCGCCGCCAGCTGCGCACTACTTCCAGGACGACTGGATCGTCTTCTCGATCGCCGGGAGTACGCCCGAATCGACGTCGAGGCCTTCCGACGCCAGAAATGCAACCGTCGCGGCGGGGATGATTCGCTGAAGTGCCATCATCGTCTCTGCGTAGTCGCCGAGGTGCGTCGCCGCCAGGTCGGCGACTTCAGCGTCGTGCAACGTCAGCGCGGTGGTGTGCAGCATCAGGTTCCCGATGTAGGCCAGCGAGATGGCGGTATAGTCGTCACGCAGGTCTTTCGGCAGCTTCTCCGTGCGCACGAAGTCGATTGCCGCCGCGCCCAGTCCCAGGACGGAGGAGACGGCCTTCTTCATGACCTTGGAGACACCACCGACGTTCTGTTCACGTCGCTCGGTCAACGCTTCGAGCGCGCGCACATGCGACTCGCAGGTGGCGTGAATACGAATCAGCGGGCCCTTGAATTCGCTGTGTTCATCCAGGTCCTCGATTTGCCCTGCGACCGCGGTCTGGATGTGCTTCTCGAGTGCCAGCATGTCCGTGACATAGCTGTCGACGGTTTCGCGGGTTGCATCTTTTGTGGTTTCAGACATGAATAATCCTCGGTGAAAACGTGGTTTGTTCAGTGACGCGTTGCGCGTCGCACCATTGCTGCCTGCAGATATTCCGGCGATGGCCTCACGCGCCGTCGCGCGACGGCGCTGCCTTCAACGCCTGACCTGCCGCTTCCAATCGGAACTGTTCGAGCACATCGAGATCGGCCTCCACCTGGCGCGCGAGTGCGGGAAAATCGAATCGTGATGCCAGCGCTCCGCTGATCGCTGCCAGAACATGCCAGAGGGCGCGTCGTCCATAGAATCCCAGTGTGAGCGCTTCGATCGCCTCGAACAGCATGAGGGAATTCGACGAGTCGGAGTCGCTGCCGAGTTTCAGACGGGAGACCTTCTCCCCGATCCACGCCAGCGTGCCGATTGTCGTCCGCTCCGGCACCTCGATGAACACCAACAGTTCACGCAGGACCTTCTGGTCGTTGTTTGCGCGCTGCAAGAGCGCATCCCTCACCCGACCGAGGGGTGTGTTCTTCTGCGTGTCAGAGAGGTGTTCCATGGCTTCGAGGCCCGCCACGGATCCAGCGAGATGATCGTTGAGGTAGATGCCGAGCGCGTGCCGGTCAACCACGCCGTAACTCCGCGACGGTCGCGCTGCGGTTGCGGTGCGAGCGATGAATGCGACCGGCACTCACGTCACTGTGCATCGCGACGCGAACTTCAGTCATGACATCTGAGGCGCGCAGAGATTCCATGACGCTCTTCACAGCAAGTCTCCAGACGAAAAAAGCGGCGCAGGAGCACACCGGAGTGGTGTCTCATGCGCCGCAAACGAGGGTCCGACTACAACCAACGCTTCAGCTTACCAACCTCTTTTCAGCGAACGCATCAATGTCCTGCTCACCGAACCAGTCTGCGCTACGATGTCAATGCAAAACTTGTTCCATGTCGACACAACGCAGGCACGCTGCGCGCTCGATCAGGCCCGGATTGTGCAACTGCAGCGGTGCGCAGGACACGCAGATTTCTGCGCAGTGCACGGTCACGCAGTCTCACAATGGATTGAGGTCGTCGGCATGACACATCACGAGGAACATATTCGTCCATCTGAAGCAAATCACCGTGAATCTGTCGAAAAGGTTCGCGAGCTCATCAGCGACATCAGGATCGCGATGCTCACGACACTGGATGACGACGGCGCACCGCACAGCAGGCCGATGTACACGCAGCAGACGGAGTTCGATGGTGATCTCTGGTTCACGACGTCGAAATCGTCATCCCTCGTGACCGAGCTGCGCGCCAACCCGACGGTCTGCGTCAACTATTCGAATCCGGAATCGCAGCGCTTTGTCGTGATCGCCGGTGACGGGGTGGTGGTGCACGATCAGGACAAGATCAACGAGCTGTGGAATCCAACCATGAAGATGTGGTTCAAGGGCGGCCCGACCGATCCGGATCTGACGCTCGTCAAGGTTGAATCGCGACGTGCCGACTACTGGGACTCGCCATCTGCACCAGTACGCTGGTTCCAGTTCCTCGCAGGAGTCGCAACAGGCAAGCGTCCGTCAGGCGATGAGCGCGGTGCTGTGGATTTGTAGTCGGTCGATCAGTCTGGCTCCGCCCAAAAGGCTCCGCATGCGTCCCGACACCGCTGCGTTCACACAGCAGCGGTATAGGGAGAATTCAGCGCGTAGTCGCCAGCGCGCCGATCGTCATTCTGCTCATCGGGCGCCGCACGATCGTTACCTCGTGCGCTCTCGCCGAGCACGGAAGCGCTGACCTGCGCCCGTGCAATCGCCAGCAGCCAGGCGCATGGTGTGCCACGCTCGCGTCGATACGTCGCTGCACGACACGACGCGTGGACGAAGACCGCCTCCACAATGATTTCGGCGTCGTGCGTTGCGCCGACAAGACGAGCGACGAGTGTGTAGACAGTGTCGCACCACGTGTCGAAGAGCGCTCCGATAGCCGAGGCATCGCCGCTGGCGAGTCGCGCGACGAGCAGTTCGTCCCGCACGCACACCGTGCTCAGTTCGCGCACGCCTGTCGTGTCAGGGCGGCCCGGTGATTCCGGTTGATGCACGTGAGACATCGGCGCTGCTGTCCATGCGAGAAATGAATTCGGAGGGAAGACGCAATCCGGACGGCGATGCGTCGAACACGAGCGTGTCTTGCGCGCAGAACTGTCGGACAGATGCGTCAACTGCAACGCAAAAAGGCGCGGCCAGCGCCTCGTGGCACTGACTCACGCCTTCACCTGTCGAATCTCGAATTCGCACGGCAAGCCGTTTTGTAGTTCACTCCGTACAACCACACTCGAAGCGGTCGCGTGGTCGAAATAGTTCCCGGCGCAATCCGAGCACACTCGACTGACCCTGAAGCGGTCCTGCGGCACGCTCAACACGACAGCTGCGCCAGCACTCACAGATCACGCTTGCGCTTTCGGAGACCGCGTCGTATGCTCTGGGTGTAATCACAATCCAGCGCGATGTCTGCGTCTGCCGGATCGAACGAGCAATCGGCTCGTCAGATGATGGCGCGAGTGGCCCACCAGAGCCGCCCGCGCCTTTTTTGCGTTCTCCACCGAGTCTTTCCGTCGGTGCGTCCCTCCACTTTGCTCGCGCGACTCGCCCACGAGGCGCAGGGAGATGTCATATGCTGCCGTTCGTTCGAGGGCTCACTGATCCCGCGGTGATGCCGGCACTAATGATTTCCGCCGATCAGGTTGGTACACAGGCACGGCATATGCGCTCAGCAGATCAGACGCTCGAGCTGTGCCTCCTCGAAACGCAGCGGCAGGTCATGCGGCTCGAAGAGATCGTTCATCGACTCACGTCCGTCGCCGGGACGGGTGGAGCACCGCCGACGGGCGTGGTGTCGCTGCTTCAGGAGGGGAATCGTCGACTGCAAAATGAAGTGGACGAGTTCGCGCACGATGCGCACGCTGTGCTGATAATCGTTGGCAAGCCCACAGTACCGATCTCGCTGGTGCGCTGACCACCCGACTCAGGGACGCTCCATGAACGAACTGGACGGAAGTGAGCGATCGTTCGACAGCACCGCACATCCGTGGCGCGTGGTCGTCGCAGACGACCTGACACTGAACGCCGACGCACTCAGTGACGTGCTACGCCTGATGGGTCACGAGGTACTGACAGCCTACGACGGTCTCGCGGCGATCGCCGCGCACACAACGTTCAGGCCCGATGCGTACGTCCTCGACCTGAGCATGCCGGGCCTGGACGGCTTTCAGACATGCAGCGCAATTCGAAAGTTGCCCGGCGGAGAATCGGTCGCGATCATCGCGCTTTCCGGTTGGGGACGCAACGAAGACCTGGCGCAGTCACTCGAAGTCGGCTTCTCGAGTTTCCTGCTCAAGCCGGCACATCCACGCGACATCATTCGCTGCCTGGATGGCATCTGGTCGCGAAAGATGCCTCCGGATCGGCAATGCACCGATCGGCTCTCCAGCGAACTGTAGGCTTACTTCGCCAGTTCGCGCAGCAGGCTCTCGATATCCGGCGGCTTCGTCAGATGCGCATCGAAGCCTGCATCGAACGCGCGCAGACGATCGTCCGTCTGTCCCCACCCGGTGAGTGCGATCAGCCGCAAGTCGGCACCTCTGGCACGCAATTCACGCGCAACATCGTAGCCGTTGAGGCGTGGCATGCCGATGTCGAGCATGACGACATCCGGCTCGAACAGCAGTACGGCGTCCAGCGCCTCGACGCCGTCAGTTGCCACGAGGACTTCGTGGCCATGCATCGTGAGCAGCAGAGCGAGACTCTCCGCCGCGTCCCGATTGTCGTCTGCGACCAGCACGCGCTTCTGGCTTGAGGACGAAGTGCTATCATCCGACGGCGCCTCCTGATCTGGCGCTGACTCTGTCGGCGGGAGTGGCAGTGTCACGTCGAACGTGCTGCCCTTACCCTGCCCGTCGCTGCGCGCACTCACCTTGCCTCCGTGCAACTCGACCAGCGCACGCACGAGCGCGAGGCCGATACCGAGTCCGCCTTCCGCACGTTCGAGTGCCTCCTCGGACTGCTGAAACATTCCGAAGACATCCTTGAGCGCTTCGCTGCTGATGCCCATCCCGGCGTCGTGAATGGAGACGATCACCTGCTTCCTGTGCGCCACGGCCGTCACTCGAATCAGACCGCCGGGTTCCATGTACTTGATCGCATTGCCGAGCAGGATGGCGAACACCTGGCGCATGCGCACGGGATCGACGAGGACAGTGGTTGCGCCGCGAGGCAGCTGCACTTCGAGACGATGACCTTTCGCATCGATCTGCGGTCGTACGGTCTCGATTGCTGCGTCGATCACGCTACGAATGCCAACTGGCTGTCGTTTGAGTTCGAGACGTCCCTGCGTCAGTCGCGCCACGTCAAGCAGATCGTCGAGCAGTGACGCCATGTGTGCGGATTGCCTCGCAATGACCTCCTGCGCCCACGACAGCTTGTCCGCGCTGATATCCGGCACCGCCAGGATCTGCGCAGCATTCCTGATTGGCGCCAATGGATTCCGCAGCTCGTGCGCAAGCGTCGCGAGGAAGACATCCTTGCGACGATCTGCTGCCAGCAGCTCCTCTTCCGTCTGCTTTTCCTTCGTGACGTCCTGCACGGTGCCGATCAGCCGTGTAGGCACTCGACGGACGAACTCCACGCGGCCGGCAGCGCGAACCCAGTGCTCGACGCCCGTACGATTCCGCACGCGATACGTCGCTTCGTAGATGCCGTCGCCATCGGGATCCAACGCGCGATCAATCGCCGTCTGCGTCATCTCGCGATCGTCATCGACGACGCCGGCCATGAACAAATCGTACGTGATTTCCGTATCCACGGATACGCCCCAGAGCTCGCGCACGCGGGCATCCCACGTGATCGTCCCCGATTGTACATCGAACTCGTGAATGCCAAGACGCGCGGCGTCAGTGGCCAACTGGAGACGGGACGCGGACTCCCGCTGCGCCGCCTGCGCCTGTTCGCGTGCCGTGACATCGACGCCTTGCACCAGAATGCCATTGATCTGATTCGTGACGTCGCGCAGTGGCTGAAACACAAAATCGACCAGCCGATCCACGCCCAGAAGCGTGACGCGCGCGGCGATGGCGGAATACGGCACACCGGTCCGATAGACCGCATCGAGCAGTGCGATGTATCCCTGTGCCACCACCTCAGGCAGTGCGGACTGCACCGTGAGTCCGATCAGCGTTTCGGTGCGGCCGATCAAGTCGAAGTATGCGGGATTGCAGTATTCATAGCGGTGCGTCGGTCCGCGCAGCACACAGATGAAACCAGGCGCCTGTTCGACCAGGCCGCGCCACCGATCGGCCTCCTCGCGGACGGGGGCCTCCTCGGCATCGAGCTCCGCAGTCTCCGTGCACAGCACCATCACACCGCCGACGCCGTCCGGCGCGGTGTCTTCGTGGATTGGCCCGTAACTGCAGGTCCAATCCACAGCGTGAGCGCGTCCGAATCGCGTCATCGGCACGAGCCGGTGCTCATGAAACGTCACGCCCTGCGCGGACATCACCAAATCGATCTGCGGCCCGATGACCGGCCAGATGTCATCCCATGCGTCACGACCCGATGCGCCGAGCATCGCGGGGTGCTTCTTCGGGTGAAGCGACTGCGTGTACGCGTCATTGTAGAAACACGTGCGCTCACCACCCCAGAAAATGAAGACGGGGACATTTGTGGTGAGCATGATCCGAAGCGCCGTTCTGAGACCTGCGGGCCAATGACTGGGCGCACCAAGGGGCGATGACGTCCAGTCGAATGCGCGCATCCGTTCGCCCATGTCGCCACCGCCGTCAAGGAACGACATCACGCCGGGGGTCGGTATCTTCAATTTATTCTCGATAGTGGCCGGCTCGTCATCCATGAGTTGCACGGTGGAGTGCGATACCGGACCACGCGATGGATGTCGCGCGCGGAAGATGCCGGACGATCTCACGCAGGCACTGACATGACGACGTCAGCGGCTGACTTTGGACGTGGCGGAACGGCATCGCGGACGACGATCATCGCGACTCCTGCAATGCCGACACACCTGCCCCTGGGCTTTCCTCGCGCGCTGCACAATCCTCGGCGAGCGCCGCGTATTCGTGCTTCAGTGCATCGAGCTTGGCGTCCGGCAGATTTTCGGCTGCGACGAGATCGTTGCGGGCCTCGGCGATTGACCGAAGTAGTTCATTCAGCTTCAAGTGAATCGCGCGCGAGTCGCGGGCTTGCGTGTTCTGCAGCAGGAACACCATCAGGAATGTGATGATCGTCGTGCTGGTATTGATGACGATCTGCCACGGTTCCGAATAGTGAAAGAAGGGCCCGCACATGGCCCAGATCACGACCATGCCGAGCGCAATGAGAAATGCCGCCGGCTTGCCAAGCGCGGTGGCACTCTTCTCTGCGAATCCACGGAACCAGCCGTCCACTCCCGGTCCGCTCATCGGCGCGCTCCGGCGTCGCAGAGACGATGACGCGATCGAACGGATCGACGGAATGACGACCTTTGCTGACGGTCACACATGCCGGCTACCACTCATGACGACGGTCGACCGCGTGTGATGAAAACCATTCATCGAACAACGGAAGTCCGAGCGCCGCAAAGGCACTGCGACGATTTGCGAAGGCGGTATACACGCGATCGCGGAGTCGGCGCGGCACCCGATGCAGCGCGCGTGCAACATGTCGCCACAGTCCACCGACCTGTTCAAGCGCGGCAAGGATCGCGTCAGAGTAGGCCAGAATGGTCCCGTCGGGTTGCACGAACAACGCGCTGTCGCGTTTCGAGAACTCGGCATGCGTCCGGCGAATCGTGTCGCCGAACAGGCTCTGGAGCGGCGCGACGTTGAGATGCCCGACGCGATCGATGCCGCTCACGAAGGACACGAATCGACGGCACACGCTGCAGCGATCATCGAACAGCAGGACGGCTCGCGGCGCACCAGGCGCGGACGTGAACGTGTCACCATGCGCGGGGGTGGTCATGCGCTCCTCGCGTTCGATGCGTCGATGAACGACGCGTCGTCATCGGGATATTTCAGTCGCGCCCGCGTGGTCCGGACGCGCTCGAGATGGGTGTAATTGATATGGCTGAGGATCACACCATGGCGCGCCGATACACGGATTTCGACGACTCTGTCCGCCGGCCGGACGTTTCTCTCCTTGGTGCGCATTCACGTCTCCAGACGCAGAAAAGCGGCGCACGAGAACACCGGCATGGTGTCTCACGCGCCGCCAACGAGGGACCGCCTACTCCCACGCTCCGGCTTCATCGATCGCCCACCGCATGCGCGGTCGAGCGCCGTTCATCCTTCGATAGACGAACAAAGCAATAAATGTTCCAGCGATTACGCCGGAACTCTCCCGTCAGGCGCACTCTGCCGTAAACTGATCCGCAGGTCGCACTCAGCCCGATCCGGCTCACCGAGCAAGCAGAACCTCAGGCAATCAATTGCCGAAGAGTGCGCTGCAACGCGTCCGGATCGACTGGCTTGACAAGGTGCGCATCGAAGCCCGCCTGCACCGATTTTCGACGATCATCGTCCTGGCCCCAGCCCGTCAGCGCGACGATCACGAGTCGACGCTCTCGTGGCACGGCACGCAAGGCTCGGCACACCTCGTACCCGTTCAGTTTGGGCAGGCCGATATCCAGCAGGACCACGTCCGGCTGGAAACGATCTGCTGTGTCGAGCGCCTCCTCACCATCGAATGCTGTCGTCGTTTCGTGCCCAGTGAGACTGAGCAGGATGGATAGTGACACTGCCGAGTCACGGTTGTCGTCGACGACGAGAATTCGGAGCGATGAGCCAAGCGCAGAAGCCGGCGCGTGTGACGATTCCGTCGGCCGTGGCGCCGAACTCTGAGTGGTGGTGACGCGAAATGCCGCAGCACTCCCCACGCCCTGTTGGTCGACGTGATCCGACGCATAACGCCGTCGTGATATTTCAAGCGTGCTCGTTGATGAACTCACAGTGCGTGACCGGAAGGAGCCGAATTCGAAGAACGCATGAAGGCGGTCCGATCACACGTTGTGTGATCAGCACCGCCTTCGGGCCGCGACGCCGCGCGTCGCAGGACAAGGGTCGCCATTGCCGTGTCGGGGCTCGCACCGCGCCGAAGTTCTACAAGAACCCCAGCACGATCGGCCTCGCGTCACGCTCGAGCGTTGAGCTGCAGCCTATTTGATGCATCGGCTGCGTGCAAGCTCCGTCATCGGCCCTGGCAGGCTCTGGCTTACGGCCGCCCGCGTTGATTCGGAGTGCTGTGGTTCACTGTGTGCATCTGCATGAATGGTACCGTTCTGTCATCGTGCTCATGACAACGTTCATTTCTCCACTGGCTCATCGTCGTTGGCTCGTCGTCGTTGGTTCAGATTCACTACTTCGTCACCACAACCTCGCATACGGACCGTTCATGCCGCGCGCACTCTGGAAGGGCACACTCGGCTTCGGCCTCGTCAGCATCAGTGTCGAATTGCTCTCCGCCGAAAAGACTGGCGAACTCGATCTCGATCTCTTGGATCGCCGCGACAACGCGCGGATCGGATACCTCAAGATCAACAAGTCCACACAACAACCTGTGCCCGCTGAAGAAATCGTGCGCGGCTTTGCGGTGTCCGACGATCGCTACGTGATTCTCACTGATGACGACCTGAAGTCCGCCAATCCCAAAGCGACACAATCGATCGACATCTTCGGTTTCGTCGGCGATCAGGCTGTGCCACGCGTGTTCTTCGCGAAACCGTACTTCGTCTCGCCACTGAAAGGCAGCGATCGACCGTATGCCCTGCTGCGCGACGTGCTGCGCAAGTCTGGGCAACTTGCGCTCGCGACGGTGGTCATTCACACGCGACAGCATGTGGCCGCGGTGTACCCACTCGAAGGCGCGCTGGTGGTGCAGCTCCTGCGCTACGCGGCGGACATCAAGTCGCCCGAAGACGCCGGTGTGAAGTTCGTGCCATCATTGACGGGTGGGTCATCGGCGAAGGAACTCGCAATGGCGCAGCAGCTGCTCACCAGCATGCAAGAGACATGGCAGCCGGAGTCATACCGGGATACGTATCGCGACGACGTGATCAAACTCATCGCGCAGCGATCGAAGAAAGGTGGCAAGGCGTCGCCAGCTGCAGTTGCGTCACCTGAGCCGGCAACCAGGGTGCTGGATCTCGTGGCGGCGTTGCAACGGAGCCTGGCGTCCGGGTCAGCGAGTTCACGATCACGGTCGACGTCCAGTCAGTCACCGACACGATCATCAGCAAAAACGGCGTCCAATAGGAAGTCTGCCGCAAAACCACCTGTGGCCAAGCGCACGCCGGTGAAGAAATCTCGCGGACGTGTGGCGTGACGTGACCGCACCACTCCACAGCAGCACGTGCAAACACGGAGCGTGGCGCGCCGGGTGGCCGCCACGCTCCGTCGGCGCAAGCGGTTCGTGATCTATCCTCGCTTGGTCGCCGCCTTGGTGGTCGCTTTGCGAGCCGCCGGCGTTCTGGCTTTCGCTGAACCGCTCTTGGGTGCTGGTGCGGCATCCTCCTCCTCGTCGTCGTCAGCGTCTTCCATCTCCGCGGTACCGCCAAGGCGATTTGCCGCGGGATTGATCTCCTCCTCGGCGATGTTGTTCAGCAAGTTGTCGGCGGCCTTCTCCTCATCGAGGGTCTGGTGCAGGATGACGGCAATCTCCTCGTGCCCCATCAGCCGAGCGAACGCGATCGTGCTTCCATAGGCGGCGATTTCGTAATGCTCCACGCGCTGTGCCGCAGCGATGATGCCGGCGTCACGCACGACGTCTTGTCCGGCTTCGGAGATCATTTCGGCACCTTCTTCGCAGAGCCCCTCCATCGCCTTGCACTTCTTGCCGCGCGGACTTTCTCC
>JANLPZ010000145.1:0-17725 GCA_031367535.1 Gemmatimonadaceae bacterium
CAGGTCACTCCCGCTCTGTGCGATGCCGATGATCGGCCGGCCGCTTCGCAACTCATCCGGCGTGATACCGGAGTTCATGAAGCGCTCGAGATAGATCGCCGTCATGTCGATGCGTCCCGGCGCATCGAACCAGTCGCGCGAGCGGAAGCGCCGTGACGGAGTGGGCGTGGTCATGTCATCCCCCACCCGGCGTCGATCCAGTAGTCGTGCCCCGTGCAGCCGCGCGCATCGTCGGACGCAAGGAACAGTATCAGTGACGCCACATCCGTCGGTTCCAGCCGCAGCGTCAGGCACTGCTGGCGCAGAATTTCCACCTCGCCCTCAGGCGTGTACCACTGCTGCTGTCGCGGTGTGCGGATGTTGCCGGGTACGATGCTCAAGACGCGGATGTTGTGGGCCCCAAGTTCGCGGGCGAGTGCACGCGTCATTCCCTCGATGCCAGCCTTCGCCGTCTGGTAGAGGACGAGGTTTGCCATGCCGAGGTGCCAGGACATCGAGCCAAGGTTGATCACGGCACCACCGCCGCGCGACGTCATGCCGTCCACGACCGCCTGCGTACAGAAGAGCATGTGGCGCAGGTTGGTGTTGATGCGATCGTCCCAGTATTCCGGCGTGATCGTCTCCAGCGCATGGCGATCATCGTTGCCCGCATTGTTGACGAGGATGTCGATCGCGCCGATTGCGCTGAAAGTACGTGCAACCGACGGCAGGTCAGTGAGATCGCAGTGATGGAAGCGCGGCACGCTGTCAGCGTTGTGCAGCTCGACAACGAGCGCATGCGCATCGTCGTCGACGACATCCAGGAACAGCACCTCGGCGCCCTGTCGCACGAAACTGCGCACGAGGCCCGCTCCAATGCCGGACGCGCCGCCCGTGATGACGACGCGCTTTCCCCTCAGGCTGGGATAGATGGCAGACGACATGGTGTCATGGCGATGGTCGCGCGTCCGGACGACAGGCTGCCGAACGCAGGGGTAGTGCGTGCACGCGGTAAGCTACATTGTGCCAGTGCAAGAACGGCTGTTCACGACGTCCGCCAGCGCCACGATCGCCACCCACTCCACTCCCCATCGCATGGACTCGAACACCGTCACCCGACGCGACTTCGTCGCCGGCACAGCGTCCTTGGCACTCGGCGCGTTGGCCGGGCCGCCCATGATCGTTCCGCGCCACGTGCTCGGTCGCGGCTATCAGGCGCCGAGTGACACGTTGAATATCGCGTACTGCGGCGTAGGTGGGATGGGCATGGAGAACTGGCTGAACATGCTGAGCCAGAACACGGTCGCGGTCTGCGATGTGGACTTCGGCTACGTCGAGAAGTCGATGCTCGAGCAGACGAAGACGCCGGCGCCGATCACCGCACCGCAGAACCTGAGTGCGGCCGACGGTGCCGCATGGGTGGCGAAGCGCACCGCCGATGCGCAGGCACGCTACCTGAAAGGACAGACGCTGCAGCAGCACTACACGAAGGCTGTGAAGTACGCGGACTATCGCGAGATGCTCGACAAGCAGAAAGGCATCGACGCCGTGGTGGTGGCGACGCCGGATCACATGCATGCGATGATTGCACTGCGTGCGATGCAGGCGCGGAAGCATGTGTACGTGCAGAAGCCGCTCACGTACTCGGTGATGGAAGCGCGCGCCGTCGCGAAAGCCGCGCGCGATTCGAAAGTCGTTACGCAGATGGGCAACCAGGGTCATTCGTCCGAAGGCACTGCGCGGATCCGTGAGATCATCGCGAGCGGTGTGCTGGGGCCGATCAGCATGGTGCATGTCTGGACCGATCGTCCGCATGGCTGGTGGCCGCAGGGCGTGTCGCGCCCGACGCCCGCAGTCGCACCAATGATCCCGACGCAATTGAACTGGGACCTGTTCCTCGGCGCTGTGCCGCCGATGCAATACGATCCGGCGTATCATCCATTCGCGTGGCGCGGCTGGGTGGATTTTGGCGTGAGTGCGCTGGGTGACATGGGCGCGCACCTCATTGATCAGCCGTTCTGGTCGCTCGATCTCGGGCTGCCGACGGGCATCACCGCGTCATCCACGCAGTGGGGCGGCGATCAGAAGGCACCGGCGTCGTATCCGCTCGCGTCGACGGTGCAGTATGAATTTCCCGCGCGCGGCAGTCGGGGGCCGGTGGAGCTGCGCTGGTATGACGGTGGCCTGCTGCCGCCGCGTCCGGCGAATCTACCGGATGACGTGGTGCTGAACGGCGATGGTGGCGGAATCTTCGTCGGGGAGAAGGGGATCATGGTTTATGACACATATGGTACCAATCCTCGGATCTTTCCTGACGACGTGGCGACGGCGGCATCGAATGTGCCGAGGACCATTACGCGCGTCGGTGTTTCGCATGAGCAGAACTGGTTCGATGCGTGCAAGGGCAACGGCACCGCGACGGCGCCGTTCGAATACTCGGCGCGGCTGACCGAGACCATGTTGCTTGGCCTCGTCGCGCTCAAGACAGGTCAGGGCCGGAAGATTCACTATGATGGCGACGCGATGCGCGTCACGAATGCACCCGAAGCGAACGCATTCCTGACGCGCGAATACCGCAGCGGCTTCAGTCTCTGAACGAACGCGCTCATTCAGGTCAGCACAGGAGCGGTTCCCAGCGTGCGAACTGGTGCGCGACTCGCTCGCCAGTGTGTGGTGCGCGATGGCTAAGGATGGATACGAGTTGCCGGTGGCGCAGTCGGTCGATGGGGCGGCGCGTCGAGAGCTCAATCCGGGCGAGACATTCGACGCGATGTGGATGCCGCCGAGGCCGGGTGTGTAACAGGTGCGGATGATCTCTGCCACCGGGCAGGTAGCGTACCGGCGCGTGATGCGTGTGCGGCCATGATACTTGTTGCTATCATCTGAACATCGTGCGCAAGCGGTACCGACGACGCCGATGTCTCACTGTTGCGAACGCGTCAAGCGTTCCGTCGCGCGATGAGGAAAGTCTGCAGGGAGATCCGCGCTGCACTCCGATCCACTGCTTAGCCATCTGCATGGGAAAATCCCCGCGATCGACACGGTCGCGCGGCATGCCACCCTCGAGCACCTTGCGTCGACGGTCGTCATTGAGTTGCGCCACCATCTCGATGAGCGCCTCACGGCTGCCCGCCGGCTCCGGCATCGGGCGTGCGCCGGCTGCCAGCAGAAGTCGGAGGCTCTCGATGTCGCGCATCGAACCGCCGTCCGCGATCGCCATGCTCGTCGCCAGTCCGAGCAGCGAATTTCCGAGTTCGTCGCGGGCCGTCAGGTCGGGGCGAGGCGTCGCGTGCAGCAGTGTGTCGAGCTTCGCGAAGTCACCGTAGATGATCGCCAACGCCGCTTCGCGCCCGGCGGAATCAGGGAACGCGTACTTTGGGCTCGCCTCGCGCGGTGTGTGATCGCGCATCGACGGAAAGATCATGCCGAGCACGCGCTGCCGTGACATGGTAAGGGCCACGGCAGAGACGGCGGGTACGGCGCTGATCACACAGGCGAGAAGCACGATAAGTGACCGATCCGTCGCGCGTCCCCCCCCCGAGCAGCAGCGCGGCGACCACACCGAGCATGGCGAGGGCGACCGCCAGGCCCTGTCCCAATCCTCGCGTTACGGCGTCTCCGACATCCCGGCTGAAAAACAGCACCGCCGCCCCGACAAGGTCGATGACGATGAAGATCGTGGCGAGGACTGGGAGTGCGCGCATCTTTACGGTGGTAATGTGGACTGGCGTCGAGAGTCGATCGGAGTCAACGAAGTATGGAAGAGCACGCGCGCGACCGGTTGTGGTCACGGCCGGCAAGACGATGGCTCGCCGACACCGCCCGCTTTGTTCGATACATCTTGCTCTGGCTTTCGTCCAGGATCTTCAGTGCTCCGCGCCCAGCTCATCGACATCACCACCCTTGCGGTTGACGCGATCGTCAACGCAGCCAATTCCGAGCTCGCCCCCGGGGGCGGAGTCTGCGGCGCCATTCATGATGCCGCCGGACCTGAACTTGAAGCCGCCTGCGTTCCGCTCGCGCCCTGTCCTGCTGGCGAGGCCCGCATCACTCCCGGCTTCCGTCTCCCCGCGCGCTTCGTCATTCACGCGGTTGGCCCACGGTGGTGGGGTGGCGGATTCGGCGAAGCCGAGGCACTCGCAGCGGTCTACGCCAATGCCCTTCGCATAGCGAACGAGCACTACCTTGAATCCGTGGCGTTTCCCGCCATCAGCACTGGAATTTACGGATACCCGCTGGAGTCAGCGACTGCAATCGCCGTCACCGCAGTTCGGAACGCGTTGGCGGCCGGTGGCTCGGTGAGCAGCGTTCTCTTCGCCTGTTTCGATATCAAGACGCTGCAAGCGTATGACAGCGCCGGAGTGTCACCCTGACCAACGTACGGAGCTGGCGGGGTGTGAGCGTATAGCATCCACTGCTCGCGAACACGCAGTAGAGCAGACCGCATTCGGTTGATCGCCACGAGGGTATCACCAGAGGAGTCATCATGTCGCGGCCCTTCGACTTCAGTTCCACTACGCGATTTCAGGCGCGTTTCCGACAGCGCGCGCTGTGCGCTGTGCGCGGCGATTCTCTCGACGACCATGTCGAGCATGGGCACCACGTCATTCCGAACCAATCAGGATCGCCAGGCAATGTCCGGCAATCCTGGCTTCGCCTCTCCGATAATTGTGTCATGCTCTGCGAGGCATGTCACAACAGAGTTCATCAGGATGGACGGTTTCGTGATGGTGCAGTTGCTCCTCCATCGTACTTCACGTATTCGCACGGACGAAACAGCAGGATGCACCGAAGTTGGGCTTCAGATCTGGAAACCCGAGCCCACCTGCTGTTCGTAAGCGATGGCGACTGACGAGTGACAACGGCCCATCGCCATAGTCGCCCGCGGTCGGTCTTCCACGTGCTCGAAATACCGGAGCCTGCAGAGCGGTACGCGACTCCGAGCGTATCCAGCGCCAGCCCGTCACGTGAGTCGCCGCGAGGCCGCCATGATGTTCCTGAACACGATTCTTATTCTGGTGATCATCGCAGCGTGTTGCCGCTGGATCGCGTACAACAAGCGCGTCGCGCTGCCTCGGCGATTCCTGGTGGGTCAACGTGGTTTCTGGTTTCCGCCGTGGCCGGCACGCGAAGAGTTTGCAACAGAAACCGCTCGTCGACTCGACGTGATCGGCCGCATCTTGATCTACATCGTCGCAATCCCCATGTTCGCCGACGCGTTCATGAATCGGGCAAGCATGTCGTGACTCGAGATGTCGCCGCCTTCGAATAAAACTCCGGCTCTACGCTGCGCGACTACCCGATTTTTCGGCGGATTGCAGATGGCATCGCGGCGGCTCGCAATTGCGTTCGGTCTCTACATGCTTGTGTGTGCCATTAAGCTCGGTGCGGATTTCTCAGACTTTCCGCGATCGCGCACGTTCATGACCGCGTCGACCTTCTCCATGCTTGCGGCTGTCGCCTGGCTCATCGTCGAGAGTCGCCGTGCGAAGGGAGAATCGCGAGCGACGGAAGTATCTTCAGCGGCGATGCCGTGAAATCGTGTTCGCGTTGCTGTTCACAGGTACACTCGGTAGCCGCCTGACTGGCGACCCTCTCACCCCGCATTCGTATGCGTAGTCGACTGACTGCTGTGCTCGCGGTAAGCCTCATTGCCGTCTGTGACGCAGACACGCAACGCCTGACAGATGCCGTCGTTGGAACGCGCGTACGCCTCGACACAACCGACGGTGCTCTTGTGATCGGCACCATTGTGAGCGTGGACCCCGATTCGGTCCGCGTCTCGACGAACGCGATCGGCACCATTTTGTCGCTGCCGCTCAGTAGAGTCGTGTCGTACGAGCTGTCGCTTGGTCGCAACCGCGCGCGCGGGGCGAAGCGGGGAGCAGCCGTCGGCGGCGCATTGGGCGTGGCGCTGATCGTCTCCACGCTACGCGGCGACACGGTGTCGGTGAATCGGCAACGCGATGATCGACACCTCGCTGTACCGATTGCGATTGGCCTGACGGCTGTCGGTGCGGCGATCGGGGCTGCAATTGCGCCGGAGCGATGGGAACCTCCAGCCCGCCTGCACTCACGCCTGAGTGTGAACACCTGTCGGCTGCAGTGTCTCGCACTCCGCTATCGATTCTAGCAAGGCGTCGCGAGCGGGGAGACCGATGTCGGGCACGTACGGAGCCTCGCTCGCGCTCCGGTTCGGCGACGGGCAGCGAGCGTCCAGCAGCCAGTCCAGCGTGTACTGGCGGCGCCGGCGCGCTGGCTCGAGTGTCTCGACTTCCGCGCACTCTCTCTCAGCCTCGCGATGCGGCGACGTAAGTCTGGACTGCGCGCCCGCCCGCCCGACACAGACCGGCGCTGGCACGTGCCGTCGCGCCGCTCCATACTATGCCAGCGCCTTTGAGTGTCCCGTTCCGGAAACTGGCAATGCCACTCACGTCCGTCCTGTTCAAGCGCAACACAAAGCTTCAGGCTTGCGCCGTCGAGCATCCCGCCCACGTCACCATCGGTGCCGTCGGCGAGCACGTCGCGAAGATCCAGTTCGCGCTCTTCTCGATCGACCGGCTGAAAATCGATCGCACCGAACTGGTGGCGCAGCGCTACGGCAAGTCGACGGCCGCCGCGGTGTTGGCGTACAAGAAGAAGCGCCTGATCATCAATCGCAGCTATCAACAGAGCGTGGACAACATTGTCGGCAAGATGACCATCGCGTCGTTGGATCAGGAGATGCTCATTCGCGAGCGCGTACCGAACGGTGGCAGCGATTGTCGGCCTGGCGCCACTGGTCCCGCACTGCAGTCGGGCGCCTTGTCGATCGTCGGCGGCGGATCACGATCGCGTGGCTCGCCGGGTACCGGGCCGAGCGCCACAAGTGCGCTGGCGACCAAGCAGCTGACAGGTGTCGCACGGATCGTCGTGTTGTTCGCATCCAATGCAGCAACGGACGGTTTCCCACTCGGCAAGGAGATCGAGCGCGCGCGCGACAGCCTGGCTGAACACGGCCTGCAACTGCTGGTCGAGCGCAGCCTCGGCACCGCTGGCGAAGTCAAATTCGTGGAGCGCGTCCTCGTCAATCCGGACGCCGAAGGCGACAACGTGAGCGAATTGCGCAAGCGCTGCGAGGACCTCATGCCCGGGCGGCCTGACATCCTTCGTGTCATCGTGTGCAAGCTTGGATTCTTTGATTTCGGCCACACCATCAGAGACCGGAGTGTCGGCGGCCAGGTGTTCAAGAATTTCGTGTTGATTAATACCGAACAGGTCGACGTCTCACACGCCACACTCATTCACGAAATGGTGCACTGTTCCAAGCCGCGCCGCGGCGACCCGCACGATCCTGAAGAGACCAGTGTCTTCTTTTTTCCCGGCAGGGTGCAGCAGGGATTCCCGGAGCGCACGACGCTCAGACCGGAGCACGCCTTGACCATCGCGTCGTCGTTTTTCTCGCTTGGCGGTCCGAAACCACCACCACCAAAACCCTGACCATCTTGTAGCGGAGCGTCGAATTCGACAGCCGATCCGTTCGCTATTCCGCCTTCGGCGCAGTACTCCGGCGCCGCTTCCGTCGCACCAGTAGCCCCAGCAAACCGAACGCACCCGGCGCCAGCAGCTCCGGCCACAAGTTGAACCGGTTCCTCGATCGGAATGTCCGCGTCCCTCGCGCCAGCTGCGCGGAACGAGGCCGCGCAATATCGTAACGAATCGTGACTTTTGTGCCCGTGACCAGGACGCCAGCCGAACCGGCGTCGATTGCATCGACCGCCCGAACCGAGTCCTGCCCCGTACCGGGCACGTAGGTCAATTCGACCGACTCGTACGGCTGCGTCAGGTCGCGCGCATCGAGCGTCGATCTATCCGTGCCCCACTTGGGCGTCTTGTCGACACGACTGGTCTCGCCGACGATCGCGATCCCCGTGACGGCAGGCACCGGCAGCGAACCACGATCGGTGAAGAAGAGCGGCACAGAACACGCGAGATACGCGCATGTCACCACCAACATCAGCCAACCACCGATCGTGGCACACAGCAGCAGGATGACGAATCCGCCAATCTCCCACAGGTACCACGTCGCAGCGCGGCTCCGGAGCGCGGTGCGCACATCGAGCAGCCGATCGACCGCCGAGCGATCGGCGAGGCCAATGGTGATCCTCGGCCACGCCTTCAGGTACCGAAGCGATACTTTGTTGCCGACATGCGTGTGATCGAAGCGATCCGCGGGTGTCCTCACGCCCCATGTGATCATGGGCGAGTCCGGCGGCGTGTAGCGCACATGGAGCAGCAGCTTCCGATCGACAAAAGGCTCGTCGACCATCGGCACAGTCGTGTAGAGCTTCACGGTCTCCTGCTTTCGGACCACCTCGCCCGTGATCGTCACCGAGGTCGTGTCATACCACACCATCGCTGAAACCAGGAGCAGCACGGGAAGCAGAAGCGCGAACGCGCAGCCGATACGTACGCGCCCACTCCGCGCGTGCAGCACACCACGGTGTGCGGGCAACTTCTGGAGCGGCATGTATCGGGCCTTTTCGGAGGTGACTACGGCGGCGGAGCGGGAATGGTCCACGACCCTCATGGCGTACCCACAAAGTCTACGACCACTCGCGGCCGTCCGCCCCTTGCTCCCGCCCGCCCCCGCGCGACATATACGTCCGGCATGCCGACGCGCCCCACCGATCTGCCCGCCGAGTCCGCGCTGATTTCGCGCCGCGCGGCCCTCGCCCGCACTGCCGCACTCCTCGGCAGCGCGCTAGCCGCACCCACCATCGCTGGTGTGCTCGCTGGCTGCGGCG
Organism: Gemmatimonadaceae bacterium; assembly: GCA_031367535.1. Classification (GTDB taxonomy): domain Bacteria; phylum Gemmatimonadota; class Gemmatimonadetes; order Gemmatimonadales; family Gemmatimonadaceae; genus JACMLX01. The sequence continues at coordinate 8,766 of JANLPZ010000145.1, forward strand.
ACCAGAAAACGAGCGGCACTGCCGCCGCGCAGGCGCTACGCGCGCTCACACCCGAACAGGAACAGCTCGTCGCCGCGGTGGCCGAGGTGATCCTGCCGGCCACCGACACGCCGGGCGCGCGTGACGTGGGAGTGAGCCTGTTCGTGGATCGCATGCTGGCCGACTACCACACGGCGGAAGCGCGCGAAAAATTCGCTGCCGGCCTCGCACGCCTCGACGCGAGCGCGCAGGCGCAACATGGCAAAGCGTTCGTGAGCTGCACGGCAGCGCAGCAGTTTGCGCTCGTTGATGCGCTCGACGCACAACTCTTCGACCCGAAAGCGGAGCACACCGGCGCCGATCCGCGTGCGTTCTACGGCGTGCTCAAGGAACTCACACTCGCGGGCTACTACACCTCCGAAGCCGGCGCCACGCGCGAACTGCGCGTCAACCCGATGGGCCGTTGGCGCGCCGACATCCCCTACACACAACTCGGCGCAGGCTGGGCCTGACCGATGTTTCTTCAACAGCCAGAGACGTTCGACGCGATTGTGGTGGGCTCGGGCATCAGCGGCGGCTGGGCGGCCAAGGAACTCACTGAGCAGGGCCTGCGCACACTCGTGCTCGAGCGCGGCCGCGACCTTGTGCACGGCGCCTATGCGAATGAACACAAACCCGCGTGGGAATTCGCGCATCGAAATCGCGGCGCGGGGCCTGCACAGTCGCCGACGCAGCGCGTGCAGTCGCGCATTCCGTGGATGGACGAAGCCGCACTGCCGCTCTATCAGGACGACATCGAGCATCCGTACGTCGAAGAGGCGCCATTCACCTGGATTCAGGGGCGCACCGTCGGCGGCAAGTCGCTGCTCTGGGGCCGTCAATGTTACCGGTGGAGTGACCTCGATTTCGAGGCCAACCTGCGCGACGGACATGGTGTCGACTGGCCGATTCGTTACGCCGATCTCGCACCGTGGTACAGCTACGTCGAGAAGTTCGCGGGCGTGAGTGGCGAAGCGCTCGGCCTTGCCCACCTTCCCGACGGCGAGTTCCAGCCGCCGATGGCGCTCAACGCCGGCGAGGTGCATCTACGCGATGCCATCGCTCGCGACTTCCCCGGTCGTCACCTGACCATCGGACGTGTCGCCGTACTCACCAAACCGATCGGCGACCGCGCCGCGTGTCACTACTGCGGTCCGTGTGAACGCGGCTGCTCGACGGGTTCATACTTCTCGAGCTTGTCGTCGACGCTGCCGGCAGCGCGGCTCACCGGCAAGCTCACGCTGCGAAGTCGAGCCATGGCGCACAGCGTGATGTACGACGATGCGAGTGGGCGCGCATCGGGTGTGCGGTACGTGGATCTCGACAGCGGTGAGCTGCACGAAGTTCGCGCGCGCGTGGTGTTCCTCTGCGCGAGCACGCTCGGCACCACACGCGTGATGCTGCATTCCACCAGCACGCGTTTCCCTGACGGCATCGCCAACGACAGCGGCGCCCTGGGTCATTACCTGATGGATCACCACTATCAGGTGGGTGCGGCTGGCGAAATCCCCGGACTGCTCGACCGATACTACGAGGGTAATAGACCAACTGGATACTATGTCCCGCGCTACCGCAATCTCGCGGGCCCCGACTCCGACAGACTCGGGTTTGTGCGCGGCTACGGACACCAGGGATCAGTCAGCCGCGAAGGCTGGTCTCGCGGCGCCAGCGCGCGCGGCATCGGTGTCGATCTCAAGCATCAGCTGCACGACCCGGGGCCGTGGCACGCGTACATGGGCGCGTGGGGTGAGACCTTGCCGCGCGATGACAACTACGCGCTACTCGACCAGACGCAGAAGGACCGCTGGGGTGTTCCGCTGCTGCGCGTGAAATGCACCTGGGGCCCGAACGAACTTGCGATGCGCAAGGATGCTGTCGCGCAGGCCGCTGCGATGCTCGAGGCCTCAGGCTGCCGCGTCATCACGACACACGACAGCCACAAGGCAGGCGAGTACGGCGCCGAGCCGGGGCTGTGCATCCATGAACTGGGCACGGCCCGCACGGGACGTGACCCGAAGACCAGTGTGCTCGACGCGCACAACCGCGCGCACTCGGTACCGAATCTCTATGTCACCGACGGCGCCTGCATGACGAGCAGCGCGTGCCAGAATCCGAGCATTACGTACATGGCGCTCACGGCGCGAGCAGCGGCGCACGCCGTGGAGCAGTTGAATCAGCGGGCGATATGATGGTATCGGAAGGAAGGCGCACTGCTGCGCTTCGGCTCTGAAGCGTGAGGATCGGTACGATGATGGTCGCATTGGCCATCCACTCGGTCATTGCGCAGGCCGGCCACGGATCGCCGCGGCAGAGTCCGGCCGCGTTCAACGCAGTGGTGCTTTCGTTTCTGCACACGCAGCACGACGGCCACTTTCTCTCACCATCGCACATACCATGATACTCCGCACCCTCATCACCGCCTGGGGCCTGTCGAGCGCCACGGCGACACTCGCCGCGCAAGCGCCGGTGGCCGCTGCGCCCATCACCGCCATCAAGGCCGGACGACTCGTCGATCCGGCATCGGGAACCATTGCCACGAACCAGATCATCCTGGTGCAGAATGGACGCTTCACGGCTGTGGGTGCGAATGTCTCGATTCCGGCCGGGGCGGCGGTGATCGATCTGTCCGCGCTCACGGTCGTCCCTGGCCTCGTGGACGCGCACAACCATCTCGCGCTCACGTACAAGGAAGTGCCGGAACGGAACAGCTATTACCTGACGACGATTCTCGATGACACGCCGCTTCGCGCGATTCAGGCGGTGTCGAACGGCATCCAGATGCTCGCGTCCGGATTCACGATCGTACGCGACATGGGCAACAACGGTCGCTACGCGGACATCGCGTTGCGGCGTGCAATCGAACAGGGCTGGGTGCCCGGCCCGACGCTGATTCCGTCCGGATTGATCATCGGCGGCATGGGAGGACAGTTCTCGCCGAATCCTGAAATGGCGTTCGATCGGAAGATCGTCTATCCGGAATATCTGGAGGCCGACACCCCCGATGAAATCGTGAAGGCGGTCCGCCAGAATGCGCTCGTTGGCGCGCGCGTGATCAAGATCTGCGTCGACTGCAAACCGTGGGGCTACACCACGGATGAAATCCGGCTGGTGATCAGTGAAGCGGCGAAGGCCGGACTGAAGGTGGAAGGCCACGTGCAGACCGTTGCCGGCGCGCATCGCGCGGTCGATGCAGGTATCTGGTCCATCGCGCACGACAACGGCATGAACGACACGATTCACCGGATCATGGCGCAGAAGCACATTTTCCGCGCCGGCACCGAGACGCCGATCTCGCTCGTGGGTCACACGACCGACGTGCGGTACCGGAACACGGTCGCCCTGCTGCGCAATGCATGGGAAACGAAGGTGCCGATCACGTTCTCGACCGACGCGGACTACTACGTGCCGGGCAAGACGCGCGGTGAAGTGGCGATCGAGTTCGTGGAAACGTGGAAGGCTGCGGGAATTCCCGCGCCCGATATCCTGCGCGCCATGACGGTGACGGGGTACGAAGTCAGCGAGACCACCGCGACGCGGGGCCTGATCAAGGTGGGGTTGTTCGCCGACCTGATCGCCGTGACCGGTAACCCGCTGCAGAACATCGATGCCCTTCGTGACGTGCGGTTCGTACTGAAGAACGGTACCGTCTTCAAGCAGGACGGCGTCATGACCCCGGCGGCCTTCTTCAACGGCGGACCGGTGAACGGCTATAACGCGCGCTGATCACGCCACGCCGCCACGTCGCGCAAGACCTCGCGTCGTAGCACAGCACCGCCGCGGCGAGGAGCACGCATGGCAGGACGATCGACACAAGACACCCGGGACGAGCGCCGCCGCGCCTGCCCCAGAACTCATGTCCATTCTCAGCTCGCCCGCAACGCCTCGCTCGGATCGATCCGGCTCGCCTTGCGAGCCGGCATCCAGCAGGCCACCAACCCGATCGCGCTCATCGTGACCGCGACGACAATCAGCGTGACCGGATCACGCGAGGCGACGCCGAAGAGGAAGCTGTGGATGGTGCGTGACAACGCCAGCGAACTCACCACACCGACCAGCAGGCCAAGCCCCACCAGCAGGAAGCCCTCCTTCAGGATCATCGTCGTCACCGCGCCCGGCGCCGCACCGAGCGCCATCCGGATGCCGATCTCGTTGGTGCGCGCACTGACGTTGAATGCCAGAACTGCGGCGATCCCGATCGCGGCGATGACGAGGGCGAGGATTGCGAACCCGCCCAGGAGCAGCGCATTGAGCCGACGCGGCCCGATACTTTCGTCGCGCACGGCCTCGAGCGACAACACGTTCTTGATCGGTTGATCGGGGGCGATCGATCGCACGATCGCACGTGCCGCGTTGGTCAGCCCGGTGGGATCGACGGTGCTGCGAATGACGAGTCCTCCGGGCGGGAATTCTGCTTGCGCCACCGGCAGGAATGCGACGGGCATTGGCTTCGCATCGAGTCCACCGTCTTTCGTGTCGCGCATGACTCCAACCACGGTGCGCCAATCGTTCTCCGGGATGCCGATGAACTTCAGCACGTCACCGGTCCACGCCACGCGTCGCCCGATCGGATCGACATCCGCGAAGAGTCTATCGGCGAGTGTCTTGTTGAGAATCATGACCTTGCCCGACGTCGCCGCATCGCCGGCCGTGAATTCGCGGCCCGCGAGCAACGGAATTCCCGCGGCGCGAAAGTAGCCCGGATCAGCGGTGCGATACTCCGCCGTCGGTGTCGCACCATTCTCGATCGTGCGCGACTCGGCCTTGATCTCGAGCTGGATCTGGCTCGCGCGCAACGGGACGGTGGAACCAAGACCCACGACCTCGACACCTGGCAGTGCGGTCAGCGCACGTTGCATTGCCTCATACCGTCGCGCGGCCTTGGAAATGTCGGTGATCGACGTGAAGTCGGGCGGCACTTCCATCGTCAGCACGTTCTTCGGGTTGAGCCCCGGATCGACCGCCGCGAGGTGCTGCATCGAGCGCACCAACAAGCCCGCACCTGAGAGAAGCACCATCGACACGGCCACCTGTGTGATTACGAGCGCCTGCTGCAACCGCTTGCGTCGACCGCTGCCACTGGTCTTGACGCTGCCGGCGGCCAAGCCGGCACCGAGCGTGTGTTCTGCGCCAACGCGCGGAACAAATGACAACAGGAACGCGATGATCACGGCAAGCAGCGCGGTGAACGCCAGCACCATCCAGTCGACGTGAATTTCGTCCGCGCGCGGCGAGAACCGCGCGACGAAGGTCGACAACGTGCCGACACCGGCGAACGCGACGAGCAGTCCGAGCAATGCTCCAGCACCGGCCAGCACAAGGTTTTCCACGATCAACAACCGACGCAGTCGTGACGCGCCGGCGCCGAGTGCGGCACGTACTGTCATCTCGTGCTCGCGTCGCACGCCACGCATCAGTGTCAGGTTCGCCACATTCGCACACGCGATGACCAGCACGAGCGACGCGACGCCCATCAGCATCCACAACATGAGTCGTGCATCGCGCCCCAGAATTTCCTTGAACGGCGTCAATTCCACCGTGTAGCGTGCGGCCTTTTCGTACGACTCCGGATACTGCGCGTTCCGGCGCTGCGTGATGATGCCGATTTCCTGACGCGCCTGATCCACCGACGCGCCTGGCGCCAGTCGTGCGATCATCTCCGTCATCCGGTGCGACCGCCCCTGCACCATCATCGCGCTGACGTGATGCTCACTGATCGACATGTTCATCAGCGCATCAATTCTGCCGGGAAAGAATGGTGCCGGCTCGAGCACCCCGATCACCTCGACCGCGCGTTTGCTGATGCGCATCGTCTGCCCGACGATTTTCGGATCGCCGGCAAAATGCGCCAGCCAATATGCGTGCGCGAGCATGATGACCGGCGCAGCGCCAGCGCCATCATCGCCTGATGTGAACGGGCGACCCAGAATCGGCTTGAGACCCATCACGCTCAGATAGTTGCCCGTCACGAGACCAACCTCGATCTGCGACGCATCCGTCGTCTCGAGCAATGACAGCGTCAGCGGCGAGTACTCGGCGATCTGCTGCATCGTGCGCGACTGTGTCCGGAAATCGTTGATCTCCGGCACCGAGAAGGCGACGTTCGTTTGTCCCTGATTCACCGTGTGGTGGCGCAGGTACATGAGGCGATCACCATCGGCGTGCGGCAGCGGGCGCAGAAACACGCCACGGACTGCCGAGAAGATCGCGGTGTTGGCGCCGATACCGAGACCGAGCGTGAGGACGACCGCGATCGTGAACACCTTGGCGCGCAACAGCGAACGAAGGACGTACCGGAGGTCGAGCGTCATCGGCAGACTCGCGAGTCACGTGCGTGAGTGGACGTTCCGCAGTATCCGGCGAAACAATAGCGCAGGACGACGGTGACAGCGGGAATTCCTATTCGCCCTCGCTCGTCGCTGCCGGCACCGGGAAGCGCTCTTCGAGAAACGCTTGCCACAATGGCTTCTCCCGGGCGACGGTGGCGGCCGCCTGATCGCCATACATGTACAAGTTCATCGCCACGACGCGATCACCACTGGGATAGGTAACGGCGCCAAGGGCCGCAATGCCCGGTCCCGGCGTGTCGAGGCGCAGTAGCGCGTCGTATGGATTCTCGGTCACAAGCTCCACCACCCCGCTGAGCGGTGAGACACCGGCGGGTGTCGTCCAACGCTCGCCAACACTCACACCCGTCACGCCCATCGCAGCGGTCAATGCTTCCCACGCCTCCGCCTCCGAACTCTCGACGGGCGTCGTGACCTGCATGATCGCGGAACGCTGGCCGCTGAAATGCTTGAGATAGAGCCGCAGAATGCTGAGAAAACCGGACCATCCCGACGCGGCGCCTTCCAGCTGGTTGTCCCAATCGTCCGTGCTGGCGAACAGGCTGTGCACAATGCGGACGATGCAGCCCCCACCGCTGCGCGCTTCGATGCGCCACTCGGTCGCCATCGGTGGCGAGTCCGGGGTCCAGCCGGCTGCCTCCTGGGCGAACATCCGCGGCTTGTCGCTGGCCGTCACCACCGAGGGGATTTCAACGCCCGGGCCGAAGAAGTACTTCACTGCGACAGGTTTGCCGTCGCGTTCCTCGACCTCGGTCGGCACGAACCAGGACGAAATACCAGGACCGGTGGCGAGGGCGTGCCAGACTTCTTCCGGCGTACCGGGCACTTCGAATTCGACGTGCACCGAACGTCGTCCGGAAAGTTCAACGTTCACGCTCATGTTGGCTCCTTGGAATCGGACTTCTGTGAGGAAGGGTGCGCCAGAACCAGCAGGCGGTGCGTGCGTCCGTCTTCGGCGGATTCATCGTGATACTTCGACACGAGCACGGCGATGGCCGCGGTGAGTTCGTGGCTGAATGCGGCCCGGTCCTTCGCCGACCGGAAGCGAATTTCGGCGTCCACTGACAGCGTTGCGAGGCGCTTGCCCGCCTCACTCGCGCGCCGAACGAGATCGCCGACCTCGCGCACGACGCGTGCGCCAAGTGCGATGAGATAATTCGCGGACAGCCGATCCATTGCACGATTCAGGTCCACCGCGACCGGTCCCATCGCACCCGGTGAGACGACATACGACGTGGCCGTCGCGACGAGCAGCCGTTCTGTCAGCCCACCCCACTTCCGTTCCTCAGCCAGCTGCACGAGTCCGTGCGCCTCGAGCGAGTTGAGGTGGTAGTTGACCTTCTGCCGAGTCAGGCCGACGCGGGTGGCCAGTGTCGCGGCCGATGCAGGGGCGGCCAATTCGAAGAGCAGGCGGCTGCGGACCGGTTCGAGAGCAACGGTGGCTGTGGCCGGGTCATCGATGACTTGGATATCGAGCATGGAGGGAGTGTAGCCTTGACAGTTTTTCTTGTCAAGACCTTCAACTCGTCGGCTTTTGACAGACTTCGACGACGCTGATGCTGTGTTACTGTGGCGAACATCACAGTTACTGTGCCGGACGACGTGTATGATGCGGCACGCCTGCGTGCAGCCGAAGCCCGCACGGTACGCCATCAGCTAGGCGGCGGAGGCGGCATCGAAGACGTCGATCGCGCGAAGCATCTTGATCGAGCCTGACCTCGCGGATTTCACGCAAGTGCGGCAAGTGTTCTACGTCCAGAGCACGCAGTCGAGCCGCGCGGGTGCTCTGCACCATGTCGACGCCACGCGGCTCATCCACACCTGGATGCGCTTTCACGTGCAGGACGTGACGGTGGGTGTCGTGATGGCTGCCTGTTAGTTGCGTTGACTTGGTCCGTGCAAGGGGTCAGAGTGCTTGAAAAATCATGGGGTCAGAGTCCTCGACAATTCAAGGACTCTGACCCTCATGAACATCGTGATCTACGTTGCCGTCCTCACGCTCGACCGCTACGGCTGCACCGTCACCTTCGTCGCGCCGAGCGTATGCTGCGAAATCCACTCGTACTCGCGCTTCATCCGATCGACCTGGTGATAGTACTCCGACAACCCATGTCCTTCGCGCGGATAGAACACCAGTTCCACCGCCTTGCCCCGATCCTTGAGCGCGCGATAGAACTCCATCGGCTGCCCGATCGGGACACGCTCATCATTCCCACCATGCAGAATCAACAGCGGCGTGGTGATACGACTGCTGTAGCTGATGGCCGAGCGTTCGAGATACTTGCGGATGTTCGGGTTGATGATCGAGCCATCGTACTGCGGATCGCCGAAGAAGGTGTTGATGTAGCCGGGGATGTCCGTCGTGCCGGCCATCGAGAGCAGTGACGGCAAACCGGCACCCATCATCGCGGCCTTGAAGCGCGTCGTCTGCGACACGACCCAACTCGTCATGTAGCCGCCGTAGCTCCAGCCTTCGAATGCGAGCTTCTGCGGATCCGCCACACCGAGACGCACCACTTCATCGGTGCCGGTCATGATGTCGCGATAGTCTCCGCCACCCCAGTCGCCGGTGTTGGCGCGCATCCACCATTCGCCGTA
>JANLPZ010000078.1:0-27246 GCA_031367535.1 Gemmatimonadaceae bacterium
AGCAGCCCCCAGAACAGGATCCGGTACGCCCACTGATCGAGATCGAACACGCGATACTGGCGCAATCCAACGGCGAGCCCGGCGTACATCAGCACGAAGAACCCGAACGCATATCCCTGCGGAATCGGCGGCAATCCGCCGATCGAACTGACAAGTGCCGTGAGCCCGATGAACGCGCCGCAGCCGGTCAGCACACTCACCGCGAACCAGCGCAGCACGGCGCGCGCCGCGGGATCACCTTTCGTCCGCCGCCACTGCACGACCGAGATGACGATCGCCAGCAGCATCGCGGTCATCACGGGGAATCGCGATCCCCAGTCCTGATCGGGTGCAACTCGCGTCACGCACGCCAGCCACCAGAGGAACGCGCCAGCGCCGAGCATCAGCGGCACGCGACTGCTTGCCAGTCGCAGCGGATAGACGAGGAACAACGCGCTCAGTGCCGCGCCGAAATGAATCGCGCCGAAGTGGTTTACCGCACTCAGTGCACGAAAGAGTGTGCCGGGCAATGCGAGTTCACGCGCACTGTAGATCGCGGCGGCGTGCGCGAAGATCAGGAAACAGGCGCCAGTGATTGCATACGCACGCGGTCCCCAGTCAGCGGGACGCAACGCCCAGACCCACGTGCCGATGATCATGCCGGCGGCGCCGAACAACAGCTGCAGCCAGAAGATCAGCGGCAGGCTGCCGAGCGGTCGTGCACGCGGTGCGACTGTGACGGTCCGCACCGTGTTGCTCTTGTCGCGGAGTGTGAGCAGGACGGACGATGCGCCGAGTATCTCCGTGAGGCGTGTCTGTCGTGCGTAGAACGCGTCTTCTTCCGCCCACGTATCGAGAAAGTCCGGCTCCTCGAGCAGGTCGCGCGGCTCGACCGCAAACGGTTGACCACCGTCCGCTGCGATCGCCATCAGCGAATCGCCAGCCTGCGCGCCATGTGCGAGGTCCACTGCATCGACCGATGCGAGTCGCAGTGTCGCGCCCGCCGCCGTCTGCTCGAAGCCAAGGCCAAGCCACGGCGGCTGCCGCACCAGCCAGGTGCACAGCACGGCCGAAACAAGACAGATGACCACAGCGCTCAGGAGCCGAGCGCTCGGCAGGACCGGAGCACCACGCATCAGGCAGAATTCATTCGAGGAAAACGCGCGCTGACTGCATCACCGGAGGGTGCCGTGCGCGCTGATCGAAACGTATCAGATACCCCTACGAAACTGCATGTCTCACACAGAGCAGCGGAGCAGCAGAGGACTCTGGCGTTCTACCGCGTTTATGGAAAAAGTTTTCACGCGGGGCCCGCGGGGGGAGCGGGGAAAAGCAAAAGCGTTTGAAACTGCGCTCGCGCGAAGAAGTTTCCAAAGCAGTGCAGTGGCACTTCCCCGCGTCCCCCGCGGGCCCCGCGTGAAAACTTTTCAGTTCGATCGCGAGCGAATTCTCTGTGCCCCTGTGCCTCTGTGCGAGACAAGCAGTTGCAGTTTCCCGAACGCGAGCGGAGAGTCGAGCCTCTGCTGCTCCGCTGCTCTGCGTGAGACAAACAGTTGAGAACTACCGCAAGACGTCGATGCCGCCGGCCATCTGCCCGACGTCGATTGTCGCAACGGTCGTGAGCGTGCGGAGATCGATGATCTCGACCGTGCCCGGCTCCGAGCCGATGCCTTCGACAGAGATGAAGACGTAGCGATCGTCGGCCGAGACCGCCGCGCCATGCACGACCTTGCGCTTCGTGGGAATGCGCGCCAGTTCCTTACCGCTCGGCAGCTCGATGATGCTCACCGATTGGCCACGCTTGTTTGTAGCGATGAGCTTCGTACCGTCGTGGGTGGTGGCGAGGTTGTAGACGCCATTGCCCGTTGGAATGCGGCGCAGCATCTGCCACGTGGTCGCGTCGATCTCGACGATGTCGCTGGTCTTGTTGCACGCGACGTAGATACGACTGCCATCACTCGACGGCTGCGCCCATGTCGGCGAGCAGGTCGGGTCGCCAGCCGCCGGCGCCGTCATGCCATGACCGGACATGTCATGCGCCGGTCCGCCGGGCATCACCATCGGCGGACCCGCCATACCCCTCTCCTTGCCCTTCGTGAGCAGGAAGTGGCGGCCGACCGTGAACGTCGCGATGTCGATTTCGACCAGCATGTCATCCATCATGCACGCCGAATAGTGCTTCGTGCCCTGTGGATTGATGCGCGAACCATGCGGCATGATGCAGGTCGGCACACGCGTCACTTCGACCATATCGTCCACGCCCACCACACTCACGTCACTCGGTACCATGTCGCCGTGCAGATTGAAATTGACCACGAAGGCGAGGTGACCTTCGGGCGTGATCTGCGCGGTGGCGGGGAAGTTGCCGAGTGTCACACGACCGATGATGGTGTTGTCACTGGTCCGAAGTTTCCAGAGGCTGCCGTACGGTGTGCCGTGCGCGGTGGAGACGTAGTAGAACTGATGATCCGGTGACACGGTCACGCCGTGCGGGCCATCGGGATCGGTGGCACTCAACCCGATCGGCACCTTCGTCTGAATCGATGCACCACTCGGTCCGAACGTGATGATCGAAATTTCGTCGGTCGCTTCACTCGCGACAGCGATCGTGTAGGTGCGCTCCGGTGCGGCAGGCGCTGGCTTTTGTGCCTGCGGCTGCGCATGCGCCCGCATCGGTGCCACCAGCGACACGCCGAGCAGCACACTGCCCGCGCAGCGCACGCGCGTTGCGAACGTGAGCAGCGCAATCACGCGAGCAAGGGCAGTGCGCCTGACCGACATCACGGCGTGATACCTCGTTTCGGCTTCATCCGCACGATCCAGAGGCCGTTGTACATGTCATTCACATATGCCAGGCCATCGCGCACCACCACGCCCCACGTCATGGCAGCATTCTTCACGAAGCCATCCATGTCGGCGGTGTTGAGGTGCGACATCTCACGCTGCTGTGCGCGCAGGTCGCCGCGCAGCTCACCGCTGATATCAAAGGTGCGGAAGCCGGCGTTGTAGGCGCCCATGTAGAGTGTGTCGCCGGCGATCCAGATGTTGTGCACACCGCCGAACTCCGGCTCGTAGAACGCCACCGGCTTCGGATTTGCATAGTCAGCCACGTCGATCACCTGGAGGCGACCATACGCACGACCCGCCGAGGCATCCTTGGCACCCTGTACACCGCTCGCGGGAAACACTTCGTCAGCGATGAAGACGTAGTTCTTGTGACGCCACGCCGTGTGTGTGCCGCGAATGAAGCCTGGACCACCGGCCAGTTCCACCTGTCGATACATGTCGTTCAGATCGTACTTGTACTGCATCACCAGCACCGGATTCGATGGCGAGCCACCCTTGACGCCGTTGCCGACGTCGAGGATCACGAGGCCATCGTTCCAGTAGCTCAGGTACGCGAGACCATCCTGCACATCGACGTCGTGCAGCGAGCGCCCAGCATCCGGGCGCGGTGACACCCACATGCCGACCTGCTTCGGTTTGTACGGATCACTGATGTCGATGATGTGGAAGGCGCCCGTGCCATCGTTGGTGGCGTAGACATGTGTGCCGTACTTCGGCTGCGCGTACACGAACGCGGAGTGCACACCACCCGTCATGCCTTCCGTGAACTCGGCGATCTTCACCGGATGCAGCGGGTCGGCGAGACTGCTGATCACGAAACCGTTCTTGCGATCGGCGGCGCCTTCGCGCGTGTTGATCAGGAACTTGCCGTCGGGCGTCGTCATCAGGTCGTTCACGCGACGCGTGTTCTGCACCATGCTGTCGGTGACGACCGGATTCGCTGGATCGGAGATGTCGATGGTGTAGAACACATCACCGCCGCCACCGGACCCGAGATAGGCGACCTTCCCGTTCGGGTGAATCCAGACTTCTTCGGTCGTGTGACCCTTCTTCGCCGAGCGGCCCACCACTTCCAGCGGTCGACGCACATCGCGGGCACTGAGTGTGACGGTCGCTTCGGCCGACTTGGCGCCGAAACTCGCGGTCACGGTGTACGTGCCCTGCTCATAGCCCACGAAGCCGCCGTCAGCGCCGATGATGCCCTGACCCGGGCTGAAGCTCCACGTCGGCGTCAGGCCATCGATGGCTTTGCCGGTCGCGTCTTTCGGCTTGGCGGTGAAATGCACCACGTCACCGGTGCGCGCATCGGCCGACGAGGGCGAGACTTCGAGCGACGCGATGCGGCGGGCTGCGACTGTGATCGGAATCTCCTTCTTCACCGCGCCGGCGGTGGCAATCAGCTTCGCCGAACCGGCCGCCACTGCGCTGGCGAGGCCTTCGCGCGTGATCTGGACGATGCCCGGATTGCTGCTGGTCCACAGCACGCGATCGTCGCGGCGGTCATCGCCGTCGTCGAATGCCGTCGCGACGTAGTGCATGCGCTGGCCGATCGCGAGCGTCGCGACGGTGCTGCTGACATTGATGTGATGCGCCGGGCCGGGCACCATCTTGATCTCGAGCGACTCGGTGATCGGCTTCTGGCCGATGAGGGTCGCCGAGACTCGGACCGGAATTGTGCCCGTCGAGCCCGATTGGATGAGGCCGTCTGGCTGCACCGACCCTTCGAAGCGTCCGCCGGCAGCGATGAAGCGGATCGCTGCGCCCGGTACCTCGTTGCCCTGCGCGTCGAGGGCGCGGGCATGGAGGCGCATCGTGTCGCGGGCGCGCATGGTGCGCTCTCGCGGCAGGATCTGGAGCGAGGCGATGCCCTGCGCCGGAGCGGCGGGCTGGGACGCCTGGGCCGCCGCGGTGAGTGGACTGACGGCCAGGAGCAGGGCAGCGGCGGGCAAACGCGTCATGCAGGACACCTCAAGCAGCGGGCTCATTCGGTCGACACAGAGTGGAAGCCCAAGCATAAGGTGACGGGAAGCGTCACGCGACGACCGTTTCCGCGGAGGGCGTGTATCCTCATCGACAGATGCAAACTCCCCAGGACCCGCACGACCCGAACGACGTCCGGCCCAACATCCCGCCTGTTTTTTCTGATCCGAGCGGGAGACGCTGGCGCACACTGCGTGGCGCGGCACTCGGCGTCGGCGTGGGGAGCACGCTGCTGGCCCTGATTCTGATCCTGTCCGTGCTGGTGCCGCCGCTGTTGCCGAAAACGTGGCAACCTGAGGCAGTGGCCCGAGCACAACTGCCGCGGATCCCGAACCGACGAAAGGATCCGGCGCGTCTCGAGGCCCGCAAACGGCTATTGTCGGCGCTCGCCGAGCATCACGTGGCACCGGTCGTGCGGGGCCCTCGGCCGGAATCGATCGTGCCGATGTCCACCCGTCAGTCGTCGGACAGCAGTCCGATCGTGCTCGGCTTCTATGTGAATTGGGACGACAACTCGTTCTTCGCACTGCAGGCACACGCACGCGAGATGGACTGGGTGGTCGGCGAGTGGGCGTTTCTCAGCGACAGCGGAACATCGGTCACCTTCAATCTCGGTGACACGAAGCGGAAGGATGTACTCGGTCTCGTGAAGACGCTGCCGCCTGAGCAGCGCCCGCGTCTGTTCGCGATGCTCACGAACGTCGATCCGGTGCTGCACACGTTCGACAAGAAGCGAGCGCACCGGATGCTGAGCACAGCAGAGCATCGCGCGCTGGTGATCGCGAGCCTGGTTGCCGGTGTGAAGAAATACGCGCTGGCCGGCATCGCCGTCGACATCGAAGGCGTGGATGATTCATCACGCGTGTTGTTGTCGACGTTCGTGCATGATCTGCAAACTGCGATGCATGGCGTCTCCGGCTTGACGCTGCAGACCGTGGCGTCCGATGCGAGCGACGATGAGTTCCGCGATGCTGGCCGCAATGCCGACTACGTGATCGACATGTTGTACGACGAGCACTACGCGACTGGGGATCCGGGGCCGGTGGCGAGTCAGAGCTGGTATGATGAAAGTGCGGTGCGTGCCTTGACGCTGATCCCGCGGGCGAAGGCGATTTTTGCGATCGGCACGTATGGCTATCACTGGGACGACACCGGCGACAAACGGCCGGCCGAAGCGGCGACGTTCGCGGAAGTCATGCGTGCGGTGCGCGAGCACAAAGGCACCATCGCGTTCACGTCACCGTCGCTCAACCCGGTCGCGACCTGGACCGACCCGGACTCCGTGGATCATCAGGTCTGGTTTCTCGATGCGACGACGGCGTGGAACGAACTCTCTGCCGCCGTCGGACTCGGCGCGCGTGGTGTCGCACTCTGGCGTCTCGGTGCCGAGGATCCGTCGCTCTGGAATGTGATCGGTGCGAAACAGGTGCCCGATCCCGTGCGGGATCTGGCGCAGGTGGCGCCAGGTTATGACGTGGAGTTCAACGGCAATGGCGAAATCCTGCGCGTCGAGTCGGAGCCGACCTTTGGCGCGCGCACCATCGGCGTGAACAAGAACACGGAGCTGATCACGCGCGTGCAGTGGACTGGCCTGCCGTCACCGTATGTGATCGAGCGCGCCGGGTCGGCAGCGAAGCACAAGGTGGCGCTGACCTTCGACGATGGGCCGGACGGACGCTGGACGCCGGCGATCCTCGACACGCTCAAGTCGCGCGGTGTCCACGGCACATTCTTCGTCATCGGCAGCAATGCGTTGCGCGAAATCCCGCTCGTGCGCCGCATCATGGATGAAGGCAATGAGCTCGGCAATCATACCTTCACCCATCCGAATCTCGCCGTCACGCCGAACTTCATCACGCGGCTCGAGCTCGATGCGACCGAACGCCTGATCGAAGCGGTCACGAATCGCAGGACGGCACTCTTCCGTCCGCCGTATTTCGGAGACGCCGAGCCGACGACGCCTGACGAGCTGGGCCCGGTGTCCCTGGCGAATTCACTGGGCTACGTGACGGTGGGTCTGCACGTCGATTCCGATGACTGGCTCGAGCCCGGCCCGCAGAAAATCGTCGAGAACGTGCTCGACGCGCGTGACAAGGGCAACGTGGTTCTGCTGCACGACAGCGGCGGAGATCGGAGCCAGACCGTCGCGGCGATCGGCCCACTGATCGACTCGTTGCAGGCGCGTGGTGACACCGTCGTGCTGCTGTCAGAGCTGATTGGCCTGACGCGCGATCAGGCGATGCCACCATTGCCAACGTCCAGTGCCACGTCACGCAACCTGACGCTCGCGGCCTTCTTCACGCTCGGGGCGGCGCAGGCGGGCCTGCAGTGGATCTTCATCATTGCGGTCGTTCTCGGCGCGCTGCGGCTCGCGTTCGTGCTCAGTCTGGCGATCGCGCATCGCATCCGATCCTCGCGGCGCGCGAAGCCGGTGATGGATTACACACCGCATGTCTCGGTGATTGTCCCTGCGTACAACGAAGCGAAGGTTATCGAGAAGACGATTCACAGTCTGCTGTCGCAGAAGTATGCGGGTCTGCTCGATGTTGTCGTCGTGGACGATGGGTCACCGGATGGCACCGGTGCCGTGGCGAAAGCGGCGTTCGATGGCGATGCGCGTGTCACGGTGTTCACGAAAGCGAATGGTGGCAAGGCGAGTGCGCTCAACTACGGCATTCAGCGCGCGAGTGGAAGCATCGTGATCTGCCTCGACGCCGATACGGTCTTCGAACCGCAGACGATCGCCGAACTGGTGAATCCGCTGCGCGATCCGCGGGTCGGCGCGGTGGCCGGCAATGCGAAAGTCGGCAACCGACTCAATCTCGTGACGCGCTGGCAGGCACTCGAATACGTCACCAGTCAGAACGTGGACCGGCGTGCGTTCGATCTGCTGAACTGCATCACCGTCGTACCGGGTGCCGTGGGTGCGTGGCGTCGGGACGTCGTGATCGAGGCCGGTGGCTTCACACACGACACGCTGGCGGAGGATCAGGACCTGACGATCGAACTCCGCAAGCGCGGCTGGCGGATCGCCTACGCCGAACGCGCCATCGCGTGGACCGAGGCGCCGGACACCTTCGCCACGCTGCTCAAGCAGCGCTTCCGCTGGAGCTTCGGCACGCTGCAGTGCGCCTGGAAACACCGCGCCACCATCCTGCGCGCGAAATACGGCACGCTGGGCCTCATCGCGATGCCGAACACCGTGCTGTTTCAGCTCTTTTTCACGGCGATTTCGCCCCTCGCCGACCTGATCTTCGTGTTCAGCGTGGTGAGCGTCTGGGTCACGTATCTCGAGCACGGTGCGACGTTCGCGTGGCACACCGGCATTCAGCTGGCGGCGATCTATCTCGTCTTCCTGCTGATGGACTGGGTCGCGGCGGTGATCGCATTCCTGCTCGAGCCGGACGAGGAGCGTCGCTTGACGTGGCTGATTCTCATCCAGCGCTTTGCGTACCGGCAGATCATGTACTGGGTCGTCGTGAAATCCTTCATTGCGGCGGCACGCGGGGGGCTTGTCGGATGGGGCAAGCTCGAACGCAAGGGCACCGTCGCAGCGCAGCAAGGCCAGGCGCGTGACGGCGCGGCCGAGAGCACCTGAGTGGGCACCTGATACGACAACCCAAGTAGTCAGTGGAGTGTCAGAGGAATAGATTCCTCCGAGAGCAATTCAATCCTATCCGTGTCCGCATCCTTTCAGGAACATCTCGAGCTCGCCCTCGGCGACGAGTATCGCGTCGTGCGCGAACTCGGCGGCGGTGGCATGAGCCGTGTGTTTCTGGCCACGGATGTCGCGCTCGGCCGGCAAGTCGTGATCAAGGTCCTGACGCCCGAGCTGGCAGCTGGCGTCAATCGCGAGCGTTTCCGGCGTGAAGTGCAGCTGGCCGCCGGACTGCAGCACCCGATGATTGTGCCGCTGCTCACCGCCGGCGAGGCGGAGGGGCTGCTCTGGTACACGATGCCGTTCGTCGAAGGGGAGTCGCTGCGCGAGCGGATTCAGCGCGGTGTGATGTCGGCGCGCGACGTGCTCCCGGTGCTGATCGATGTGGCGCGCGCACTGGGCGCCGCACATCGGAAAGGCATCGTGCATCGCGACATCAAGCCGGGCAACATCCTGCTGCACGAGAACCATGCCGTGGTGGCGGACTTCGGCGTGGCCAAGGCGCTCACGGCCGCCGTCGCGGATTCCACGGGCCTGACAACATCCGGACTCGCGGTCGGCACACCGGCCTACATGTCGCCGGAGCAGGCCGCCGGTGATGCGACCGTCGACGGACGCGCGGACATCTATGCGCTCGGGTGTGTCGCGTACGAACTGCTGACCGGCAAGCCGCCGTTCACGGATCCGAGCGCGGCGCGCATGCTGGTGGCGCAGGTGTCGCAGATGCCGGTCCCGATTCAGCAGTTGGCGCCGATGAAGCCCGAACTGGCGTCGACGATCATGATCTGCCTCGAGAAAGATCCGGCGATGCGCTGGCCGACGGCGGATGCCCTTGCCGACGCACTCGAGCAGCAGCGGTTCACGTCGGAGATGTCGCTCTCGCCGCCGGAGCCGATCACCAATACGTATCGGACGCCGACGCGGTCGATCGAACTGCCGATTCCAGTCGCGCCAAAGCGCAATCGTGCGCGACTGCTGGGTGGTGGTGCTGCCGTTGCCGCGCTGGCAGCGGCTGCGGTGTTCTTCACGTCCGGCAAGCCCGGACCGCAGGCCGTCGTCGCATTCGCGGCGCCGCAGACGGTGCTCGTTGCCGACGTCGAGAATCGCACGGCCGATTCGACGCTCGGTGATCTGTTGTCGGAAGCGCTGCGCACGGAGTTGCAGGAATCGAAGATCGTGACCGTGATGACGCCGGGGGCCACGTCGCTCGCGCTGCAGCGGATGCAGAAGCCGACGGCGTCGCGTGTGTCGGCCGCGCTGGCGCGCGAAATTGCCGTGCGTGAAGGGGTGCCCGTGGTCGTCGAAGGGCGCATTCAGAAGGTGGGCAATACATATCTCGTGCGTGCGGCACTGGTCTCGCCGTCGGACGGCGCCGAGCAAAGCGCGGCGCAGGAAACGGCAGGGAGTGAAGACGACCTGATCGCAGCCATCGGTCGCCTCGCACGCCGCACCCGTGAGAAGCTCGGTGAGTCGACGACCACGTTGACAGCGCTGCAGCCGATGGAGCGCGTCACCACGACATCCATCGATGCACTGCGCAAGTACACCGAAGCGATCCGGCTCGGTGACGATGTGAGTTCAGGACGCGGCACGCGACGCGAGATTCATCTGCTCGAGGAAGCCGTCGCGCTCGACTCGACATTCGCGATGGCATGGCGACGGCTCGGCGTGAAGCTGATGTCCGGGGAGCACCAGTATTCGAACGTGAGCATGCTGCGCGGCAAGGCCGCCATCGCGCGCGCCTATCAGCTGCGCGACCGGTTGTCGCCGGTCGAACGCGGCCTCACGGAAGCGGCATACTTCACCGAGGTCGAGGTGAATCTGGGACGCGCGAACGCGGCCTACATGGCGATTCTCAGTGAGCAGCCGACGAATTCCTTCGCGCTCAACAACCTCGCCAACAGCGCGCTGCAGGACGGGATGTACGAACGGGTGCGGGAATACGGGGCGCGGTATCTCGCGGCGGATTCATCGAACTTCGAGGCGTGGCCGTGGGTCATCTGGGGTGCGTACGGCACCGGTCGCACCGACGACGCACGGGCCGCTCGCAGTGCGATGCGGAAACGGTTCACGTCCGAGTCCGAGGGGCGTCGCCTCGATGACCTGGACCTGCAGTGGATGAGTGTGGAGCGGGACTGGCCCGCGGTGGAACGCAGCGCGCGCGCGCAGCTGGCGGGAAACATCGATCCGCGGCAGCGCGAGCGCATCGAACGTTCGCTGATGGCGTCGCTCGAGATGCGCGGCATGCTCAACGCATCGTGGGCCGTGAACGACGCGATGGATGCGCGCATGCTGGCGGGCCAGGATACGATGCACCAGCGCGAAGCACGAGGTGATGCGGCGCGCACCCGGTACTTCGATCGGGCGTGGTACACGGGCGATACCACCGGAGTTCTCACCGGTATTCGCGCGTACATCGCCGCCTCCGGTGTCGATCGCTGGCGCATGCAGGATCGACCGATGTTCAACCTGCTCTTCGATCACATTCTGTCGGGCGACGCACGCGCGAGCCGCGCGAGGTTCAACGCGTATCGCGCCGAGGCGATTCGCGAGAAAGGGCTCGGGGCATTGCCGCCGGTGTCATCGCCGATTCTCGCCAGCCTCGAGGCGCAGGTTTTCCTCGCGGAACATCGGCCTGCCGATGCGCTGCGCCTGCTGCTGCCGCTCGGCCCTGACGCGATGCGCATGCCGATGCCGGAACTGATGCATCTCGGCCAGGCGTATTTCGATCTCGGCCAGCGTGACTCGGCCCGCGTCTGGCTGTCCCGGCTCGCGGATTCTCAGGATCCGCGCCGCATGTGGATCGACGTGAAATTCCGCGATCGCGCGCTGCGCCTCCTCTGCGAACTGGCCGACACTCCGCCGCAGAAACAACAGTGGTGTGGTGCCCTCGCGCGGGAATGGAAGGATGCGGATCCGCTCCTGCAGCCGATCGTGGCGCGCGCGCGTGCCCGGATGGCCGAGTAGCACGTCAGCGGTTCAGCGAAGAGCGGGCACGGCGGTAACTTTCGGTGCCGACCGCGGCAGACTAATCTGGCACAGCGACAGTTGCGCGCCGACGCCCTCGCCCCGCACGCCTCAGGAGTCCAATTGCTCTTCAAGTATCTCTACGACGCCTCGCTCTCACAGGCGAGCTACTTCATCGGGTGCCAGGCCACCGGTGAAGCAGTCGTGGTGGACCCGTTGCGCGACGTCGATCAGTACATGGCGCTTGCCGAGCGCGAAGGCATGCGCATCGCGGCAGTCACTGAAACACATATCCATGCGGACTTCTGCAGCGGTGCGCGCGAACTCGCGTTCCGCACTGGCGCCGTGCTCTACCTGAGTGGCTGCGGTGGTGCGGATTGGTGGTATCGCTTCGCCGAGAGTGATCACGCCGTGGAATTGGCGGACGGGGATGTGATCACGATCGGCAATGTGCGCCTCACGGCGATGCACACGCCAGGACACACGCCAGAGCACCTCAGCTTTTCGCTCACGGATGGTGCCGCGACCGAACATCCGATGGGATTGCTGACGGGTGATTTTCTGTTCGTGGGTGACGTCGGACGTCCAGACCTCCTCGAAATCGCGGCGCATCAGGCGGGCACGATGGAGAGCAGTGCGCGCACGCTCTATCAGTCGTTGCAACGCCTCGCCACACTTCCGGACTACTTGCAGATCTGGCCCGGTCATGGCGCGGGCAGCGCCTGCGGTCGCGCGCTCGGAGCAGTGCCACAATCGACGCTGGGCTATGAGCGCCTCGTGAACTGGGCACTCCAGCCGCAGACCGAAGACGAGTTCGTGAAGGAAGTGTTGCGCGGCCAGCCTGATCCGCCGGCGTATTTCGCCGTCATGAAACGGATCAATCGTGACGGGCCGTCGCTGCTTGGCGGTCTGCCGGAAATCCCGCATCGCAGCGGCTTCGAGGCGCAGCAGTGGATCGAGCGCCTTGGTCTCGTCGTGGACGCGCGGCCGCCGGAAGAGTTCGCCCACGCGCACATGCGCGGCTCACTCAACATCCCGGGGAACCGCACCTTCGCCAGCTGGTTCGGTTCGATCATCGACTACGGCACTGATGTGTGGCTGCTTGCGTCGTCCGAAGCGCACGGCGTCCGTCTCGTGCGCGAGTTGATGAGCATCGGCTACGATCGCATCGTCGGTGTCAGCGTGGGAGACGACGCATTGATCGGTGTCGATACGGAAATCGTGGCGCAGCGCTCACCGGTCGCGTTGTCCGGCGCGCTCGGTCGCGACGGGCTGCTAGTGCTCGACGTGCGCAATCGCAGCGAGTGGGAACTCGGCCATCTTCCCGGCGCCTTACATATTGCGCTCGGTGAACTTCCTCATCGACTCGGCGAGCTTCCGGCGGACGGCACGATCGTCACGATGTGTGCGAGTGGCGGACGCTCGGCGATCGCCGCCAGCCTGTTGCTGATGGCAGGCGCAAACAGCGTCGAAAATCTGGCGGGTGGTGTGCAAGGCTGGACCAGTGCAGGATTTCCGCTCACGACCGACGACACACCTGTCGTCGTGGCGCCGATGGATCGCCGGTCAGCCCGACGTGAGGACGCGTCGACGGAGATTCCACCATTCCTCGATCGCCGCCGCGATCGGGAGACCTGACATGCTTCCGTCGTCGCTCACGGTAACACTTGCGATTACGATTCTCGGACTGCTGACCGTCGCCGCCTTCGCGTGGGCCTGGCGCAAGGGACACTTCGATCGCATTCAGGCGCAGGCACTGCTGCCGATGGATGATGACGATTTCAATGTCACGCGTCCGTGGGAAACACCAGCGCAGCGCGCTGAGCGTGTCGAGGAATTCGGACCAACACACGTCGCCGTGACGCCTGGTGTCTGGGGAGGCACGACGTGAGCGCCACGCTACCGTCGAGAGTCATCGAACTCGCGTCGCCGATGACCGACATGGAAAATCTCGACATTCGTCTGCGCGCCGATGCGTCGAGCCGTCAGGTCGCCATTCGGGCGTTCGCGTTCGCCGTGATCTGGTTGCTGGTGGGATCGGTGTTCGGGATGATCGCCAGCATCAAGCTACACACGCCAGACTGGCTGGTGAGCAATCCGGCGCTCACATTCGGCCGCATCCGTACCGCGCACCTCAATGCGATGGCGTACGGCTGGGCGAGCAGCGCAATGCTCGGCGTCAGCGTGTGGATCATTCCCCGCCTCGTGCACACCGAACTGCGTGTGCCGAAAGCCGCCGAAGCCGGATTGTATTTCTGGAATATCGGCATGGTGCTCGGCATTGTCGGCATCCTGGCCGGCTACAGCGATGGACTAGAATGGCTCGAGATGCCGCGCTACTGGGCCGATCCGTTCTTCGTGATCGGTGGTGGACTCGTCGGACTCAGTCTGCTCTCGACCATCGCCATGCGCGAAGTCGAGCATCTGTATGTGAGCGTGTGGTACATCATGGCGGCGTTCATCTGGTTCCCGATCATCTTCGTGGTCGGCAACTGGCCCACCTACACCGGTGTGGAAAGTGCGGCGGTGAACTGGTTCTACGCGCACAATGCGCTCGGGCTCTGGCTCACGCCGGTCTGTCTCGGTGCGGCGTACTACTTCATCCCGAAAATTCTCGGGCGCCCCATCTACAGCTATCAGCTGTCACTGCTCGGCTTCTGGACGCTCGGATTTTTCTACTCGTTGAATGGCATGCATCATCTCATCGGTGGTCCGCTGCCGACGTGGATGATCACGACTTCGATCGTGGCCAGTGGGCTGATGATCATTCCGGTGATGGCCGTCGGTGTGAACCAGCACATGACGCTCAACAAGCGCTTCGGTGCGCTGCGCTACAGCCCGACCCTGCGGTTCATCGTGTTCGGATCAGTGGCCTACACACTGGTGTCGCTGCAGGGTGTGTTCATGGCGTTCCGCGAAGTGAATCGCCTTACGCACTTCACGCACGTCACCATCGCCCATGCGCATCTGGGCCTGTACAGCTTCGTGACGATGATCATGTTCGGCAGCATCTACTACATCCTGCCGCGACTGCTCGGCCGTGAATGGATCAGTGAGAAACTGATCTCCTGGCACTTCTGGACTGTTGCCATCGGGCAGATTGTGTATCTCGTGCCTCTGACGCTGGCCGGCATGTTTCAGGGTGTCGCGATGGCAGATCCGACGACGACGTGGGAACAGGTCGTGAAAGCGATGCTGCCCGGTCTCATCGGCCGGTCGGTTGGCGGAACACTGCTGACGATCGGGCACTGCGTGTTCGCGTATCACGTGTTCCTCATGTTCCGCGGCGCGAAGCCGCGTCAGGGGCTGCCACCGTTCCATGAAGTGGCGCCGATCATCACGCGTCGCGACAAGGCGAAGTTCGTTCTGGGAGGCGTGAAGTGACGCGCATCTGGTTGCTGATCACCGGTGTGCTCGCGATCGTCATCTTCGCGACATCACTGCTGGTGGTGATTCCGAATACGATGATCGGACAGGTGCGTGTGCCGAAGCAGCTGTCGCCGTACACCGCGCAGGAGGCCCGCGGCCGCGAAGTCTACGTCGCGGAAGGGTGCGTGTATTGTCATTCGCAGCAGGTGCGCGATCCCGTCTACACGTCGGACAAGGAACGTGGCTGGGGCCCACGCGCGACGGTGCCGTCGGACTACGTGTATGACAAGCCGCATCAGCTGGGCACGATGCGCACCGGTCCGGACCTGATCAACGTCGGCGTGCGTCAGCCGAGCGAGCAGTGGCATCACACGCACCTTTTTAATCCGCGGTCGCTGATGCCGTGGTCGATCATGCCGGCGTTTCCGTATCTGTACACGGTGCGCGATTCCTCGTCGATCAAACCGGGCGAAGCGTTCTACAGTGTCGCTGGTGGGAAGCTGCCGCGGGGCAAGGTGATCGTGCCAACGCCGGATGCGGACGCGCTGGTGGCGTACCTCAAGTCGCTCAAGCGCACGTATCCGGTGCCGACCGGCGACGAACCTGCGGCGCGCTCGATCGGCGGTCGCAGCGAACACACGATGCCATGACCGATCCCACGTCGCGGGAACGCGCTGCGTTCAATGATGCCGAATCGGATGTCGAGCAGATTCATCGCCAGATCGTGCGCGAGCTCGCCGATCCTGGAGAGGGCTACGAGCACGTGCCCTGGTTTCTGTGGGTGACGGTGGCTACGCTCGTGTTCTGGGCCGGATGGTACATCGGTCGGCGCGGCGGATCATTCGATACGGAAACGCACGTCGAGTATGCACAAAGCGGACTGACAGCCGGTGCCGCCGGTGACACGTCGGCCAAGGCGCCTGTCGATCCGATTGCGGAAGGCAAGCGCATCTTCGGAGCGAATTGCTCGGCCTGTCATCAGTCCACTGGTCTTGGGGTTGCTGGCGCGTTTCCGCCGCTCGTCGGCAGTGAGTGGGTGGTCGGGCCAGAGCAGACGATCGTGCGCATCCTGCTCAACGGTCTCGGTGGTGCGGTGCATGTGAAGGGCGCGGTGTACAACGGCGCGATGCCGGCGTGGAAGGAGTCGATGAGCGACGACGATATCGCGCACGTGCTGACGTACATCCGGCAGTGGAGCCCGAATGCTGCGCCGGCCGTGTCGGCCGCGACGGTCGCCACGCTCCGCAAGGAGACGGAGTCGCGCAGCGGGCCGTGGTCGGAGGCCGAGTTGAAGACGCTCGAAACGGCCGCCCCAGCCGCCGCACCTGCAGCAGCGGCCGGTGCCGCAGCACCCGCTGCCGAGGTGAAGAAATGACGACAGCCGAACACGACGTCATCGACCAGCCACTCGCACGTCGTCCCGCGACGACGCCGGTGTATGCGTTCTATCCGACGCCGGCTGATGTCACGCACGTGCTGCCGCATCTCGCACATCTCGGTGTGCCGCGTGACCTGATCGATGTCGTCGTCACGGAGCCCGCGGCGCAGCGCATGTACTCGGGCAAGAAGCGCGCGATGCGCCCGTTGTGGCGCTTCGCGTCGCTCGGCGGTGTGCTCGGTCTGGGCGGTGGCGCGCTGGTGGCGTTCGTGCTGATTGCGTGGCCCGGCTTTGCGGCCGCTGGACCGTTTGCCTACGCGCTGCTCTTCACGCCGATGATCACGACTTTCGTCGGCGCGCTGATCGGCGTGATCGTGTCGTTCCTCACGAAACGCAAACCGTCCGACTGGCGATTGCGCATTCCACCGCCAGACAACAACGAGATACTCGTCGTCGTCCGGGCACGTGGTGAGGAGCAGGTGAGTCTCGTGCTGCAGGTGTTGCGATCGCACGGC
The DNA here is from genome assembly GCA_031367535.1 of Gemmatimonadaceae bacterium. GTDB lineage: Bacteria > Gemmatimonadota > Gemmatimonadetes > Gemmatimonadales > Gemmatimonadaceae > JACMLX01. The sequence continues at coordinate 16,694 of JANLPZ010000078.1, forward strand.
GGCACCGGCGCGCAGGTGTTGCGTTGACGACTCCGCACAAATGGTACGCCGCGCTTCGGATTCCGATCGCGGCGTTACTGTTTTTGATCGCGGGCGCAGTGGTGTGGTTCGAGCATTCGGCAACCAGTGAGCTGTCGTCGAGTCGGATCTGGTTTGCCGGCCTGGTGCTGACGGCGGCCGTGCCCGTGTGGGAAACGGTGCGCAACATGCTGAAGGGTGAATTTGCCGCCGATGTGGTGGCGATTCTCGCGATCGTGTCGGCCGCGGCGCTGTATCAGCCGTTCGCCGGACTCGTCGTCGTGATCATGCTCACGGGTGGCGCAGCGCTCGAGCGTTACGCGGAAGGGCGCGCCGGTGCCGCCGTCGCCGCACTCGAGCAGGCGGCGCCGCGCCAGGCGCACATTCGTGACGGCGATGGCACCGTGCGCGATGTGGCCGCTGAAACGGTGAAGGTTGGTGATCTGCTGCTCGTGCGTCCCGGTGAATTGGTGCCGTGTGACGGTGATGTGGTGGACGGACGCAGTCATGTCGATGCGAGCGCGATCACGGGTGAGCCATTGGCCGTGCCGGTCGCCGTCGGATCACACGTCGTGTCGGGCAGCGCGAACGTCGATGGCCCGCTCACGGTGAGAGCGTCGGCGAGCGCCGGCGAGAGTCAGTACCTGCGCATCGTGGAACTGGTGCGCAATGCGCAGGGCAGCAAGGCGCCGCTGCAGCGCCTCGCCGACAAGGCGGCCGTCTGGTTCACACCAATCACGCTGCTGATCTGTGTCGTGACCTACGCATTGACCCGCGACACGAATCGTGTGCTGTCGGTGCTGATGGTGGCGACACCATGTCCGCTGATCCTCGCCACACCGATCGCGATCATCGGTGGCATCAATCGATGCGCGCGACAGCAGATCATCATCCGCACCGGCGGCGCACTCGAAGCACTGGCGTCGGTGACGACGGCGGTCTTCGACAAGACCGGCACACTCACGAAAGGTCAGCCCTCCGTGGAACGCGTCAACCCGCTCGACGGCTTCGAGGCCGATCGCGTGTTGCGTGTCGCGGGCGCGGTGGATTTCGGCAGCGGTCACCAACTCGCCCGACCGCTCGTCAAGCACGCCGAAGCGAAACTCGGTGTGTTGCCAGTGGCCACCGACGTCACCGAAGTCGCGGGCCGCGGCATTTCGGGGCGTGTGGACGGCGCGCTGGTGCGCGTTGGATCACTGGCGTGGCTGCGCGAAGTGCTCCCGGCGACGACAGCCGCCCGTCTCGACACACTTGATGGCAGCGGCGACGGGCTGCGCGCGTACGTCTCGATCGATGACGCACCGGCCGGCACCATCGAGTTCGCGGATTCGCTGCGCGATGGCCTGCCGGCGTTCTTCCGCGATCTCGGTACGCTTGGCATCACACGCACGGTGATGCTGAGCGGTGATCACACCAGCAACGTCGCGACCGTGGCGCAGGAACTCGGCATCACCGATGCGCGCGGCGACCTGCTGCCCGAGCACAAGGTCAGCATCGTGCAGGAGTTCCAGGCGCAGGGCGAGACTGTGGTCATGATCGGTGACGGCACCAACGACGCGCCGGCCCTCTCGACCGCCGAGGTCGGCATCGCACTCGCCGGCCACGGCGGCGGCATCACCGCCGAAGCGTCGGACATCGTCCTGCTGGTGGACGAGATCACACGCGTCGCGGACGCGATTCGAGCCAGCAAATCCACGATGCGCATTGCGAAGCAGAGCATCGGCGTCGGACTCGGCCTCTCGGCGGTCGGGATGATCGTCGCGGCGCTCGGCTACCTCTCGCCGACGATGGGCGCGCTGGGGCAGGAGGTGATCGACGTGGCAGTCATCCTGAATGCGCTACGGGCGGCGCGGGGCTGAGGGCGCTTTCAAGGGGTCAGAGCACTTGAACGGTTTCAAGGGGTCAGAGCACTTGAAAGTGGCTCACTTCTGGATCGGGTTCATTAGAGCATTCTTAGGCTCTCATAGATGTGTCAGTTTTACTCCGCCACGTCCCAGGAAGCCCGCGTGTCCAAGGACGCCGCTCGCATCACCGCGCTGGGTCGCGTACCGGGCGGTCGCATGAGTTCCATCAAGCTGCGCCGCGGACCGATGGGCAAGCTCATGTACACGGCCGTGATCATCGAGACCGGCAAGCCAGCCAAACGGAAGCGATCATCGATGCGATGACCGGCGCGGTGATCAGCAAGTGTCCGTGAGCCCGTGATGCACACGCGTTGATGCGGGAGTGAGGCTTTCCGTGGCAGATTGATCGGCTCGCGGTACGCGTTGCCGCCCCTTTGAATCCGCCACCGATGCGAATACTGCTCGTCGAGGATGATCGCGCCTTGGCCGACGTACTGGCGTCGGGCCTGCGCGCGCAGGCGTACGCCGTGGATGTGGCGCACGATGGTGAAGCGGCCGTGTATCAGTCGGCGATCAATCCGTACGACGCTATCGTCCTCGACGTCATGCTGCCGCATCGCGATGGACTATCGGTCTGCGCGGAAGTCCGGCAGAAGGGATCTTCAGCGCGGATTCTGATGTTGACCGCTCGCGACACTGTCGAAGATCGCGTCGCCGGTCTCGACTCCGGCGCCGACGACTACCTCGTCAAGCCGTTCGATTTCACTGAGCTGCTCGCCAGGCTGCGTGCCTTACTGCGGCGCGGCGACAGCGTGCGGTCTCCGTCGCTGGTGGTCGGTGATCTGATCCTCGACACGGCTGGGCAACAAGCGACGCGCGCGTCGCAACCGCTCCGTTTGACCACGAAGGAGTATGCGCTGCTCGAGTATCTCGCGCGTCGCGCCGATACGGTCGTGGGCCGCGCGGAGATTTCGGATCATGTCTGGGATGACACGTATGATCCGTGCTCGAACCTGATCGAGTCGTACGTGAACCGGCTGCGACGCAAGGTGGATCGTGATGGCATGGTGCCATTGATCCACACGCGTCGCGGTGCCGGATATGTGCTGAGCGCGACGCTCGGCTCGGCGTGACCGTGGACACGCGCACGCCGCGAGGCCGCCTGCGCAACATCCTTGCGCTGTGGCGCACATCCGTCCGCGTCCGACTCGCGCTCACGTACGCTGCCACACTCGCGCTCGCGCTCTCGCTGTTCGCCGCTGCGACGAGCCTCTACCTCTCACGGTCGAGCATCAGCCGTGCCGACGCGTCGCTGGTCGAGACGATGCAACTCGTGCGACAGGCACTCGACGACGAGGCGAACGAACACTCGACGCTCGATATTGCGGCGGCCGATGCCGTGCGCGAGATCCACTTCAGTGATCGACGCGTGCTGCTCTACACCGCAGATCAGCACCTGCTCGCCGTCTCCGATTCGGCGCCACTTTCCGACGCCGTTCCGCTACGCGCGCTGAGTGATTTGCGTGCACCGCTGCTCGCGCCACTCCTCGCCGTGGCCGCAAGCCGCAATGCTGGCCGTCCGTCGACCATCGGCAGCGACAACGCGAGTGTGCGGGCGATTGCACAGGCAACGCGCTATCGCGGCGTTCCGATCACGGTCGTGGTCCTGCGCGGACTCGCCACCGAAGAAGAAGCCAGCGAGACGTTCGTCGCGTGGTTGATCGCTGCCATTCCGATCGCGCTGATTTTTGCCGTCGTCGGCGGCTACCTGCTCGCGCGCGCGAGTCTCGCTCCGGCGCTCGCACTGGCCGAGCAGGCGGAACGTATCAGTGCCGCCAGCCTCGACGCACGACTCTCGGTCGCCAATCCCGAGGATGAATTGGGCCGACTCGCCGGCGTCTTGAATGCATTGCTTGGCCGACTGCAGCAAGCATTCAGCCGGCAACGCACGTTCATGGCCGACGCGTCGCACGAACTGCGCACACCGATCGCGGTCGTGCGTGGTGCCGCCGATGTGGCGCTCACATCGCCGGCGGTGACCGTCGAGTCGTTGCGTGACTCTCTCAAGACGGTGCGCGTCGAAGGCATCCGCATGACCCGCATCGTCAACGATCTTTTTCTTCTTGCGCGCGCTGACAGTGTCGCCCAGCCGGTGACGCGCGAACTGCTGTTCCTCGAAGAAATTGTCACGGACGCCTCGCGTGCGGGGCGCATGCTCGGCAACGAGCACGGTGTCACGGTTACGGCAGATGCCGATGTGGAAGCGCCGTTTGTCGGTGACGCGAACCTGATCGGCCGACTGCTGCTCAATCTGGTGGACAACGCGGTGCAGTTTTCACCGCGCGGCGCCGGCGTCCACATCGCGCTGGCTCGGTGCGAGTCGCCGGAATTGCCCGACGGCCGCGCGTTGTCCGGGCCGTGGTACAGCATCACCGTTGACGACGAGGGTCCGGGCGTCGATGGCGCGTTGCACGCCACACTGTTCGAGCGATTCGTACGCGCGGTGCAACGCCCCGCACCTGACGAGCGTCGCGCAAGTGGTGGTGCCGGACTCGGACTGGCAATCGCCCGTTGGGTCACCGATGTACACGCCGGTCACGTGTGGCACGATGCGTCAAAGGCGACCGGTGCACGATTCGTGGTCATGCTGCCGGAACCGCGCGATGTACCCGGCGTGTCAGCACATCATCTCACCGGACACTCAGAGCCGGATACGGCGACGTTCGACTACGGTCGCCGCGTCGAATCCGGCTTGGCGCGACGCTCACGAGCATCCTGAGCGCGCTCGGCCGCTTCCTGCACCGGCCCTTCATGCTCGACCGAGATGACCACGCCAGTCATGGCATCGATCAGCACCTCATCGATACCGCTGCGCCCACGTGTCTTCATGTCGAACGAGTAGACCAGCTTTCCTTTCTCCATCTCGATTTCTGCGGCGGCAATCCTGGCGGCAGGCACGCGTCCACGCGCCAGCGCGCGTGCAGAATCCGGTGTCACATGCGCCCGTGCCAACAGGCCCGGCTTGTCTTCCTTGATGCGAGGAGCAGCGGCCGTTGCCTGTGCCGATCCCGCCGTGGAGCACACAAAGCCGAGAGTCAGGCATGCGAGCAGTCGTGAGCATGACGTACGCGATCTTCTCGTGATATCAGACATGAACGTCTTCCCGATGTGAGAGATGCGCAGCGTGCGCGGGGCACGTGGAATCACATGAATCGTCAGGTCGAACGTACGAGGCCAACATGACGCCAGCCTCAATGCGAATTCGCCAACGCCATCGGCACGGCTGGTGTAGTATTGGCCATATGCGACTGTCATTCCCCATACTGCCGCTGGTGACCTTCATCACCTGCGGACAGGCACTTGTCGCGCAACGCGCTGTGTCACGTCGGGACGCGATTGCGACTGCGCTCTCGCGAGGCCCGATGGTGGCGCTGATCGCTGCCGATACGGCCCGCGCAGCCGCCGACCTGAGCATCGCGGGCGTGCGCTTTCAGCCGAACCTGCAGACCAGTTACACAGAGTCGTCGCCGCAGTACCACGTGATCGGCGAACTTCCGCTCGACGGTACACTGCTGCGCGGCAAGCGACTGGAGGTCGCGCGCGCAGTGCAACGGTCGACACGGTCGCAGTTCGCGTACAATCGTGCCAGCATCTCCTTCGATACCGATACCGCCTACACGCGCGCTTTGGCCGCGGCGGCGCGCGCTGTCCTCTCGCGCCGCAACGCTCTCGATGCCGACAGCCTGCGACGCATCGCCGAGCGTCGGCGCGATGCGGGCGATGCAAGTGAACTGGATGTGCAGCTGGCCACGATATCGTCAGGACAGCAGTCGAACGTTGCAGCCGTCGATTCCGTCGCCGCCATCAGCGCGTTGCTCGACGTTCAGACACTGATCGGTGAACCCGCCGACACGATCCGTATTGCCCTCGCTGACACACTCGGCCTGCCGGACACGTCGCCGTCGATCGCCATGAATGGTCGGCCTCTGCGCGTCGCGGCTGCGGCGTCAAGTGTGACAGCCGCCGAGGCGCAGCTGGCACTCGAAAAACGCTCGCGATTTGGTGTGCCGACGCTGACTGCCGGTGTCGAGCAAGGCGATCCGAGTGGGGCACAGACGCAGCGACTGCCGACCATCGGTGTCGCTTTGCCGATACCATTTCCCGGCCGCAACAAGGGTGTCGTGCAAGCCGCCGAGGCCGAACGTTCGCGCGCTGTCGCAATGCTGGCCGTCGCGACGCTTGAATCGCAACGGCAGATCGCGCGTGCGACACGTGAACGCATTGCCGCCGAGTCCCGTGTGCAGCGCGATAGTCGCCTGCTCGCGACCGCTGAGCGGGTCGCCGTGCTCGCGCTGACCGCGTATCGAGAAGGCGCGTCGCCGTTGCCGAACGTGCTCGAGGCGCGCCGCAATGCCCGTGATGTGATGGCCCAGTACATCGACGATGTCGCCGCGCTCTGGACGGCCATCGCTGCGCAGCGACTTGTGACCCAGACGGAGCACCCGTGAACGTTCGTGCCATGACTATCGCCTGCAGCGTGTTGCTGCTGTCGTCCTGTTCACGCGGCGGCGCAGCGGCCGAGGGCGAGGCGACATCGGCAACGGTGGCGGCAAGCGTCGCAACCGTGACCAGCGAGCATTTCTCCGGTGCGATCGACGCCATCGGTGTCGTGACGGTTCGGCCGGGTCACATCGCCTCACTTGGCGCGCCGGGTGCCGCGCGCGTCAGTGCGGTGCGTGTATCGGTTGGCGATCGTGTGCGAGCCGGTGCGGTGCTGGTGGAACTCGATGCGGCGCCGTTCGATGCGGCAGTGCAGGGGGCCGCGGCGACGTTGCTCACTGCCACACGCGCACAGGAACGCGCGCAACGGCTCGTCGATGCCGGCATCGCGCCTCGCAAGGATCTCGATCTCTCGACCAGCGATCTGGCGCAGGCAACGGCGGCGGCCGCGTCCGCGCGTCGACTGCGCGCGCTGGCCACGCTGCGCTCACCGATTGACGGCGTCGTGACACGACTGAGCGCTACACTCGGTTCGAGCGTCGATGGCACCGGGTCATTGGTCGACGTTGCCGATCCACGATTTGTCGACATTGTGCTGGCGGTGAGTGCCGGTGAAGCGGCGGAACTGACGAATGGAGCAGCCGTAACGCTGACGGCGGGATCAGCTGAGGGCGGCGATTCGCTCGGCACCGGTGTCGTGTCGTCGATCGCGGCCGCCATCGACTCCGCGACGCGAACGGTCGCGGTACGCATCGCAGCGCCGAAAACGACACGTGCGCTACGGATCGGTGAATCCGTGAACGGTCGCATCGCGCTCGACCAGCGCAGTGACGCGCTGCTGGTTCCGGCCGCGGCAGTGGTACCGGATGGCGATGAGTACCGGGTGTTCGTGGTCGATAGCGCGAGCATCGCGCGGGCCCGCACCGTGGAAGTCGGCGCGCGCCGCGATGGCCGGATCGAGATCACGTCCGGGCTCAGGGCCGGGGAGCGGATCGTGACCGACGGTGCGTATCAGGTGGATGACGGTGTGCATATCGTCGTCAAGCAGAAGTGAGGGGCGCACGTGAGTGATGACGCCGTGGTGACTCGCGGCGGCCTGTTCTCGCTGCTCGCGACACAGCGCCGGTTCGTGCTGCTCGCCGTCAGTCTCTGTGCGGCGGCTGGGGTCTGGGCGGCGCTTCGGCTGCCGAGTTCCATCTATCCGGAACTCGAGTTCTCGCGCATCGCGGTCATCGCGCAGGGCACGACACTCGGCGCGCGACAACAGGTCTTCAGTGTCACACGTCCACTCGAGGAAGCGGTCAGCGTCGTGCCTGGAGTGACGCGCGTCACGTCGCGGTCGATCCGTGGCGGTAGCGAAATCAACGTCACCTTCCTGCCGTCGGTGAACATGCAGGTCGCGCTGCAGCTGGTGCAGGCGCGTGTGAATGCCGTGCGCGGCGATCTGCCGTCCACGATCGATCTGCAGGTGGAGCGGCTGCTCCCGTCCGTGTTCCCGATCGTGAGCTACAATCTCGAAGGTGGTGACGCGGCGACACTGTACGACATCGCGCGTTTTCAGATCGGGCCGGTGTTTGCGCGCGTGCCGGGTGTTGGACGCGTGGATGTGCAGGGCAGCAGCGTGCGCGAGCTGGAGGTGGTGGCTGACCCCGCGCGACTGGCGCAGGTCGGTGTGAGTTACGATGATCTCGCAACGGCCATCAGGCAGGCAACGAGCGTCAGCGCTGTTGGACGGGTCGCTCGCGACTACAAGCAGTACCTCATCGTCACGCAGAGCGAAGCGCGCGCACCTGACGATATCGCGAGTGTGCCGATCGGCGGTGGACTGCGTGTGCGTGATGTCGCGACCGTCACGCTGGGTCGCGAGGATCGGGTGCAGCTCGTGGCCGGTGACGGCAAGCCTGCGGCACTGCTCAGCATCACCCGTCAGACGGGCGGCAACACGCTGCGCATGGCGGACAGCATCGAAGCACTCGCTGTGCAATTCGCGAAGACGTTGCCGTCAGGAGTTGTGCTCAAGCCGGTGTACGATCAGGCGGTCCTGGTGCGCGATGCGGTGGCGTCGGTCCGTGACGCGATGCTCATCGGCGCCGCGCTGGCCGTCGTCGTGCTGCTGATCTTCCTGCGCAACTGGCGCGTGACGGCCATCAGCGCATCGGTCATTCCGCTGACGCTCGCGATCACGATCTGGCTGATGTCCCTGCTCGGTCAGACGTTCAATCTGATGACGCTCGGCGCGCTGGCGATCGCGATTGGCCTTGTGATCGATGACGCGGTGGTCGTCACCGAAAACATCGTGCGGCATCTCGGATTCACATCGGATCGACGAGTGGCGATCCGCGATGCGCTGCAGGAACTCTTGTGGCCCGTCACGACATCGACGCTCACGACCGTGGTGGTGTTCGCACCGCTGCGCCTGCTCGAAGGTGTGGTGGGACAGTTCTTCGCGGCATTGTCGCTGACACTCACGATTGCGGTGCTGGTGTCGCTGGTGCTGGCGTTCACGGTCATTCCGCTTCTGTGTGCGGCATACCTGACAGGCACGGAGTCTGCCGAGCATGGTCCGGGCCGCATCGAACGGTGGTACGATCGTGCCCTCGACAGCGTGCTCCATCATCGCGTGCTGGTCGGGGGCGCCGTCCTCGTGCTCGCCGTCGGTGGTGTAGTGGCATATCGCTACACCGGCACTGGCTTTTTGCCGGAGATGGACGAGGGTGCGTTCGTGCTCGACTACTGGTCGCCGGGTGGAACTGCCCTTGATGAGACGGACCGGATGATCCATCGCGTCGAGACGCTGCTGAATCGGACGCCCGAGATCGCTGCGACCGCGCGTCGGACGGGCGCTGAGCTGGGACTGTTTGCCACGGAACAGAATCGCGGTGATATGATCGTGCGCCTCAAGTCGAAGCGTGATGTTGCGACGGAAGAGGTGATTGGACGTGTCCGCGACTCGATTGCCGCGACCATGCCGCGATTGCGGGTCGAGTTCGTGCAGATCCTGTCCGACGTCATCAACGATCTTGCAGGAGCGTCGAAGCCGGTCGAGATCAAGTTGTTCGGCCCGGACCTGAAGGCACTCGAGGCGTACGGCAAGCTCCTCGCCACCGACATGGGCAAGGTCGATGGTCTCGAGGACTTCTATGATGGCAACGCCGAGCCAAGCGCCGAATTGTCGATGGCCATCGATCGGGTCGAGTCAGCGCGACTCGGGGTGACGCCAGAGCAGGTCGCGGGCAGTGTCAGCGGTGCGCTGCTCGGTGTGTCCGGCGGTGAGCTGCGGCTCGACGATCGCGCGATCGCTGTCCGTGTTCGCGCGCCGGATGCCGTTCGGTTCGACGCCAATGCGCTCGCGTCACTGCCGGTGATGACCGCGCCGGGACGCGCGGCCACGCCCCTCGGTGCTATCGCGACCTTCACGCCACAGAACACGCGCGCGGAACTCTTGCGCGAGAATCAGCAGCAGCTTGTGATGCTGACCGCGGATGTGGCGAATCGCGCGCTGGGGGATGTGATGAGTGATGTGCGCGGCGTGCTCGCGAAACATCCGGTGCCGAGCGGAATCCGCCTCGAGCTTGGCGGGCAATACGCCAGTCAGCAAACGGCGTTCGCGAGTCTTCTGCTCGTGCTGGCGCTGGCTGCTGTGAGCGTCGTTGGCGTGATGGTCGTGCAATTCCGCAGCTTCGTCGAACCATTCGTGGTGCTGCTCGCCGCGCCGCTCAGTTTCGTCGGTGCGATCCTCGCGTTGCTGGTCACCGGTACGCCACTGAATGTCAGCAGCTTCATGGGTGGCATTTTGCTCGTCGGCCTGATCGTGAAGAACGGCATCATCCTGCTCGACTTCACCGATCACCTGATGCGCGATCGCGGCCTCGCACTGGAGCCGGCACTGCGCGAGGCGGCCCGCGTCCGCCTCCGTCCGATCCTGATGACGACGCTCTGCACACTCTTCGGCCTGCTCCCACTCGCCCTCGGACTCGGCACCGGCGCCGAGCTCCAGAAGCCACTCGCACTCGCCGTACTCGGCGGACTCGCTCTTTCAACGCCGATCACACTGTTCCTCGTGCCTTCGCTTCTGATGGCGATTCGCGGTCGAGCCTTTGTTCGTTCTTCGTCGGAAGATCGCTAACAGTTTTCGCGCGGGGCTCGCGGGGGACGCGGGGAAGGGCAACTACAAATGCTTTTGAAAAGTCG
>JANLPZ010000082.1:0-7022 GCA_031367535.1 Gemmatimonadaceae bacterium
ACGTTCGGAGACAAGTTCCGGATGGCGCGTGCGTTCGGACTCACGTCAGTGCGACGACCGGCATTCCCTCGAATCGACAAGCACACGATTTTTCGGTGGCTCAGGGACTTCGGGCCGATCTGCTGCATGATGCGATGGGAACGCATCTACACCTCGCTGATCGGCGTGAAAGCGATGCCGGCCTACGGACACTGTATTGTGCTGACAGGCATCGAAAACGAGTATGTCCACTTCTGGGATCCTGAAGTGTACGGGGACCAGCAGGGCGCCGCACGGCAGATGCACGGTGAGCGGCGCATGACTGTCACGTGGTTTCGTGACCATCTGTCACCATTGCCAAGGGCGTTGCTCTACAAGCCAGGATGAGTGCCGGCGGCCGCTCGCGTTGCTGCAGCAGCTGAGACGCGTGATCATGCCGACGCGCTACTCCGCCAGCTCGAATCGTATCTGCTGAGCGCCGGCGTACAGCAGTCTGCGGCCGATCGAGGTCAGCTCGCCACGGTCATCATGAATCGTCAGGAAGTGATTGCCCGCCAGCTGGCCGACGCGGCTTGAAAAGCTCGTGGCGCCATAGGGTACCAGCAACTCGGCTTCACTCACGCCGGCCGGGTGCCAGAGCACCTGACCGGGGGACGGGTGACTGGTGGCGTTCTCGTATCCGACCCCCAGATCGTAGTCAGCGAGTGGAACCCATCCTGCTTCTCCGCTCCAGCGCGCCTGCACGAGTTGCCCATCGAAGGGCAGGCGCGGCAGGAATGCGGCAGCGGTCAGCGGCGCGCGCGTCGTCTCGAGGGTCGCCCGGAAAGAGGTCGAGCCAATTCGTACGGTCATCTTCGTCATCGAATCACACGTCTCGGGAATGGAGGAGTTCTATACGAGCGAAGTATCCTTCAGAAATCCGCAGACCGCCATCCGGCCTGTGTCCGGCCCTCTTCCAACGTAGCGTGACCCTTCTCTCCGTCTCCAACGTCGGCCTGTCCTTCGGCGCGACTGAACTCTTCAAGAACATCACCTTCACCGTCGCCGATGGCGAGCGGTGGGGTATCATCGGTCGAAACGGCGCCGGCAAATCGTCGATCTTCAAGATCATCACGGGCGAGTACGAGCCGACTGTGGGGAGTGTCGCGCGCAAGCCAGGCCTGCGCCACGCCCTGCTCGACCAGCATCGGGCCTTCGAGGGCGCGACGACAGTGTGGGAGGCTGGTGCGGCGGCGTGGCGTGAAGTCATCGACCTCGAAAAACACATCGCGGCCAGTGCGATGCAGCTGGGCGAGATGGGTGAGAATGTCACGGACGAGTTTCTCGAACGGTTTGGGCGCGATCAGGAGCGATTCGCCGACCTGGGCGGCTACGAATATCACTCGCGCGTGGACGCCGTGCTGCAGGGCCTTGGATTCGACGCCGAGGAATCGAAGACGCGGCTCGTCGATACGCTGTCAGGCGGTGAGCGCGGGCGTGTCGGACTCGCAGCACAACTCATTGCGCCCGCCGATCTGCTGCTGCTCGACGAACCGACCAACCACCTCGACCTCGACACCACGACCTGGCTGCAGGAGTGGCTTGGCGAGGCGAAGGAGACGGTGATTGTCGTGTCGCACGATCGCGCATTCATGGACGCCGTGTGCACGAACATCGTGCATATCGAAGCGAAAACGAGCGAATCGTACAAGGGGAACTACAGCCAGTTCGTGCCGCAGCGCGCCGAACGGCGCCTCACGCGCGAGCGCGAGTTGGAGAAGCAGCGCGCGTATGTGAAGAAGGAAGAGGAGTACATCCGTCGCAATCTTGCGGGCGTCAACTCGTTCCAGGCGAAGGGAAAACGGAAGCGTCTCGAACGCCTGCCGCGTCTCGCGCCACCGCCCGGCGATCCCGCCGCGATGTCGCTGCGCTTCGACGTGGCGGAGCGCGGTGGCGACCAGGTGACGACCATGAAGAATCTCCGCGTGGAAGTGCCGGGCCGAGTACTGGTGGAGGATTTCACCGCCGTGCTGCGACGCAACGACTTCGTCGCGCTCGTCGGCCCGAACGGTGCGGGCAAGACGTCCTTCATCTCCACGATCCTCGGCGATCGTACGCCGGCGCATGGCGAAGTGCGTGTCGGCGGCTCGATCACACCCGCGTGGTTCCGGCAGGATCTGTCGGATCTGCCGCTGCGCAAGTCGCTCGCCGATGTGATTCAGGAGCAGCGGCCCACATGGAGTCGCGGGTCTGTGCAGAATCATCTCGGCGCGTTCGGCTTCACTGGCGACGAGGTGTTCCGTGAGGTCAGCACGTTGAGTGGCGGCGAACGCGCGCGCATGGCGCTCGCGCGGATGACGCTCGCGAAGGCGAATCTGCTGGTGCTCGACGAACCGACGAACCACCTCGACGTCGAGAACATCGAGGTGCTCGAAGACGCACTCGATGAATACGAAGGGACGGTGTTGCTGGTAAGTCATGACCGCGCGTTTCTGCGGCAGGTGGCGACGCGCGTGTGGTCGTTTGACGGCAATCGGCTGGTGGACTTCGATGGGCCGTTTGACGAATGGGAGGCGGATCGGGCGCGGCGGTTGGCCGTGAATCGCTGACGTCCCACGATGGCGAATTTCAAAAGGTCAGCGCACGTGATCGACGATCACGTGCGCTGACCCCTTGAACGTGCGACGCTCGATGTGCGGAAGCTGAGTCGAGAGATTCGTGGCGCGATGCAGGCTGCCGTCGGTCCCCGAAATGTCCGCAGTCAGCGCCCCGTAAACCTGCTCAGTTCAAGTCACGCTCCGACGACACGCGCACCGTCGCGCGCATCCACGGGTGGATGCAGCACTCGAAATTATGAACGCCATCGCCCATCTGCGGGATCTCTGTCGATCCGCCCGCTGGCACGTTGACGGCCGTCGCACACTCGGGGGCCGGCGTGAGGCCCACGTTGAGCGGCGGCACGCGTCCGCCGCCGAATACGCGCACTTCGGTAAACGTGTGCGTGCGGCCACCGGTGTTCACGATGCGCAGGCTCTTCCCGCTTTCGATCGACGCGTACGAGGGCTCCATGCGCCATGCCGGATGGCCGATCAGCGCCCCGTTGACGGGAATCGTCAACGGCGAGCGCAGATACGCGCCGAACTCGGCGTTCGTCACGTCACCCTTTCTCAGCAGACAGCCGCCAGTGGGTGCCCAGGCCGGGTCGGACGGATCGCAGGCGTCACGGATTGCGATCTTCCTGCTGTCGTCTTCACGGTCCGACGTGCCTGACGCAAAGCCAGCGCCCTCGCTGCTGGCTCGGGTCTGGACGGTCGTCGTGGCGTCCTTGCCGCACGCGGTCAAGAATGCCAGCACAACGGTTGCGAATGCAATTCCCTGTCGCTGCATGGATCCCCCGGATGGATGATGTGACGGAGCACGCTGCGCACTTGGCGCAGCGACATGCAGACGGCTTCATCCCGCAAGACATTCGCGACGGCGAGACGGTCTGAGGTGTATGCTGCACAGGTGTGCGTTGCGCGGGGAATAGCCGCGCGCGTCGTATGGTCACAGCGGCGCGACGGCGCCGACGATTGTCCAGCGGCCCGTCGCCGAGCGGTCAACGTGCCACGGAAACAGCGAAATGGAGCGCAGTACGCTGGTGGCAGCCCCTCACTTCGACTTCGTTGACATGGCTATCCCCTCAGCCGGCGCAAATTGCGTCTTTCGTTGCTGACTGCCTCTCACCCGACCATCACGTGCTGCGCCTCCGCCGATCGTCACACCCGCTGCGCGCAGCCGTCGTGAGTCTCGTCATGGCGGCCTTCGCCGGGCCGCTCGCTTCCGCCGCCACGGCGCAGGCACCCGCGCTCACGGCGCTCCGGTTCAAGGCGTTGATCGACCCGACCGGGCGCACCATTCGCGATGCGGTCGTGGTCGTCCAGGGCGACACGGTGCTCCACGTGGGGCATGGGTCGCACGATGTACCAGCGGCTGCGACGGTCATCGACCTGCGGCGTTACACCGCGATCCCGGGGCTGATCGACGTGCACACGCACATCACCTACTGGCGTGACAAGGCGCACCCGGCGAACACACCACCACGGTCGAAGGATTCGGTGGTGATGATGGCGGCCGAGAATGCGCGTCGCACGCTCGAAACCGGCGTGACGACGGTGCGCGATCTCGGCGCGACGAACTTCACCGACATCGCCATGCGCGACTCGATCGCGAAAGGCGCGATGATCGGGCCGCGCCTGTTCGTGTCGGGTCATGGACTCGGCAAGCTCACGACGGCACCGGTGGCCGGAGCGCCATCGACGGTATCACGTGGCCGCGTGCGCGACACAGTCGAGATGAAGGAAGCAATCCGCATCCAGGTCGTGGCTGGGGCGGACTGGATCAAGATATACGGCTCCACCGGAAGCTTCCAGAACGTCACGAGCGTGCAGACGTTCACCGATGTCGAGCTGCGCGTCGCCACCGAGACGGCGCACCGCTACGGCAAGCCGATCGCCATCCATGCGTACGGTGCATCCGCGGCGCGCGGCGCGCTGCTCGCCGGCGCCGAGTCGATCGAACATCCCGCAGGCGTCGACGACTCGACGTTGCAGGCATGGGCGACACGCGGCACGGTGTACGTCCCGACGATCGATCACAATCGGTTCTATGCCGACAACGCGGCGCTGCTCGGCTACGACGCGCAACAGGTGGCGGGTCTCGATTCATTCCGGCTGCTCAACCTTGCCACCGCCACACGCGCGCATCGCGCCGGCGTGACGTTCGCGATGGGCTCCGACGCCGTGTACTGGATGTTCGGGGAGAATACACGTGAGCTGGCGTGGTTCGTGAAGGCGGGACTGACGCCGCGCGAGGCCCTGCAGTCTGCCACCACCAATGCCGCGGCGCTGCTCCGCATGCCGACGAGGCTCGGTCGCGTGGCACCGGGATTCTTCGCGGACATCGTCGCGGTGGATGGCGATCCGCTGAAGGACATCGATGTCGTGATCAATCGGGTCGTCTGGGTGATGAAGGGCGGTGAAGTGGTCGTCGACAGGCGCAGGACGCCATGAGCCCTGTGTCACGCCCCGGAGCCGTGGGCGCGGCCATGGAGCGAGCCTCCGGCAAGTCACTGCGTTCATCCCTCCGCGATCGACTGCTGCACGGCGATGATCGGAGGCGGGTCGAGTGCGCGTTCAGAGACAATGATGCCGTGACGCACCGTAACTCTCCCGCGAGTCGCCACCGCGCAGGCGCAGGCGCAGACGGCACCGGCAGGGCAGGCCGCACGCGTCAGCGACAGCGTGACCGTCCGCGATGGTCCGCGTCGCACGGGCGATGGACGGTTGATCGGCATGCGGTCGTCGCAGCGGATGCCGGTCGCCCGCTGTCCGGCGCGCGCATTGGCATCCGGAATGGTCCCACGACGCAAGTCGATGAGCGTGGTGCCTTCACATTGACCGGCGTTCCGACCGGGACACGCATGCTCGATGTCCGCGCCGTGTCGTACGCACCTGTGGACCTGCCCGTCGACGTGGTCGACGGTGGCGCGCCATTGCGCATCGAAATGGCATCGGTGAAGTCGGTGCTCGACACCGTGAAGGTGCTTGCAAATCTCAGCGTCAATCGCGAGTACAAAGGATTTCTGCGGCGTCAGAAACACGGCGGCGCCGGACGCTTCATCACCTCGGAAGACATCAAATGAGATGCTTGGTGTCGAGATCTACGACGCAAAGGCCGCCCCGGCAGAATTCTCGCGAAGGAACGGGTGCGGTGTCGTGGTGATCAGAACGAAGTGAGGGAAGAACGATCGCGTGGCGCGTTCAACGTATGCGCCTGTATCATGCGTAGTCCAACATCCGTACGGTCCACGTCACCCTGCGACTGACTCCGCCCATGCTGCGCCTCCCACGCACGCTGCTGCTCACCGCCCTCGCACTGTCGGCCGCGTCACTGCCGGCGCAGTCGCGCGGGCTCAGTGACGCCGATCTCCTTCGCCTCCAGACCGTTGGCGGCGTCGCGATCGCGCCGACCGGTGACCGCGTCCTCTACACCATCACCGGCTGGGAACACCCGAACGCAAAGGCCGACACCGTCCTCGGCGACAAGCACGACCGACGCTCGCACGTCTGGATCGTGCCGTTTTCCGGTGGCACGCCGCGCCAGCTGACATTCGGCGAGCGCGGCGAGAGTCAGCCGGCGTGGTCGCCGGATGGCCGCACGATTGCGTTCGTGTCGGCGCGTGGTGCAGGCACTGGCGACGATGCACCAAAGCCGCAGGTCTGGCTGCTGCCGGCCGACGGCGGTGAGGCGCGGCAGGTCACGACGCTGCGCGATGGTGTGGTCGCGTTTGCATGGTCACCCGATGCAAGTCGCATCGCCGTTGTCACACCCGATACGCTGTCACGCGATCAGGAAGCGCGTACCCGTCGCCGCGACGATGCCAAGGTGTACGAAAGCGACTTCCGCCTCAATCAGCTGTGGGTGGTGACGCTTGCGTCTGGTGCCGCAACCAAGGTGACGTCCGGCGCATTCACCGTGCGCGGTGCACCGTCGTGGTCACCTGATGGCTCACGTCTGGCCTTCGACGCGTCGCCGACGCCGATGATCCGAGATGAACGACGCGATGCCTACGTGGTCGACATCGCGTCACTGCGTCTCGACAACATCACCACCGACCACGACGCGCAGAGCACTCCGCAGTTTTCGCCGGACGGCAAGACGCTCGTGTTCACGCAGCTGCCCAGTGAATTCAGGGCACACAGTGACAGCATCAGCGCGCGCACCCTGCGCAACGATCGACTGGTCACGTACGATCTCGCGACGAAGACCCTGACGAACCACGCGCAGCCGACGTTCGATGTCAGCGTCGGGCAGCCGCGGTGGTCGGCGGACGGATCGTCGATCTGGTTCTCATCCAGTGATCGTGTCTGGAATACGCTCTACAGCTACACCATTGCGAGCACGCGCTACGCCACAATGACGAAAGACGTGATGGTGCAGGGTGTGAGCGCCAGTCGCGACGGATCGAAGATGGCGTACGTGATCGACACGCCGACATGGCCGAGTGAGGTGTATGTGCAGGA
>JANLPZ010000108.1:0-23692 GCA_031367535.1 Gemmatimonadaceae bacterium
GCGGTCGGCATTGCGGTCCGGACGGAGGCCGACCTGCTGGCGCTCAGCGACACACAATTCGTGCGCGCGATCTGGGCGGCGAGCCCGCCGGTGCCGCTCGATGCGGAATTCCCGCTGTTCTTCATCTACACGTCCGGTTCGACGGGCAAGCCGAAAGGCGTGGTGCACGTACACGGCGGCTACACGTCGGGTATCGCATATTCGATGCGTGTCGCGTTCGATGCCACGGCGGGTGACGTGATGTACGTGGTGGCCGACCCGGGATGGATCACGGGTCAGAGCTACATGATTTCGGCCGCGCTGACGACGCGTGTGACGAGCGTGTTCACCGAAGGTGCGCCGGTGTTTCCGCACGCCGGACGTTTTGCGTCGATCATCGAGCGGCACAAGGTCAGCATCTTCAAGGCCGGTGTGACGTTCCTGAAGGGCATCATGCAGGATGCGCAGAACGCGGAAGATGTGAAGCGGTATGATCTGTCGACGTTGCGCGTGTGTACGTTCTGCGCGGAACCGACATCGCCGTCGGTGCAGCAGTTCGGCATGGACCTGCTGGCGCCGTGGTATATCAATTCGTACTGGGCCACCGAACATGGTGGCATTGCGTGGACGCACTTCTACGGCAACAGCGACTATCCGCTGCGTGCCGATGCCCACACGTATCCGCTGCCGTGGGTGGTGGGTGACGTGTGGTCGGAACTGACGCCGGACGATCAGAATCCGGAAGCACCGCTGGCGCTCTTCCGCCGTGCTGATGGCACCGGTGCGCCATTCCGTCGCGCGGCGTTGAAGGAGAAGGGCGAAATCGTCATCTCGGCGCCCTATCCCTATCTCGCGCGCACGGTGTGGGGCGACAGCGACAACTTCCGCGTCGAGGGTGGCAAGGTGTCGGCCGCGTGGAAGGGCGACATCGGTCGCTGGACCAGCACGTACTGGAGCCGATGGAAAGGCGTGTGGGCGTATACGCAGGGTGACTTTGCGATGCGCTACATGGACGGGTCGTTCTCGCTGCACGGGCGCAGCGATGACGTGATCAACGTCTCGGGACACCGGATGGGTACTGAGGAGATTGAAGGCGCGATCCTGCGCCATCGGCAGCTCGATCCCGACTCGCCGGTCGGCAACGTGATCGTGGTGGGCGCTCCACATCGCGAGAAGGGACTGACGCCACTCGCGTTCGTGAAGCCGAGTGCCGGGCGCACACTGACACAGGACGACAAGCGTCGATTGACGGAGCTGGTGCGTTTCGAGAAAGGCGCGGTGGCGGTGCCGAGCGATTTCATCGAGGTGACGCAATTCCCGGAGACGCGTAGCGGCAAGTATGTGCGCCGTATGGTGCGTGCGCTGGTCGAAGGCTCCGATGTCGGCGACATGAGCACGCTGCGCAATCCGGAGTCCATCGCCGAACTGACGGCGGCGATCGACGAGTGGCAGCGCCGCCAGAAACTGAGCGAAGAGCAGCAGCTGTTCGAGCGGTATCGCTATTTCCGCGTGCAGTACAACACGTTGGCTCGCGGCGCGACGGTGGCGACGGTGTACGTGACGAACCCGCCGGTGAATGCGCTGAATGAGCGTGCGCTGGATGAGCTGAATATCGTGGTCGATCATCTGGCGCGGCGCGACGATGTGAAGGCCGTGATCTTCACCGGTGACGGGACGTCGAGTTTCGTGGCCGGCGCCGACATCCGGCAGTTCCTCGACGAGATTCACACGCTCGATCAGGCCCGTGTGCTGCCGAACAACGCGCAGCTCGCGTTCCGGTTGATCGAGCAGATGAACAAGCCGTGCATCGCGGCGATTCAGGGCGTGGCGCTGGGCGGCGGCATGGAGTTCGCGCTGGCGTGTCACTACCGCATCGCCGAGCCGTATTCGCAGTTCGGCCAGCCGGAAATCCGGTTGCGCCTGTTGCCGGGATACGGTGGCACGCAACGCCTGCCGCGATTGCTGTCAGATCGACGCGGCGCCGATGGCCTGCGCGATGCGATGGAGTTGCTGCTGAGCGGTCGCAATGTGGACGGTACGCAGGCGCAGGCGATCGGCCTCGTGGACGAATTGAGCACACCGACCGGTGACGTCCTGTCGCGCGCACATGCGCTGGTGCGCGAGTGGTATCGGCTCGGCACCGCGAGCCCGCTGGGCAAGGCACATCGCGGCCGGGTGGCAGCGACGACGTCGTGGACCGAACCGGGACAGTTCGATCTCGATGTCGCGCTGAACGACGCACACGTGCAGCAGATTCTCGCGCAGCTGACGTGGGCTGGTCGCGGAAAGGCTGGTGAACGATTGATCGACGCGGTGCGCACCGGGTGGACGCAAGGCATGATCGCGGGGCTGAAACGCGAAGCGACCGTGTTTGCGCACGCGGTGGTGGATCCGGATGGTGGCAAGGCCGGCATTCGTCAGTTCCTCGACAAGGTCAGTGCGCCGCTGCCGATCAAGCGCGATGGTGTGCGACTGGTAGCGGAGCAGCAGGCCTTCATCACATCGCAGCTGCAGATTGGTGAATTGCTGCCGGTCGGCGCGCCGTTCTATCCTGGCGTGACGCAGATTCCCGCGTGGCAATACGCGTTCGGTGTGCCGAAGGATCAGGCGACGGGTGCGCCGCAGTTCGGTGCGCCGAAGACGGCTGAACAGGAACTGATCGTTCCGGTCGGTGAGCCCGGCGCGATGGAAGCGCTGGTGTACATGCTCGCATCGGAAGTGAACTTCAACGACATCTGGGCGATCACCGGCATTCCGGTGTCGAGCTTCGACAATCACGATCTCGATGTGCAGGTGACGGGATCGGGTGGTCTTGGACTGGTGGCCGCACTCGGCCCCGATGCGAAGTCGGAAGGACGGCTCAAAGTCGGTGATCTGGTGGCGATCTACAGCGGACAGAGTGATCTGTTGTCGCCGATGGCGGCTCGTGATCCGATGTACGCCGACTTCTCGATTCAGGGCTACGAAACGGATTTCGGCAGCCACGCGCAGTTTCTGGTGACGCAGGCGCCACAGCTGCATCCGGTGCCCGGTGACCTGACACTCGAGCAGGCAGGGTCATACATCCTCAATCTCGGGACGATCGTGCGTGCGTTGTTCACGACGCTGAAGATCGAGTCGGGGAAGACGATGTTCGTGGAAGGGTCGGCGACCGGCACCGGACTGGAAGCGCTCAAGACGGCGATCAAGAGTGGTGTGCAGGTGACGGGGCTCGTCTCGAGTGCAGAGCGCGCGGACCATGTGACATCGCTCGGCGCGACGGCGACACTCGATCGTCGGGACAAGGCGTTCGCGAGCCTGTTCACGGTGGTGCCGGAAGACGAGGCGGGTACGCGTGCGTGGCTGACTGCGGGCGAGGCACTGACGGCGGCGTATCGCATTCAAAACGGCGGACGGCTGGCGGACTACGTGGTCTCGCACGCTGGCGAGACGGCATTCCCACGCTCGTTCCAGCTGCTCGAACAGGGTGGTTCGCTGACCTTCTATGGCGCGTCAAGCGGGTATCACTTCACGTTCGTCGGCAAGGACGGCAGTGCGTCGCCGGAAGCGATGTTGCGTCGTGCCGGTCTGCGCGCGGGTGAGGCGGTGCTCGTGTATTACGGACCGCGCACGACAGACCTCGTCGACCCGATCGGCCTCGAGATGATCGAGGCGGTGCGTGCACTGCACGGCAAATGTGTGGTCGCCGCGAGCACCGATGGGCAACGCGAGTTCGTGCAGTCGCTCGGCTTCGAGGATGCGGTGGCCGGCGTTGTCTCCCTGGAAGAAATCATGCGGCGCACTGCGGAATTCGAATGGCCGCACACGATGCCGCGACTGCCCGATGCGAAACTGAATACGGAGACATTCCGCCAGGCGGTGCGCGATTTCCAGGAGCACACGATGAAGCCGTTCGGCGCCGCGATCGGGAGAGTGTTGCGGTCAGGAGACAATCCGCGCGGTGCCCCGGATGTGATCATGGAGCGCGCGGGTCATGACGCACTCGGCGTGTCGACGTCGCTCGTCAAGCCGTTCACCGGACGCGTGGTATACTGCGAAAACATGGAAGGGCGTCGCTACGCGTTCTATGCGCCGCAGGTCTGGACGCGGCAGCGCAAGATCCTGATGCCGACGGCGTCGATTCTCGGCACACATCTCACCAACGCGTACGAAGTGACGCGCATGAACGACATGATCGCGGCCGGCTTCCTCGACATCACCCCGCCGACGGTGGTGCCGTGGCACGACCTGCCCACGGCGCATCAGGCGATGTGGGAGAACAAACATGCCGGCGCGAACTATCTCGTGAATCACGCGCTGCCAGCGCTTGGATTGCGTGGCAAGGATGCTCTGCTGGAAGCGTGGGCCGCGTCGGAGCACGCCTCATGACCGCACAGATCGAGGGAATGGTGACGCAGATCGTGACGCAGTCGATGGCCGATGTGAACGCACGCGCTGGTCGACTGACGGGCAAGGTGGCACTCGTGACGGGTGCGGCGGGCAATCTCGGTGGGTGGATCGTGCGGCACTTCCTGTCGGAAGGCGCGACCGTGGTGCTGACGGGTCGCGACCGCTCACGCATCGAGTCGGCGCGTGTGGCGGCGATCGAGGAGACTGGTGTCGATGATTCGCGCGCGAGCGTGGTGACGTTGGATGGCGCCGATCCGGTATCGGTGCGCGCCGCGATTGCGGACGCGATGTCGCAGCATGGCCGACTCGACATCGTGGTGAACAACGCCGGCTCGGCCGGCCCGCGACAGCCGCTGCGCAGCGTGCCGATCACGCGTGAAGAGCTGGACACGGCGCGCGCCGCGGGATCGACCGACAGCGAGACGGTCGGTGATGCGATGCGCAGCATTCTCGGCGTGGCGTGGCACGTGGCCAACGCGGCAGCGAAGGTGATGCAGCCGGGTGGCTCGATCATCAACATCTCGACGATCTTTTCCCGCACCGAGTACTACGCGCGGTCACCATATGTCGTGCCAAAGGCGGCGCTGAATGCGCTGTCGCGGCAGCTGAGTTTCGAACTTGGCGAGCGCGGCATTCGCGTCAACACGGTATATCCGGGGCCGATCCGTTCCGAGCGCATTCAGACCGTGTTCGCCGCGATGGACAAGATGCGCGGGGACGAGTCAGGCACGACAGCGAACACGTTCACGGCGTTGATGAGCCTCAAGCGCGCGGGAGAAGCGCCGAGTGCGGGCCGCACGTTTCCGACACCGAAGGATGTGGCGAACACCTGTCTCTTCCTCGCGAGCGACGAATCGTCGGCGTTCAACGGCCATGATTTCGAAGTCACGCACGGGATGTGGGTGCGCAAGGAGAGTCGCTCGGAGTTCGTTTCGCGTCCGACGATGCGGACGGTCGATGGCAGTGGGCTTTCCGTGCTCGTGGCGTGTGGTGAAGAGCTCGAAGACGGGTTGGCCGTGGCGCGATCGCAAGCGGACGTTGGTGCCGCGGTGTTGCTCGGTGTGCCGAGTGATGGTGCGGTGGAAGCGATCCGGGCGCAGCTCTCGACGCGTGGGTCCGACACACAGATTCGTGTCGCACGATTCGATCGCAACGTACCGTCGACGATGGAGGATGCGCTGGCTGGAGGGCCGCATGGCGGCGGACCGTTGCATGGTGCGATCATCCTGCCGGCGTTCGGGGCGCAGCGATTCACTGGACTGGTGTGCGAACTCTCGGACGCCGACATCGACACGTTCATCGACGGTGAGCTGACTGGTGCGATTGCGCTGGCACGCACGCTGACCCGCTACTGGAGCGCGCGCACCGACCTGCCGCGCAATCCGCGGTTCGTGATGATGTCGAACGGCAATGATGGTTCCTACAACGCGTACGCTGACCTGCTGCGCGCCGCGCTGGAATCGCTGACACGCGTGTGGCGCGATGAGACGAAGGTCGATGTGAAGCATGGTCGCCGGCAGTGGATCGAGTGGGGCAACCAGATCGTTCGCTACGGCAACAACGAGGCAGAGAATCGTCGGTTTGCGGCGGGGCAGGCGGCGCGCCTGATCTACACCGATCGACGCATTCCGCAGGTCAACCTGTACATGCCGAAATCGATCGTGAAGGCCACCGGCGCCAAGCGTGCGATGGTCGGCTACATGGACAACCTGACTGGGTTGCACTTGGGCAAGGTGGCGCTGATCACCGGTGGGTCGGCGGGCATCGGCGGACAGGTGGCGCGGTTGCTCGCGATGGCTGGTGCGCGGGTGATGCTCGTTGCACGACGCGAGAGTGAACTGGATGTGATGCGTGCGCAGATCGTCGGTGAGCTGGAGGACGTTGGCTATAGCGGTGCCGATCGACGCGTGCGCACGATGGCCGGCGTGGATGTGGGCGACGTGGCGACGCTCAAGCTGGCGGTGCAGGGCACGCTGGCCGCGTTCGGTCGCATCGACTACCTGATCAACAACGCTGGTGTCTCGGGCGCGGAAGAGATGGTGGTCGACATGACACTCGATGCGTGGCGTTACACGCTCGATGCGAACCTGGTGTCGAACTACGCGCTGCTGAAGGAAGTGGTGCCGGTGATGCGGAGGCAGGGGAGCGGCTACATCCTCAATGTGTCGAGTTATTTCGGCGGCGAAAAGCATCTCGCGGTGGCCTATCCGAATCGCGCGGACTACGCCGTCTCGAAGGCGGGGCAGCGTGCGCTCGCCGAGTCCCTGGCGCGGCATCTCGGGCCCGAGATTCAGATCAACGCGATCGCACCGGGGCCGGTGGACGGTGATCGGTTGCGCGGACTGGGTGGAAAGCCGGGACTGTTCGTGCGTCGTGGCCGGTTGATTCTCGAGAACAAGCGACTGAATGCGACGCACGCCGCAGTGGTGACGGCGGTGCGTCGCGGTGTGCGTATCGACACGTTGCTCGAGCGACTGGCGAGCAACGATGTCGGCAAACTTTCCAGCGATATGGATGCGCCTGCGGAACTGCGCGAGCTCGCGCTGCAGTGTCGCGGTGAAGCGGTGGACGGCACGACGTGGGGCGATTTCATCATGACGCCACCGATCGCGGCGCACCTGATTGCGCGGCTCGAGCTGGGTGGGCTGTTCCTCGATACGGGTGACTGGCGTGCGCCGGACAAGCGCGAGTGGTTGCGGCGTGTGCCGCCGGACGATCTGCCGTTCCTGCCGGCCGATTCGATCGCGCGTGAGGCGGAGAAGGTGAATCGCGGTGTGATGTCGCTGCTGCACTTGCGTCGCATGCCGACGGAAGTGGAAGTGGCGCTGGCGACGGTGTTCTTCCTTGCCGATCGCGCCGTCAGCGGCGAGACGTTCATGCCGTCAGGCGGATTGAATCTCGAGCGGTCGATCACGGAGCGTGAGCTGTTCGGCAGCGCGAAACGCGAGCGACTGGACCAGCTTCGCGACAAGACCGTGTGGCTGATCGGCGAACATCTGGTGCCGCATCTGGCGGAAGCGGCGCGGCAGCTGATCGAAACGTGCGCCGTGGGTCGCGTCGTACTGCTGTCGCACACGCTGGCCGGTGCGGACGCGATCGAAGCCGCGATCCCGCGCGAGATGCGTCGCGGGCTGGTGAAGATTCCGTGTGGTGATGACATCGAGGGCGGCATGAACCTGGCGCTGCAGCAGGCGGGCAAGCCGACGACCGTGATCTCAACGCCGTTTGCGCCGTTGCCGGAGCAGTTGTTCCGCAAGGACGGCGACGTGCTGGACGCGGAAGCGTTCCGCGAACTGGTGGACGTGAACCTGACGCACCACTTCCGTGTGGCGCGGAAAGCGTCGCTGCTGGATGACGCGCAGCTGGTGCTGGTGTCACCCGATGTGCCGGCCGGCGGTGATGTGGAATCGTTTTCGCTTGCCAACTTCGTCAAGACGACGATGCACGCGCTGACGGCGACGCTGGCCGTGGAGAACGAGCGGCTGGTGAACGATGTGCCGGTGAACCAGATCAACCTGACGCGTCGGGTGCGGAGCGAAGAGCCGCGCAATGATGAGGAGACGCTGGAAGAGGTGCGCCGGTTTGCGCGCGCGGTACTGCTGGCGGGTGCGCCGTTGCCAGACGCGGAGGATTCGCGGTATCGGTCGCGGATTTATCGGGGGATGGCGATCACGGTGTAGGGCGGGCTTTCAAGGGGTCAGAGCACTTGAACGGTTTCAAGGGGTCAGAGCACTTGAACGCGCGCTTTTGGTGATGGTATCGAGTGGTTGCAGAGTGGAATCGCGCGGCTTGGATGATGGCCGTACACGGGGTCAGCGCACTTGAAACCTTTCAAGTGCTCTGACCCCTTGAACTTGACCCCTTGAACTTGATCCCTTGAACTGCCACCTCCTGAACTTCCCTCGATCGCTACGGCCCGCTGGGTGCCGGCGCAATCACGAACGCGCGCACCGCGCTCCGATCGAGTTGCGACTGGCGTGACCAGCCGTCCGTGGCCATGTGCGCCACATACAACTGTTCCGTGAAGCCGGCGATGCCGGAATCGATGCAGGTACCGAGCATCGTGGCGACCGACGCGGACGGCGAGATGGTACCGGCGTTGTTGGCTGCCGCAATGCCCGACGATGAAATCGGCTGCGACGGGCCTTCACCACGCTGCACGAAGAACGAATACGTGGCGTGCTGATTGCGCTGCATGGCGAGGAACGGCGTCACGACGGGCTCCGACGCGACCGCGTAGTTCATCACACCGCAGTTGCCACCGGCCGGCACGTTGCTGAGCGTCGGCGCGCCGATGCTCGCGCTGCACGGATTGTTGTCGACTGTGACCGTCAGCACCATGCGATTGCGCGTCGCATCGACGAGGCCGAGTGCGGCCGCGTCCTCTGTCTGGATCGTGCCGGTGAGCGTCGTGCTCGTCGGCACGCGCCACGCGATTCCGAGTGCTTCCGGATCCACCATGTTGCCCGCGCTGTCGAACAGGTCGACGCGAATCTGCCATTGGCCACCGGTATCCGGACCTGAGGGCACGCCACTCGAATTGAAGGCGGCGCCGGGCGCGAACGTGTCCGTCGGTATCACGCCGCTCTGTGTGTCGAGCACAACGTTCGGCAGCGACCACTGCCCCTGCGGCGGCAATGCCGGTGGAATCTCGTAGAGATTCGCAGTCGTGCCGATGGGTTGCGGACCGAGCACGAACGGCGAGATCACGACATCCGTCCCGACGGTGTGGATGTAATGCCGAGTGACTTCGGTGGTGCTGTCGCGCCACGCGGTTTCGGGTTCCGTCGGTCGCTTGAACGACATGCGGTAGTAGCGCACGTTGAGCGTCGATCGGAGGGCGTTGTCGAACTCGAGACGCGGCCTGAGTGATCCGCCCCACGGTGCGGTATCGTCGAGCAGTCCGAGCTTCGATGCATCGTGTCCGCTGGCGCCGACCGCGGTGTTCGTGTTCGCACCGTGAATGCGCCACACCGACGTGTTGCCGATGGCCATGAACACGACCCAGTTGGGCGGTGCTTCGATCGGTCGGCACGGTGGACAGGTGTGCGCGAGCGGATGTGTGCTGACGAGTCGCACCTCGGTGCCGCACACATAGTTCCACCAGGTGTGACAGGCGATCGGCGTCGGTTCGTAGATCGTGATCCAGAAGCCGAAGAAGACACGCTGCCGCGCGGTGAAATACAGATCCGGGATATCGGCGTCGAAGATCGAGCGCCAGATGACGGTGCGGAAATGTCCGCACTCATCAGTCATCACGGTGGCGATCTTCGTCTTTGTGACACGACGCGGATAGAGCCAGCAGAGGATCGGGCGCAGCAGGTCGATGTTCGCGATGACCGCGCGCTCGAACGCGGGCCGCGCGGCGCGCCGTGCGATCTGCAGATCTGCGGGCAGCACAAGGGTCGTCGTCGATGCGGCGCCGAGCGCCATGCTGCGTGCCGCGAAGCGCGGCGGCAGCGGTTGCGGGTTGAGTGCGACCGGACCGATTGGATCGATGACGCCGGGATTGATTTCCGGGAAATCCTCGATCGGAGTGCGCGGCGGAATCGGCCAGTCGATCGGCGGCCAGGGTCCATCAATGATGTCGCGCAGTCGTTCGAGTTCGAGATCGGGCAGCTGCACGATGATGCGCGGCCACGGATCCACCTCCCAGATGTCGACTGCCGCGTTGCAGATCGGCAATTCGAGGGAAATGCCGCCGGACACGACACGTTTCGTGAGGGTGCCTTTCACCACACAGCGACGACCGAGCCACGGCCTGATCAGATCTGTTGTGAGGTCGAAGCGGATCGGCTCGAGGTTCTCGACGTTTGCGCGCAACGCGAGATGTGCGTCGATGCCGCCACGTCGCAGCACTTCGCCGACGGTGATCTCCTCCTTCTCCATCTGCGGACCGAGCACGACGCGCACGGCGTCGCCTTCCTTCGTCACGGGGAGTGACAGTTGTGCGTTGCCTTGCGCGTCAACGGATTGTGCGTCGAGCAGTGCGCCGCCGGAACTGAATGCGTAGGCGGTGAGTGCGGGCAACTCCGTGCTGGTGTCACTGCGGCTGGTGGTGACATCGAGCGCAATGCGTCGGTCGCCGCGGGTGGGGCTGGTCATACGAACCTCGGAAGTGTGGGCGCTGTCGTCGCGCCGCCGTCAGACTGACGCGGGTCGAGGAAGTGTGAAGCCTCGCGTCATGCGTAGTCACGCGGTGTATCGCGATTCGTTCTCGCGAGATGTGCGCGCACAACGGCAGTGTCCGGCGCAGTGTGCGAACGTTGCGTGCACACACGATGAGCGTGCTCGTGCACGTCGTGTGTGAGCACGTGGCGGAGTGATCTTGCTGACGCTGCTAGCTTACACCTCAGGCTGATTCGACACGCCGCACACGTTGCGGTTTGTACTCGGCAAGCGCATGAGACTGCATCGTGCACGCGTCATCACCATCAACCGACTTCTGCAATGTCCGGTCAAGTCGACGACCTGCTGCATCTGCTCGATCTCGAGCCGCTCGAAGTGAACATCTATCGCGGGCAGAACCGTGACATCGGCACCGGTCGCGTATTTGGCGGTCAGGTGTTCGCACAGGCGCTTGTCGCGGCGCGGCGCACGGTCGATGACGCGCGCGAGGCGCATTCGGTGCACGGGTATTTCATCCTGCCGGGTGACCTGAAAGCGCCGATCGTGTACTTCGTCGATCGTCTGCGCGATGGCAAGAGTTTCACGACGCGGCGCGTGACGGCGATTCAGCATGGTCAGGCGATCTTCAATCTGTCAGTGTCCTTCCACATCGCGGAGTCAGGACCTGAGCATCAGGATGCGATGCCGATGGTACCATCGCCCGACAGTCTGTCGCCGGAACTGGACCTGGTGCGCAGCATGGCGGCGAAAATTCCCGAAGCGTTGCGTCCGGTGCTGACGCAAGAGCGACCGATCGACTTCCGTCCAGTGACACCGATCGATCCGTTCGATCCGCAGAAACTGCCGCCGATCAAACATGTCTGGTTCCGGTCGTACGGTCCGTTGCCGGATGATCCGATTCTGCACCAGGCCGTACTTGCCTACGCCTCCGATCACGGACTGCTCGGCACTGCGCTGCAACCGCACGGCATCTCGCCGTGGGCACGCAACGTTCAGTTGGCATCACTCGATCATTCGCTCTGGATGCATCGGCCATTCCGTGTCGACGAATGGCTGCTCTACTCGATGGACAGTCCTGTGGCCGCCGGTGCCCGCGGCTTCACGCGAGGCAGCATCTACACTGCTGACGGCACACTCGTCGCGTCTGTCGCGCAGGAAGGGCTGATGCGGGTGCGCTCGGTCTAGCTTTTGTGGTCGTTCTGGATCCTGAAAAGTTTTCGCGCGGGGCCCGCGGGGCCCGCGGAGGACGCGGGGAAGGGCAACTGCCATTTTTGGTGGGCTCCGCTGTGTTCGTGAACTCCATGTGCGCACTGACCAATTGAGTCGCGCACCGCCAACATCAAAGCCGTTGCTCGTCCCCGCGCCCCCGCGGGCCTCGCGCGAACACTGTTTGCGATGTCCCGAGAACCAGTGTCCAACGCCGCGCGTGAAGACAGGGTGCGGAGCCGAGGAACGGAGCGCAGATTGGGGAGAACGAACCCCACCGGAGATCTGAAATGCCGTCGTCGAGTTGCAGCAACCATCTGCTGCGTGTCGTCGTTGCCTGTGTGATGTATCTCATGCCGAGTATCGGTCAGGCGCAACCGACGGTGATGGTGGAGTCGCTCAGTGTGCCGGGGCTGACGGCGGCGGTAGAAGTGCGGCGCGACCGGTGGGGAGTGCCGCATATTTATGCGAAGAGTCAGCGCGACCTGTTCTTCGCGCAGGGATTCGTCGCCGCGCAGGATCGGTTGTTCCAGATGGAAATGTGGCGACGACAGGGTGAAGGTCGCCTCGCGGAAGTGCTTGGCCCCGCTGCTGTGCAGCGCGATCGTTTCGCGAGACTGTTCACGTACCGCGGCAGCATGGCGCGCGAGTGGGCGGCCTACGGCGCTGATACGAAGGTGATCGTGACCGCGTTCGTGGGCGGTGTCAACGCCTACATCGCGCAGGTCGGCGACAATTTGCCGCCTGAATTCGGCATGCTGGGATTCAGGCCGGAGCCGTGGAGCATAACGGTGCCACTCGCGCGTGCGACTGGATTGAGCGGTGTGTCGAACGGATCGAGCGAAGTATTGCGCGCACAACTGATCGCGGTGCTCGGCGTGGCGAAGGTGCAGGAGATCATGCCTGCCGATCCCGCGCGTCCGCTGGATCCAGCGCCGGGTCTGGACATGAACGGCATCACCGCCGCGTCACTCGGCGGATTCGCTGGTACGTTCGGCGACGTGGCATACAATCGCATCGAAGGGTCGAATAACTGGGTCGTGAACGGCACGAAGACCACCACCGGGCGGCCATTGCTCGCGAATGATCCGCATCGTGTGATCACGAATCCGGCGGTGCGATACCTCGCGCATCTCGTGGCACCCGGATGGAATGTGATCGGCGCCGGTGAACCCGCGGCTCCCGGTATCGCGATCGGTCACAACGATCGCATCGCATTCGGCCTCACCGTGGTAGGCATGGATCAGCAGGATGTGTACGTCGAGTCGGTGGGTCCGTGCACGGGCGATGCGCCGACGTCACTTGCCTGCGTGAAGACCGCGCGCGGTATGACGCGCATCTCGACGCGCACCGACACCATTCGCGTGAAGGGAGAATCACCGCGCGCCATCACGTTGCAATTCACGGCGCATGGCCCGATTGTCTCCGTGGACACGGCACGAAAGCGCGCCTTCGCGATCCGCTCCGTCCATTCCGAACCCGGCACCGCGAGTTACCTCGGCTCACTGGCGATGGATCGCGCGCGCAACTGGCCGCAGTTCGAGGCCGCGATGACGCGTTGGCTGATGCCCAGCGAAAACATGATCTATGCTGATGTCGATGGAAACATCGGCTGGATCGCGGCGGGGCTGATGCCGAAGCGCGCGTGGAGCGGGTTGTTGCCCGTGCCGGGCGACGGCGCATTCGAGTGGAGCGGGTTTGTGCCCGGCCTCACGCTGCCGCGTGCCTACAATCCGACCTCCGGATTCATCAACACCTCGAACGACAACATTCTGCCGAAGGGCTACACGACGCCGATTGCGTACGAATGGGCGACGCGCCATCGCAGTCAGCGCGTGCGCGAAGTACTCAGCGAGCCACGCACGTTCAGCGTCGCGGACTTCGGCAAGCTGCAACACGATGACATGTCGATGCTGGCGGCCGCGCTGGTGCCGTCGTTGCTGAGCGCCGCGCAGCGTAGTGGTCAGGCGAACTCGCCGAGTGTGAAGACGCTGGCCGCATGGAACTATCGGATGTCGCGCGATCTCTATGCGCCAACCTTGTTCGAAGCGTGGGCCCCGATCGTGTACCGTCGCGCGATTCTGACAGCAGCGCCGGCGACGGGAGCGATCGCGGCCCTGCTCACGTCGCGTCCGTCGTACGGTTGGCTGGAGTCGTACCTCACGCGCACACAGGGCCGGCCGGCGACGGACTCGATCCTGCTCGCAGCGCTGACGGACGCGGAAGCACAGGTGCGTTCGTTGCCCGGTGGATCGGACACGCTCAACCTGAGCTGGGGCACCGTGCACACCGCGAAGTTCCGTCACCCGCTGTCCGCGCAGTACGATCTGCCGGCCGCGTCGCGAAGTGGTGACGCATTGACAGTGAACGCCACCGGCGGTGCGGGTTTTTCGCAAACCGCCGGCGCGTCGTATCGTGAAGTCATCGACCTCGCCGATTTTGATCGATCGATCGTGACGAATGTACCGGGCCAGTCTGCCGATCCGCGCAGTCCGCACTATGCGGATCTGCTGCCGCTGTGGGCCTCCGATCAGTATTTCCCGCTGGTGTACTCGCGCGCGCGGGTCGAGCAGGAGACGGAGCGCGTGACGTGGCTGCGCCCGCGCAAGCGCTGACATGATGCACACCGCCTCGCGCCTGCTGGCGTCGCTGGCGCAGGTGACGCGAGACCATCCGCATACGCGCAAGCGGCTGCTCGGTGTGGACGTCAATCACGGGCGCGAGCTGCTGCTGGCGCTGGCGCGCGACCTTGGCGGATGGGTCGGGTGGGAGGCGACGACGCTGCGCAGTCTGGCCGACGAACTCGCGTTCGTACCACTGCATGCGCGTGGATTGCGAATCGCCGCGGACGTCGAGTTGACGGCACTGGTCACGTCGGCGCTCGAGCGGGCAATCACGACAGGCGCCGTGCGCGACGACTTCGCTGCGATGACGCGGCATCGCGGCTTTCGCACCGCGCTGCAGGATTCACTGCTCGAATTGCGCATCGCCGGCGTCACGCCGAGGGAGTTGGCAGTCGCCGCAGTCACGGGGAGTCCGGCGCAGCAACTCGTTCCCG
Source organism: Gemmatimonadaceae bacterium (assembly GCA_031367535.1). GTDB lineage: Bacteria > Gemmatimonadota > Gemmatimonadetes > Gemmatimonadales > Gemmatimonadaceae > JACMLX01. The sequence goes on from JANLPZ010000108.1 coordinate 14,762, forward strand.
TGCTCGATGCGTACGAAGCGGTGCTCGCCGAAGCGCACGTTGTCGATCCCGCGGGCGTGTTTCAGATTGCGCTCGCGTGTTTCGACGACGAAGCGCCGCATGTGCTGGACGGTGTGACGACACTGGTGCGGACTCTCTCGACGCGTGGCGTGACCGGCGCGCTGGTACGCCGGCTGATCGCGTCCGGCGCCGTGCTGCTGGAGGTGGATCGCGCGCAGCGACCTGGCGACGATCCGACCTCATCGAATGACGATACATCGTTGCTGTCGACGCAGGATGATGTTTTCCCGCGTTCGGTACTCGGGTGGTCACTCGCGACGCGTGTTCCGGGCTTGTCGGACACAACGTTCGATGCTGCGCTCACCGCTGTGGATATTTTCGCCGCGTCGTCGCCGGGTGAAGAACTGCGTGAAGTCTGCCGGCGCGTACTCGCCGAAGGGCTGCCATGGGACGCCGTTGAAATCGTGACCACCGATCCCGACGCGTACGGCATCGCACTCGATGCGCTCTGTCAGCAGCTCAGGATCGGCGCGACGATGCTGAAAGGGATTCCGCTGATCCGTACGCGCATCGGGCGCGCGCTCGAGCGCTGGTTCGTGTGGCTCGCGAATGGACTGCCGGCGGATGTGCTGCGTCAGGCACTCGAAGCGGGCGAAATATCCATTGCTGCGAATGACGTGCCGGCGCACGAGATCGCCCGTGAATTGCGCGCCGCGAAGATCGGCTGGGGCCGCGCGCGGTACGACGCGCTCCTTGCGCACCTCACCGCGCGCCATGTCGCGCCGCCAGGTGATCGCGATGATGACGCGTCGAGTGCCGAACGTGTCGCACGTTTCGAGGCGAAGGCGCAGCGTGAACGTGCGCTCGAGGCGGTGATACGTTGGATACTGTTGGTGACACCGCTCGCGCCGGAGCGCGGAAGTCACGAGACGGTGCCGAGTACGACGGCGAGGCTCGCGGCGCACACACTGTCGTATATCCGCGAGCTCACGCTACACAGCGCCGCTGAACGGCAGACGATGGAGCGCCTTACTCGTCGACTCGGACGCCTGGCTGAACTCGACGAATCGCCAGTGGACTTCGCCTCGGCGCTGGCCAGACTGCAGGACGCACTGTCCGATCTGCGCGCCTGGCCTCCGACTGGTGACGCGCGGAAACCGTATCGCGCCGACGGCGGATTGCTCCATCTGACGGATATGCAGCATGCCGGCGCGAGCGGGCGCCTGCGCACCTTCGTAGTCGGCATGGACGCTGAGCGCACAAGCGGAAGTACGAAGCAGGATCCATTGCTGCCGGATGTCGCGCGACGTGCGATCGGTCGCGACCGCCTGCCCGATGTCAACGATCGACGTCAGGTGGCGATGGAGCGACTCGGCGTCGCGCTCAGCTCACTGCGCGGACGCGTGACGCTCTCGTGGACGACGCGTGGCGGCAGTGATGGTCGGGAGTGTGGACCGTCACCATTGGTGCTGCAGGTGTTTCGTGTGCTGGGCAATGACGTCCAACGCGACTACGTGCAGTTGCGCGACGCAACGATGCCGCCGGTCTGCGCCGTGCCGCGTGCGGCCGCTGATGTATCCCGGCCACTTGATCGACGCGATATCTGGTTGCAGGCCATCGCAGGCGCACCGGTGTTTCTCGAGGCAACCGCGATGGTGCAGCAGGCGTTCCCGATGCTCGCGCACGGCCTGGCGGCGCGGGCGACAGCCGACGCACCCGCGTTGTCCGCGTATCACGGCATGATACCGTTTGCCGGCCCGCTGCTCGATCCGACACGCACGCACGCGCCAGCGATCTCACCATCGGGACTGGAAACACTCGGTAAGTGTCCGTTGCAGTGGTTCTACAAGTATGGACTGGGCATGTGCGCGCCAGAGGACCCTGAGTTCGACGGCGAGTCGTGGCTCGATGCACTTCAGCGTGGCAGCCTGCTGCACGAAGTGTTCGAGGCGTTCGTCCGTCACTTTCTTGGCAATCAGGATGCGTTGCGCGACGTCGCTGCGTCCGCGGCCGTGATGCTGGAGATCACGACCGCTGTGATTGCGCGGTGGCGCGAGCTCGAACCACCGCCAAGTGAAAGCGTGTTCGATGCTGAGATCGTGGAATTGCATGCGGCCACTCGCGCGTTTCTGCAGATGGAGCGTGACTCGATCGAGCGCGGAGACAGGCTGCGATGGCACGACGTCGAGTATGGATTCGGTGAAGCGTCACCGGCATCGTACCGTCTGACTGACGCTCGCACGATCCGCTTGCGCGGGCGTGTCGACCGTATCGACATCAGTGCGGAGGAAACGTTGCGTGTCGTGGACTACAAGACCGGGGCGCCAGCGCACTATCGACCGAATCCGAAGGCCGGGCCGTTCAACGGCGGTCGCCTGATTCAGCCTGCCGCATACGCGGAGGCGGTTGGCGCGGCGATGCAGCGCGCGGTCACACGATTCGAATATCGCTTCCCGACGGAGAAAGGCGGCAACGCGATCGTCGGCTTTGACGCGGCGGACATCGCGAACGCCCGTGGCGTCGTGACGGCGTTGGTGGATCACGTCACGAGCGGTCGGTTTCTCCCGACCACTGACGCGCACGATTGTCGGTATTGTGACTATGCGCCGATTTGTCGCGTGAACGCCGGGGAATATTCCGCCACGTCGCCGCGCGCCGCATGGGCGAAAGCGAACGCGCCGACGCTCGGCGAGTATGCGTCGATGCTGGCACGGCGCGGGTCTGCCGGCGGGGAGGACGAATGAATTCGTCGGGATCGGACCAGGCCGCGCGCGATCGCATCGCGCAGGATCTGACGTCGAACCTGATCGTGGAAGCGGGTGCCGGCGCCGGCAAGACCACCGCGCTCGTCGGTCGGATGCTGCAGCACGTCACGCGCGGCACGCCGGTAGAGCAGCTGGCTGCGGTCACGTTCACACGACAGGCTGCCGACGAGTTGCGCGAACGGTTTCAGTTGGCGCTCGAAGGGGCGGTGCGGAGCAGCACGAGTGACCCAGTGGCGCATTCCCGGTGCGCCGCGGCGCTGCGTGATCTGGAACGCGCGTTTCTCGGCACCATTCACTCGTTTTGCGCGCGGCTCCTGCGGGAACGGCCGATTGACGCCGGGCTCGATCCAGAGTTCGTGGAAATTGCCGACGCGGACGTCGAACCGATGAACCGCGAGTTCTGGCGCCGCTGGATCGATACGATGCGGCGTGACGGAGACGCGGATGTGCAGGCGTTGTACACGTGTGCGGTCGACCCGTCGGATCTGCATGGCGCGTTTCAGACGGTGATGCAGTATCACGATGTTGATTTCATCACGTCAGACGTTGCACTGCCGGACCCTGCCACGTGTGTGCAGCAGCTGCAGGAACTCATGCACCGCGCGAACGAAATGCGCACCTTGGCGCCGCACACTGGTCGACAGGATGCGTTGATGCAGACCCTCGACCGTCTGCAGTTCCATCGCACGGTGGCTGACTGGAACGATCCGGTGGTCTGCTGCAAGCTGCTCGACACGTTGTCGGAGGGCCGACTCAAGGTGACGCAGCTGGTCTGGTCCGATACGCCGATTGGCAAGAAGGCAGCGAAGGCGCTGGAACTGGAGTTCATCACGTTTCTTGCCGACGTTGCGGCGCCGATCGTCGAGCGCTGGCGCGAGTATCGCTATCCGATCGTGATGCGTGTGCTGCAACGTGCCGTGCGGGACTTTGCGCGCGAACGCCATGAGAATGGCACCCTCGGATTCGACGACCTGCTCTTTCTGAGCGCGCAGCTGCTGCGGGAGCATCCGCAGGTTCGCGATGATCTTGGCGCCCGGTATCGCTACCTGCTGGTGGACGAATTTCAGGACACCGACCCTGTGCAGGCCGAGGTCTGCCTGCTGCTGGCGTCGGAGTCAAGTGAGGGAGAGAACTGGCAGACCGTCACGCCGCGGCCAGGCGCACTGTTCGTTGTCGGCGATCCGAAGCAGAGCATCTACCGATTCCGGCGCGCCGACATTCAGATCTACGAACGGGTCAAGGCTCGCTTCAGTGCGTTTGGCGCGGCGCTCGCGCTCACCGCGAACTTCCGATCGACGCATGCGATCGGCGCGCTGGTGAACGAGGCGTTTGTCGATGTGTTTCCGGTCGAGGCGACTCCGCAGCAGGCGGCATTCAGCCCACTCGAGACGCGCAAAGACGCTACCGGCAATGGAACTGCCGGTGTATTCCGCTACGTGCTCACGAGCGAGTCCCGCAGCAACGATGCACTGATCGATGAGGACGCGGAACTGGTCGCGGCATGGATTGCGGCGCAGATCGATGCAGGTGAATCCGCTGGCAATTTTCTTGTGCTCACCGATCAGCGACGTCCGATCACGGCGCATGCGCGCGCACTGGTGTCACGGAACATCGCTGTCACGACCACCGGTGCTGACCTGGTGCAGGAGTATGAACTCGACGAGTTGATGATCGTGCTCAGCGCGCTCGCGGATCCGGCCAATCCGGTGCTGGTGGCGGCGGCGCTCGAGGGGCTGTTCTTCGGCTTGAGTCCCGCTGATTTGTTCGCTGCGAAGCGCGCTGGCGTTGTGTTCGCGATCGCGACGCGCACCACGGGCCTCGATTTGCCGGTGCGGCGTGCCCTCGACGTGTTGCGCGGCTGGTGGGAGTTTTCGCAGCTGCATCCGACGGACCTGCTGCTGGAACGGATTTTCGACGACACCGGACTGTTGTTCCTCGCTGCCGGCTCTGTACTCGGCGATGCGCGGGCCGGTGCACTGTTGCATCTCGTCGAGACGGTGCGGGCATCCGCCGTGGTGGGTCGCAGTGGTTTGATCGACGCGGTGGCAGTGTTGCGACAACTGCTCGACTGCGAAGCGGACGATGCCCCGTTGCGGCCCGGTCGCACGGACGCCGTGCGCGTGATGAATCTCCACAAGGCGAAGGGTCTCGAGTCGGAGATCGTGGTTCTCGCGTCGCCGATCAATCGGACGGTGCACGAGCCAATGGTGCATGTGTCTCGCAGTGCCGAAGGTGTTGCGAGTGGTGGCCTGTTGATCGGCATCAAGTCTGGCACCAGCATGACACGCATCGCACAACCGGTGCGCTGGACCGCGATGCAGGCTCTGGAAGCGGAGTTTGCACAGGCGGAGGGGGATCGATTGCGGTATGTGGCAACGACGCGGTCGAAACGTGCGCTCGTGATCGGACAAACGGTGAAGCCGGGCAAGACGCCAAAACCCGACGCGTCGATGTGGCGTCCGCTGGCTGTGATCGCGGACAGGCTGGCGCCGGTGCCGCTCGACATTCCGATTACGACGCTGCCTGAACGTCTGACACTGAGTGGTGATTCGGCGTCGTATGCAGTGGCAGCGGCCGCGTCGGCGCACGCCATCCTTTCGGCATCACGTGCGTCGTTGCGCGTCCAGACGGTGACCGGCAGTGTGAAAGGTGAGACGTCGGAAGACGAACCGCTGCCGCGTGGTCTGCGGGAATTCGGTCGCACATGGGGCACGGCGGTGCATCGTTGCCTTGATGCGATGGTGCGCGGCCGACGCGGTGCGGCGCTCGACGCATTCGTGCACGCGGTGGTGGCGGATGAAGGGCTCGACGCGACGGCCGTCGAGCGGCTGCAGTTGTTGCTCGCGACAGTCGAGCGCTCGGCCAGCTGGAACGTGGCGATGCGCGACGGATCGATGCAGTCCGAGTTGTCGGTGATGCTGGCGGAGCCGGGCGAGACGCTGGCGGTGACCGAAGGCGTGATCGATCTGGCGGTGGTGGGCGCGGACGGCTGGCGTGTGATCGACTGGAAGTCGGATCGCGCCGATGCCGAGCAGTGGGCGCGGGTCGAGCCAACATATGCCCGGCAGGTCGCACGATACGCGGAGTTGTTGTCGGCCATCACGGCGCTCCCCGCACATGGCGCGATCGAGCGCGTCGGGCAGGGATGAGCGCGTGATGCGGCGCTGCATCCGAAACCATTCGTGCGTCGAACACCTTCACGCTACAGACTTCTGCGAGGGCGATGTGGAGCAGTCATGGTTCGGGCACGACCCAATCGGATGGATGACATGACGCGAAGTGCCGGCGCGGATGGGGCGCGTGCGCACCTCGCGCTGGTGGCCGATGTCGTGGGTCCCGGGCCGGCGCCGCTCGAGCCGCTGCTGCCGCGCATCGCGGCTGGCGACGAGCGTGCGGTGCGGGACTGCGTTGCGCGTTACGGTGCGCTGGTGTGGTCACTGGCGCGTCGCTGGTCGCCCGATGGTGGGGATGCGGAAGATGCGGTACAGGAGATTTTCATCGATCTGTGGCGGACGGCGGCGCGTTACGATCTGTCGCGCACGAGCGAGGCTGGATGGGTGGCGATGATCGCGCGCCGCCGGTTGATCGATCGTGCGCGGAAACGTGAACGGCTGCCGGCGCTGGAATCCATCCCGGACAACTTCGACGTAGCGAGTGAGTCGGAGCGCGATCTCGATCGCGAATGGCGCGCAGAGCAGGCGCGCGCTGTGCTGCGGGAACTGCCGCCTGCGCAACGTCGCATGCTGGAACTGTCGTTGCTGCACGGTCGGACGCACGATGAAATCGCACGCGAAACAGAAACACCACTGGGCACCGTGAAGTCGCACATCCGTCGTGGCTTGCAGCGCGCGCGGGACCTGCTGGCAGCACGCACCCAAGACGAAGCGGGAGAGGCATAGTGCAGAACGACCTCGAGGACGAGCGCCTGGGTGAATTGCTGATGCAGCGTGCAACGGGTGCATTGAGTGCCCCGGAAGCCGACGCGCTTGCGCAGGCACTGGCCAAGCTGCCGCCGGGTGAATTGGCGCGATGGGAACGCGCCGCCGCGGAGTTGGCCGCTGCATTCGCGGCGGCAGATCCCGCGATGCGTGATGTGATGCCGGAGTCGCTGTCGGATCGTGTGATCAGCAGTGGCGAAGCCATCGTGCGCTCGCAGCCCCGTGTGATGCCGATCGCAGCGCCAGCCGCCATGCCACCGCGTTCGAACACGATGGCGCTGGCCGGCTGGTTCGCCGCGGCCGCCGCCATCGCACTCTGGTTCGCGGTCCCGCGCACGAGTGTCGCGCCGGCAACGGTGGTGGTCACGCCAATCCGATCGACGCCAGCGCAGCTGCGCGATTCGCTGCTTACCGCCGATAGCGCCATCGAACGCCTCGCCTGGACCGCGACGCAAGACAGCAGCGCACTGAGTGCGAGTGGCGATGTCGTGTGGAGCGCACGCGCGCAGCGCGGCGTCATGCACATCGTCGGCCTGCAAGCCAACGATCGCGCGCGTTGGCAGTATCAGCTCTGGATCTTCGACAAGACGCGCGACCAGAAGTATCCGGTCGACGGCGGCGTCTTCGACATCCCCGCCGGCCAGACCGACGTCTACGTCCCCATCGACGCCCGCGTCCCTGTCGGTGATGCCGTGATGTTCGCCGTCACCGTCGAACCCGCCGGCGGCGTCGTCGTCTCCACCCGCGAACGCATCGCACTCCTGGCAACGCGAAAAAGCTGAACTGCTCTGGGACGATAGGGCGGGGAGGCCGGGGAGTGCGTGTCACTCGATGATTCTGTCTTCGCGGGGCATCGCTCACTTCTGTGGGTGAGGAGCGCACGGAGGGCACGGAGTGCTCGGATCACAACGCGCTGCCCATCGCGCACCGATGATTTTTTTGGGAACAGCAGTTCCAAAAAAGGCAGCGATGTCGCGCGCTACGCCGAACCTCGCAACGGCCGCACTCTCCGATCTCCCCGCCCTATCCCCACCAAAAAGTCAGAGATGCACCGCAGCGCACGGAACGTTGCAACCGACGCACTCCGTGAGCTCCGCGCGCTCCCATCCCGAGGTCAGCGATGGCGCGATGCGCACCCAGGGTTGCACGCGACACAGAAAGCGCTATGCAATCGCGAACGGCTGCTCGAGGCTCTTCGACTGCGGTGTCAACAATCGGGCGCCGGTCTCGGTGATCACCATGTCGTCCTCGAGTCGAATTCCGAATTCGCCGGGGATGTAGATCCCGGGTTCGTCTGAGAACACCATGCCGGTCTGCAGCGGCATGGTGTTACCCTTTACGAGGTAGGGCCACTCATGACCATCCATGCCCATGCCGTGGCCGACGCGATGCGTGAAGTATTTGTAGCCGGGACCGAAGCCACCGTCGGCGATCACTTTGCGCGCGGCCGCGTCGACCGACTCGGCCGGCACACCGGGGCGCGCCGCCGCGAGCGCTGCTGACTGCGCCTTGAACTCGATGTCGAATACATCCTTCATGCGCTGCGTGGCCTTACCAAGCACGAACGTGCGCGAGATGTCGGAGCAGTAGCCCTCGACCTTGCAGCCGCCATCGATCAGCACGATAGATCCTTCACGGATGATCTGCGGTTTCGTGGAGCCATGCGGAAGGGCGGAGAACTCCGCGACCTGTGCGCCCGCGCTGCCGTCGTAGCCGAGCTGGCGATGTGCGTCCTGCACCAAACCCTGGAACTGTGACTGCGTCATGCCGTCGGTGAGCGACTTCCACGCGGCTTCGTAGGCCGCCAGCGTGACCTTGCTCGCATGTTCCATCAGCGCGATTTCATGTGCGTCCTTCACCATGCGACAACCGGCGCTGATCGGCGTGCCGCTGACGAACTTCGCGGTCGGGAGCGTGCTCGCCATGCGATCCGCAAACACGAAGCGCGTCGTCTCCTCCACGCCGACGGTCGCCGCGGCCAGCCCGCGTGACCGGAAGCCCTGCGCAATCAAGGCGTGCGGATTCTCGTCCTCTTCCCACGCATAGACCTGCGCGTCGACGCCGAGCGGGCCTTCGTGCGCTTGCTCCATCGCGCGGCCTTCCTCGAACTTCGGCGTCACGAGGAATGCGCTCCCCTTCACGGGGATCACCGCCGCCAGCAGTCGCTCGCTGACGCCCCAGCGAATTCCCGTGAAGTATTCCATCGACGTGCCGCCCGTCAGCACCAG
>JANLPZ010000152.1:0-10230 GCA_031367535.1 Gemmatimonadaceae bacterium
TCGCGCTGCGGCGTCAGGCCCAGTGATCGCTCCGACACGTGCGTTCGTCTCGAACAGCGATTGTTTCGGAGTCAGCGCCGCATACGGCGTGAAGTCCGGCTTCTCATTCGGGCCGATGAAACTCGCGCGCATGTCCGTCGCGACGAGATCGAACAGGCTGAGTGCCGGCAGGCCGAGCATCAACTCGATCGTTTTCACCATGCCAGGCTGGCTGTAGAACGTGCTGTCGATCACGCCGCGCCGAGCGTACGGGCTCGCGACGAGCGCCACCGTGCGATGCCCGTCGATGTGATCGACACCATTCTGCGCGTCATCCTCGACGACGAGAATCGCCATCGACTTCCAGAACGGCGAGTGGCTGAGTGATTCGACGATGCGGCCGAGTGCGAGATCGTTGTCGGCGACACACGCCGACGGTGCGCACCAGCCGGCGTTCGTGCCCTGCGTGTGATCGTTGGGCAGGATCATCAACGTCAGGTGTGGCATCTGGCCCGCCGCTTCCCACTCCTTCAGGTGCTCGACGAAAATGTCCGCCTTCACCACATCGGGCACTTCCTGCGTCCAACCCGGATATTCGCGCACCAGAATCCGATCGAGACTCGGGATCTCGCTGCGCGTGTTGTACAGCGCCTTCAGCGTCTTGCGCGCAAGCGCGGAGTTGTACGACGGGTCGCGATACATGGCCATCAGCCGCGCGCGTGCGCTGGGCATCGAATCACTCGGCGCCGGTGCGTATTCGCCGAAACTCACGGCGCGTTTGCCTGTCGCGGCTGCCGCTTCCCAGAGAAAACCGCCGCTGGAATACGTCAACGGATCGTTCCCTTCGCTCGGATAGCTGCGACCCGAGTACAGCGGCCACATCGGATACGCTGTCTCTATGCCCTGCGTCAGCCAGTTGTGCCCGTCGGCCGAGTTGCCGCCCGATGCGAAGAAATGATCGAGCAGCACGAACTGTTCACTGAGCGCGTGAGTGTTCGGCGTCACGTCACGTCCATACATCGTCAGACTCGAATCGCTGGCACCCTTGCCGATGTCGCCAAGCACCTGATCGTAGGTGCGATTCTCGCGGATGATGTACACGACGTGCTGAATCAAGCTCGCCTCACCAGGACGCTCGGGCACCGCCTGCGCGACAGCCGTCGCGCGCGGAACGAGTGACGGAGCAGCGGGACCAGTCGCGAGATGCAGACGATTGTTTTCGGCGACGCTGGTGGTGTAAGCAGACAGCTCTGCATCACTCGGCATGCTGATCACATGCAGCGTACCACGCTCGGCGAAGACGTAGCGGCCGTCCCTACCCGCCGTGCGGCCCGTGCCGGCGCCGACACCGAACAGTGTACCGACCGCGATCGTCGATCCGTCGCTGCTGATGTCGACACTGCTCGGATACCAGCCTGTCGGGATCAGGCCACGTAACGTCGCGGTGCCGGCGGTGCCGCGCACGTCGTACAGTGCCACAGTGTTCACGCCGCCGAGCGTCGCGGCGAGTGTATTGCCATCCGACGTGAGCGCGACTGCAGTCGGCGTGAGGCCGATGCGTCGTTCGCGGAATGGCGCAACACTGATCGTGCCGGCGAGTGTGTTGCTGCGCGTGTCGATGACGCTGATCGCATCACTGTTGCCATTTGCGACGTAGAGCCGCTGTCGCGCCTGATCCCACGCGAGGCCAGTGGGATGTGCGCCGACGGTGATGTGATGTGTCACGGTACCGGTCGCGAGGTCGATGCGATCGACGGTACCCGGCAATGCGATACCACGCGCGCTGATGCGCACGGGTTCGGCTGCCGGATCACAGCACTGCGTCGCACGTCGCTGACCGCGCGTCGGCTTCGGACCACCGAACACACTCACCCACGCGACCGCACCATCGGGCGAGATCACCGATGCGATGGGCAGCACGCCAAGTGCGATCGTGCGAAGCAGTGCACCGTTGTCAGCGTCGAGCACCGCGAGTTTGTCGTCGGCGGGCAGCGGCAGGATGGCGAGTCGATGGCCGTCCGCACTCTTGGCGACCGCGACGGATGGCGCGCCGGCGAGGAAATCACCGAGCGCGCCCGACTGCGTCACGATCGACGCACTGGCGTCCGTTGCGTAGGTGATGAGTTGCGCGACTGACTTCGCGCGCGCGAGCGGCGGCCCGCCGGGTGTCCGGCTGGCAGCCACGTCGGCCGGCAACTTGCTCACCGATGCAATCACCGGCCGTTGCGTGACCGGATCGATCACGAGACCGTGCACCCCCGGCCTGCCGACATACTCGGCGCGCGATACCACGCGATTGTCGCGCCACGCCACTCGCCATGCGCTGCCCGGCACGGCGGCCCAGACGTCACCCGGCGCGGTGCCGAAGCGCACACCGGCCACGCGTCCCGAAAAGACACTCTGCACGCCTGCGGGTGTCACACGCTGATCGACGGCAATCACGCCAGGATCGGACACGCTGCGCCGCGGCGCAGGCACGGGCTGCTGTACCTGCAGGAGTGCGAAGGCAAGAACAAGCACAGGAATTCCGGGGGAAGGTGAAGGAGCCTCGACGGAGGTTCCTCGAATCATGACCTTACCCCGGTGCCGCCGGTGCTGGCAAGCAACGAACTGGTGACGCTCGGCAGCGAGGCCGCGCCGAGCGTCAGACGTTCTGTTCTGCTATCGGCTGAACAGGTACGCCGCCTTGATCACGAACGTGTTGTCCGGGTGCAGCGAAAACAGATCCCGGTAGTCCCGCGTCCAGCTCTGGTTCGACTGCTCGTTCGACGAATCCTGGCGACCGTGCGACCAGACGAGAAACAGCGTCGAGCCGGGCCGGTATTCCCAGCGCGCCACTGCGCTCGAGCGCAGCTGCGTGAACCGGAACGCGGTCGGTGTATCGTCAGGCGCTGTGTAGGCCGCGAAGCGATCAGCGTAGGCCGCAGCACGCGGATCGGCACTCAACTGACGCACCGACGAGTACGAGCCCGTGGCCACGAAGGGCTGTCCGTAGAATTCGAATGTGAATTCCGGCGTGAAGGTGTAGTTGAGGCGTGTGCTGATGCCGATCGTGCGCTGGTTGAGATGTGCAAACGCGTAATGCGTGACGTTGGCATCATCGGTGAAGTTGCCGTACCACTGCGAATCGTTGTGATCCGACGAGATGTCGGCGCCGACGGTGGCTCGAAACCGCGTCGCGACGCGCAGCGTCACGTACGGGCTGAGCGACACACCGTTCGACGTCCCCTCGTCGCGGAACGAGAAGTTCGCGAAAATTCCGCTCGAGACAGGCTTGCGACTGTCGGTATTGATTCCGCCCCACGGATAGAAACCCGCCGACTGTCGCACGATCGGCCCACCACGCGCGCATCGGTCACAATACGTCGGCGTGATGCCGGCGAATGTGCCGCCGAGGTGCATGTTCCAGTTGTTGCGCAGGCCGATATGGCCGTTGAAGTTGACAGCGTTGTCGAGACGAACGCCCGAGGTATTCCATGATTCCCAGTGATTGCCATTGATCTGCGCCCACTGGTAGAAGCTGCGTGCCTCGCGGAACGAGAGCGCAGCCCACGTGCTCCAATCCAGCTTGTCCGCGCGCCGCAGGAAGCCAATGTCATTCACATCGAAGCCGGCCGACTGTCGCACCAGACTCGTCTCGAAGCGCGTGATACCGCCGCCGTACTTGCCGAACTTGAGCTGCTCGGAATGGCCGTTCAATGCGTTGCGCGTCGTGTCGACCGACTGATCATCGCCAGGCTGCTGGAAGTAGTGCACCGGATTGCGCTGCGTGAGCGCGATTGCGGTCGGCGTGCCTTCGACACGCGAACCGGCCAGTTGTGCCGAAAATTCATACTGCTTCTTGTCGAAGCGATGGCGGTAAGTGAGGCCACCGGTGTAGGCGGACGCGTGCATCAATGGATCAGTGCCGGCGTCGAGTGAACGATTGACCGCCGTTCCAATGAAGCCGATGCCCGACTCGCCGCCGCGCAGGTCCTGCTGCGCGCGCAGCACCGCGTAGTTCGTGCCCGGTTCTGCGGTCTGGTTGTTGACGCCGCGCACGCGCTGCGTGACGGCATCCAGCAGTCCGAACGACAGGCCGGACCCGGTGCGTCCCGTCAGTTTGCTGGCGACAGCGATCGGCGTCGAGTTCGGCGTGGACTCGTCACCGACGTCGTCGCGCAGCGAGGGTCGGCGACCGATGCGACGTGAGTAGAAGAGGCCTTCATTCGTGCTGCAGTCGACGACGATGTAGCAGTTCAGCTTGAACTGATACAGGCCATTGCCGGCCACGAAGAACGGGCGCTGTTCCTGCACGAATGTTTCGAACGCGGTGAGGTTGAGCACTGCCGGATCCGCTTCCACCTGTCCGAAATCGGGATTGATGGTTGCGTCGAGCGTGATGTTCGGTGTGATGCCGAGCTTGAGGTCGGCGCCGACACTGACTTCGTCGGCGCGCCCGAACCCGGTCGGTCGCACGCGTTGCAGATCGCGCGTCACGATGTAGGGCGCCACCTCGAGCCGACGGGCGCTGGTGATGTCGGACAGGTTCGTCAGTTCGCCGAGTTGTGAGGCTAGGCCGTTCCGCTTCGGCGAATACATCGGCCAGGCATCGCGTTCGTTGCGCCGCTCGATGTCGCGCCAGATGCCGAAGCCGAAGGTGTGCGTGCCACCGCCGGCGTAGCGCAATTGAGAGAGCGGGATCCGGAACTCCGCTGTCCAGCCCTGCGCATCGACCTTTGTGGCGACGTCCCAGATGCCGTTCCAGGAATCGTCCTCGTCGTCGTCATTGCTGATCGTGTAGTCGCGCTTCACGCCGTCCGGATTGACCGCGAACTGGAATCCGCTGCGTTTGTCGTCGTACGAGTCGATCATCACCTTGACCTGATCCGACGGCCCGCGCACGTCGCGCCGTGAGAGCGCGTGCATGATGCTGTCGGGGTGCGGATCGAGCATGCGGACGAACACGTACAGGTTGCGCGCGTCGTAGGCGACCTGGAACTCGGTCTGCATCGACGGATCGACGTCGATGTTCGGCTGGAACTGTCGGAACCCGCTGGTCTTCGGCGCCGACTGCCAGATCGCGTCATCGCCGCGACCATCGATGTTCGGCGCGTGCACCGCATGGGCGGCCTGCACGGCGCGCGTTGGTCCGGGCTCGCCCTCGGCGCGTCGGCCCGGGGCCGGTGTGGCAGGTTGCGCGAGCGCGAGTTGTGCGAGAAGCGGCAACAGCATGGCACAGTCCAGTGAGGAGTCGTGTGTTCGTCACTACGACCGCGCAAATGGTTGGTTTCCGTAACGGTCGGGTTTTCCGACGCCGCTCGGTCAGGTCGATGTCGCGGCGTCACACCGCTATGTCAGTCGCCGGTGCGAGTGCCCCTCGCCTGTTCCGTCCGGTAGTATTGGCCCACGGTCCGCGACGCCTGAGCGTGCCGCGGTGCAGGCCACGATTCACCGGGTCACGTCATGCGCTTTGGTGTTGCGCTTCTCGCCGTGGGCGTCGTCAGTGTCCATGCGTCGGCACAGCTGCCCGCGTCACGGAAACCAACTGCGCCGCGTTCCAGCGACTATCTGTATCTGTGGACCGCGTCCAGCGATTCCACGCGCCCCGATTTTCTGGCAGTGGTGGATGTGCGGCCGACGGGTGGTCGGTACGGTCGACTCGTCACGACGGTTCCGGTGCCGGGACACAGCAACCGTCCGCATCACACCGAACACGCGATGCCTCCGGATGGGAAACTGTTCGCGAATGGCTTCGGGTCGGGACAGTCATTCGTGTTCGACATGCGGAACAAGGCACACCCGCGCATCAGCGCGCAGTTCGGTGATGTCGCCGGCATGATGCATCCGCACAGCTTTCTGCGGCTGCCCAACGGCAACGTGCTGGCGACGTTCCAGATGCAGCACGATTCGCTCGGAATGGCGCCCGGAGGGCTGGCTGAACTCACGCCGTCCGGCCAGCTCGTGCGATCAGTCTCCGATGATCGCGCTGGCGTCGATCGCACCATCCGACCGTATTCAGCGGCGATCGTCGCCTCCCTGGATCGTGTTGTGACGACCGCCACCGACATGGATGGTGAGGGTGGCAACCCGCATGTGCAGATCTGGCAACTGTCGGATCTCGCGCTGCTGCACACCATCGTCATGCCGAACGGTCCGCGTGGCGATGAAGGCCAGCTGACCGCCGAGCCCCGCCTCCTCAGTGACGGCAGGACGGTGCTCGTCTCCACGTTCAACTGCGGACTGTTCGTGATCGACAGTCTCGACGGTTCGAGGCCGACCGGTCGACTGGTCGCGTCGTTTCCGATGAAACCGAAAACCGATTGCGCGATTCCCGTCATCTCGGGGCACTACTACCTCGTCACCGTGCCGGCGTGGAGCGCAGTCGTGAGTCTCGACATCGCCGATCCGTCCCATCCGCGCGAGGTCTCGCGTGTCACCCTCGGCAAGGACGATGTACCGCACTGGATTTCCATCGAACCGAATCAGCGTCGCGTCGTGATCACAGGATATGCGGCGATGAAGAATCGCGTCGTGATTGCGTCGTTCGATCCCGCCACCGGCAGGCTGGCGATTGATCGTCGCTTCCGCGACGCAGGATCTACCGGTTTCGGGCTGCGTATGGACAACAAGATCTGGCCGCATGGTGGTCGAGCGGCCGGTGTGCCACACGGCGCCGTGTTCAGCACGCCGTGAACACCGCGACAGTCACATCGATTGCAACACGTCGGCCGGCATGGTTCACGGTCGTCCTGCTCTGCAGCGCCGCCGTCTTCATCGCCTACATCGATCGCACCAACATCTCGGTCGCGTCGATTGCGATGAAGGAGCAGTTCAAGTGGAGCGAAACGACGAAAGGCTTCGTGCTCTCGTCGTTCTTCATCGGCTATCTGATCCTGCAGATCGCGAGCGGCACGCTCGCGAACACGTACGGCGGCAAGATCGTGCTTGGCGTGGCGGTGGTCTGGTGGTCGCTGTTCACCATTCTCACACCACCCGCCGCGTTTCTCTCGTTCCCGGCGCTGATCGCCGCGCGTATCGCACTGGGGCTTGGGGAAGCGGCGGTCTTCCCTGCATCGATCAACATGATCGGGCGATGGGTGCCGGCGGCCAAACGTTCGCGCGCCGTCGCGATCTGCATCAGCGGTCTGTCACTCGGTACAGTCGTGTCACTGCCGCTGACGGGCTGGCTGGTCCGGGAGCATGGCTGGCCATCGCCATTCTACGTGTTCGGACTGGTGGGACTGGTGTGGGCCGCTGTCTGGTTTCTGCGCGTCGGTTCAGGACGTTCGCCGGAACTGGAGGCTGAAGCACCGGTCACGCGCCACGCGATTCCGTGGGGACGAATTCTTCGACTCCCGCCGGTGTGGGCGATTTTCGCGTGCCACTTCGCGAACAACTGGATGCTCTACCTGCTGCTCGCCTGGATGCCGAGTTATTTCAAGTCGACATTCGGTGTGTCGCTGACGAGCGCCGGATTGTTGTCGGCTGCACCGTGGCTGACGAGTTTCGTGATGGCGAATATTTCGGGCCTGCTCGCAGATCGCATGCTGGCTGCGGGACGCTCGGCAGGCTTCGTGCGCAAGCTGCTGCAGACGCTTGGCAGCGGCGGGGCAGCGTTGATTCTGCTGACCTTGCCGTCCGTGTCGACGGCCACCAGCGGCGTGATCGTGATGTGTTGCGCGGCCGGCATGCTTGGCCTCTGCCAGGCGGCGTTTCCGGCCAACGGATTCGATATCGCACCGCGGTATGCCGACGTGATCTGGGGGATCAGCAACACGTTCGCCACGATTCCCGGCATCATCGGCGTGGCCACCACCGGATGGCTGGTGGATCGCACGGGCAGCTACAACACACCATTCATCGTCACCGCCGGTATCGGCCTCACGGCGACGGTGGTGTATCTCATCTTCGGTTCAGGCACCCGACACATCGAGTGACGCAGGACATGCCAGATTCTGAAACACACTCCGCTCCATCGAATGGTTCGATGTCGCGAGCGATCATCGCCTTCATCGCCCTGCCAGGCATCGTGGCATTCGTGATTCCGATCGTGGTTGCGCGAGTCACACATGTTGCAGGCCCGTTCGCGCGCGCCGGATTGCTCGAGCTGGTGCTCGGCAGCGCAATACTGCTCTGGTGCACGCGCGAGTTTCATGTGAACGGGCATGGCACCCTCGCGCCGTGGGCGCCATCAACCATACTCGCGCGTGGCGGACTGTACCGATGGTCGCGCAATCCGATGTACATCGGTGTGCTCCTGATCGTGATCGGCTGGGCGCTCGGCTTCAATTCCAGTGCACTCTGGGCGTACACCGGTCTGCTCGCCATCGCATTTCATCTGCGCGTGATCCTGAGTGAGGAACCGCATCTCGCACGTACGTTCGGTGATGAGTGGAAAGCGTACAAGAAGCGGGTGCCGCGCTGGGTGCTCTGACAAGCGCGAGTGTAGTTCTTCATGCAAGCGCGACGGGAACGTGCGTGCATGCGTGTGGCGCGCGGCGTGCTATGATGATTGGGAGAGTGCAGCACCGGTGGAGTACCGGTTGTTGATGCGCTCGCCATCAATCACGCACCGGAGTTCGTATGCCATTGACCGCAACACAGCTGCAGCATCTTGAAACGCGACTGCATGAAGAACGTACTCGTCTGGTGGATCAGCTGAACACGTTCGGCGAGGACGAATCATCGGATACGAGCGAAAATCTTGCCGGCGACCTGTCGAAGTACCCGACACATCCGGCCGATCTTGGTACTGACGTCGTCGCCGAAGAAGTTGAATCCTCGATCGCGACGCGCGTCTCGGCGGAAATTGCAGAGATCGATGCAGCACTCGAGCGCATCGTGTCGTCGCCAATCACGTTTGGTGTCGACGAAGAAACCGGTGAGGCGATTCCCTTCGAGCGACTGGACCTGATTCCGTATGCGCGCGTAAGCGTGCACCGGTAGTCGGAGATCGCCATGCGGCGCCTGCACGGGCGCCGCATGGTCTCAGCGCGGCACGAGCCGAATGCCGACCCCTACGTTCGTGAATGTGCCGAGGACGTCCGAATTCTCAAACTGTGCCGTCGCCAGCAGCGACACCTGCCGCCGGATGCTTACCGACAACACACTCGTGACACCGCGGTTGCTCGTTCCGAGATAGGGCTGCATCGCGGGTTGCGCCTGCACGAATGCCGACCGCTCCTTGCCAGCGTGGGTTGAGATGTCGAGCGCTGCCGACTCGCCATGCATACGCAGTGTCAGCAGCGGACTGACCATCGAGCCGATCGCATCGTGCGTGACTCGCGCCCCCGCCGAAAGCGTCACGGCGCGGTGCGGCTGCACGAAGAACATCGGTGCAACCTGCACGCTGGTGCCGGCACTGAGCCCCATCACCGCGACGGTCGCCGATCCGCCGAACTGTCCGCCCACACGCACCGATGACGACGCGCCGAGCGTCGTGGTGCCGGATGCAGTGCTGAGGATTCCCATCGCCTCGAGCGTGCTGATTCCGACGTCGCGTACCACGCCGGCGAACAATTGCGTCGTGCCCGTGATATTGGCGCTGCCGACTGCAAAGTCCGGTGCATTCAGTTGCTGCGCAGCAAAACGCAGCGCCAGCTTCTCGTCGATGCGCACCGGCACGTGCACGGAGTAGAGCTGCAGCTTCGCGGTGTACGCCGACATGCTCAGCGACGACGCCATCACATCGACGCCGGTGCCGCGCCGCCCGCCCAGCGCACGCAGCCCTTTCGTGGCCTCGAGATTGCTGTCGTCGATGATCAGTGCTTCGAGATAGTCCGAACGCGCCTGACCGAACGCTCCGCGGGCGGTCTGATCGTAGCCGTGCATGGTGAGTGCGAGCCCAAGGCCAAGAGTCGCGTCGGGTTGATTGCCCGACAACTCGCGAGCACGACGATACAGTGACACCGCCTCATCACTTCGGCGGAGCTGCAGACTGAGTTCCGCGAGACGCAGACACGGCTCATAACGGTCCGGTTGTGCACCGAACGCATCAACCACGATACGCCTCGCCTGCAGCACATCACCCTGCACCTCGAGCGCCAGCGATCGTGCCAGCACGTCGGCCGTCGGCGCTTTGGGCGGTGTGTCTTGCGCGCGAGCGACGCGCGGCAGCACAGACACCTCGACGCTGACCACGACACCAATGCTGAGGCTCACACGCAGCCATCGGGTCATTCGCCGCTCAACGCTTCGACACACCGTCACGACGACTCCACTGTAGACGCGAACTGCACACGAGCACGAAATCTGCTCGTGCGCTCTCCG
>JANLPZ010000139.1:0-34066 GCA_031367535.1 Gemmatimonadaceae bacterium
GCCATCTATCGCAGCGCGCCGATCGGCCTGATCGCGTGGAGTGCGCCAGCCGTGCACATCGAGGACGTGCCACGGTTCGCCTGGCGCGGCGCACATCTCGATGCCGGTCGACACTTTATGCCGAAGGAATTCGTCAAGAAATACATCGACCTGCTCGCGCATCACAAGATGAATCGCTTTCACTGGCACCTCACCGAGGACCAGGGATGGCGCATCGAGATTCTCAAATATCCGCGGCTGACGGAGATCGGATCATGTCGCGCGCAGACACTCGTCGGCCCGTACGTCGCGGATCCGGCAAAGCGTGTGTTCGATGGCACACCGCATTGCGGCTTCTACACCCAGGATGATGTTCGCGAAGTCGTGGCGTATGCGGCCGAGCGATTCGTGACGGTGGTGCCCGAGATCGAGATGCCGGGCCACGCGCAGGCGGCGATCACGGCGTATCCGCACCTCGGTGTGCGCCGGGATACGACGGTGGACGTGATGCAGGTGTGGGGCATCAGTGATTTCATCCTCAACGCCGACGATTCGACCGTCACGTTCATGCAGGATGTGCTGCGGGAAGTGCTGACGCTGTTCCCGAGCCAGTACATCCACATCGGTGGCGACGAAGCCGGCAAATCACAGTGGCAGGCCAGCCCGCAGATTCAGGCACGCATCAAATCACTCGGCCTCAAGGACGAGCACGAGTTGCAGAGCTGGTTCATCCGGCAGATGGACACGTTCCTGACGAAGAACGGTCGCCGCATGATCGGATGGGATGAAATTCTTGAAGGTGGGCTGGCCGAAAATGCGACCGTGATGTCGTGGCGTGGATATAACGGTGGCATTGCGGCCGCGAAAGCGAATCACGATGTCGTGATGGCACCGGGCAGTCATACGTATTTCGACCACTATCAGTCGCTCGACAAATCGCGCGAGCCGCTCGCGATCGGTGGCTATCTGCCGCTCGATACCGTGTACGCGTTCGAGCCGGTGCCCGCGGTTCTGACATCTGCCGAAGCCGCGCACATTCTCGGTGCACAGGCACAGCTCTGGACAGAGTACATCCGCGATCCGAAAGAGCTGGAGTTCATGGCGTTTCCGCGCATGAGTGCACTGGCGGAGGCGTTGTGGACACCGAAGCCACATCGGGATTTCGCGGATTTCATGCAGCGGTTGCCGGCGCATCTGCAGCGGCTGGATGCGATGGATGTGAAGTATCGGAAGCTGGATGTGCCGGTGGTGACGCCGTAGCGAGGCGGCAGCGCTTTCACGCACTCACCGCTTCTCCAGCAACCCCCACCCCCGCATCCAGTTCGCCAGCGCCGGCAACCACTCGCGCGCCACCGGCGGCCGATCGGGTAACATGCCGAACCCGTGGCCGCCTTTGTCCCAGACGTGCAACTCGCCCGGCACCTTGTGTGCCGTCATCGCCTGGTAGAACGCGATCGAATTCTGAACGGGTACGACGTCGTCATCCTGCGTGGCGACGAGAAACGTCGGCGGCGTGGAGTCGGTGACGCGCAGATCGCTCGAGTAGCGGCGCCGTTGCTCCGGTGTCGCATCACGTCCCAGCAGATTGTCGCCGGATCCGCGATGTCCCCACGGCTCCTGCAGATTGATGACGGGATAGACGAGCACGCCGAAGTTCGGTGTGATGCTCATCGACGGGAGACGGTCAGGGTCATCACCGGGCAGGGTGTCCTGCCGCACCGTGAGCAAGGTGCTCGCGAGGTGCCCCCCGGCCGAAAAGCCCATCACACCAACGCGCATGGGGTCGATGTTCCAGAGGCCTGCATTCTTGCGAACGACACGCATCGCCTGGCGCGCATCGAGCAGCGGCACCGGAAATCGATAGCGAGCAGTTTCCGTCGATGAGACGCGGTACTTCACAACGATTGCCGCGACACCAATGTCGTTCAACCAACGCGCGACCTGCCAGCCTTCGTGATCGATCGCCAGAATGCTGTACCCGCCGCCTGGAAATATCACGATCGCCGTGCGCGTCGCCTTGTTGCGCGGCGGCAGGAACACTCGCACGTCCGGCGTCTGCACGTGCATCACGCGCGCGATCGGGTCACCCGCCTTCTGCTCGAACACTTCGGCGGCCGGTGACGGATCGCTTCCTGGCGCACGCCCCTCATACAGCGGCATATCGAACGGGGAGCGTGGTACGCGTGGTTGTTGCGACGCCAGCGGATCCGTCACCAGCGTGATGGCGATCAGCAACGACATGGCGCACGAGAATCGTCGCATCACGCCGTCCCGAACCGCTTCGCGGTTCGGACCTTCGCCTTCGCAGCCTCGATCTCGCGACGCCGAGGCTCCGCATTCGTGACCAGCGACGCCACCAGCGCACTCGCCGCCCGTGTGACCTCGTCGACGGCGCGATCGAACGCCGCTGCGTTGGCCTTCGACGGCGCCGTGAATCCACTCAGCTTGCGCACGAACTGCAGCGACGCGTCGCGGATTTCGGCGTTGGTGGCCGCGGGTTCGAAGTTGAACAGCGTCTTGATGTTCCGGCACATCTGCAGAATTCTCCGGCTCGGGTCTGCGGAATCGTAAACGAGCGGCCACGATTCCAGTGGTCCGCCGCGACGCCTTGCCAATCAGGCTCGACCACATCCAACTTCGGGACCGGTTCCCCGATCAACGCCCGACGACGGGCTTTTGCGATTGCCGGCATCCCCTTCGCCAGGACCATGATGGAATCCCGTCTGATTCTGCGTAACGTCTTGCGGTGCCAGACATGAGCAGCAATCCCAGCGGACCGACCAGCGCGACCCCTCGCCACAGCGCACTCATTCAACCAGCCTCGATCGAGCGCCTGCTCGCTGAGACGCGGAAGTGGGATGCGTTGGATCAGGCGTTCACTGAGGACTACGGCGCGCTGGAAGCGGCGATCTCCGATGCGAGGAAGGATGTCAGCCGGCGGAACCTGAGCGCGGCGCCGGAAACGGTCGGCTTCGCAGCCGCATCGCCGGACGCCGCCATCAATGCGATCCTGTCGGCGCGTCAACGACTCGCCAACGCGGCGCAGGCACGTGTCGAAGTCGGGACCGCGCTGCACGCCGCGCGCGAAGCCGCCGAGCGGGCACTGGCCGATGCGAGCGACGTGCTCGTCGCGCGCCGCTTCATCGCGGTGGTGGCCGTGCTGCTCCTCGCCCTCGCGCTGCTGGTGGTGTTCAATGGCTGACGCGCGGGAAGCGGCCGATGCGGCAGCACGTGGTGTGCGTGACGTTGCGGTGACGCTGCGCGAACGCCTGTCCAACGCGCCACGACTGACCTCGGTCACCGCAGCGCAGGAGAAGATCGCATCCGGTGAAGCGGCCGTGACACGCGCGGACGCCGAACTGCAGGCTGCACTCGCCGCGATCGGTGGTGCGATAGCCTCTGCCGCGCAGCAACAGGAACTCGTGGCCGTTGCTCAGAAGGCACATCGCTTCGACGCGCCCGTCGATCTGCTGATCAAGGAAACGTTCCGCGATCTGCCGCTGCACCTCACCGCATCGTTCACCAAGGACTACCACCGCGGCTTCAACTACGATCAGACGTCGGCGTGGCAGAATTGGAAACCGTCCGATCCGCCCGTTGGACTGACGGCGCCAGGTCAACCCGGTTTTCTGATGCGCTGGGGCTCCTGGCAGGCGAAGGCGGATGTGCCACTGATGTTCTCGGCGTCACCACTGATCGGTGGCGGCCGACCGTGGGTCATCGTGTCCGGTGGTGATGACGCGTCGATCGAAGCGGCGCACGAGTTGATGCGCGCGCTCGTGCTGCGCATCGCGTGCACGCTACCGCAGCAGTCGCGCTT
This sequence comes from Gemmatimonadaceae bacterium, assembly GCA_031367535.1. Lineage (GTDB taxonomy): Bacteria > Gemmatimonadota > Gemmatimonadetes > Gemmatimonadales > Gemmatimonadaceae > JACMLX01. Next base: position 3,800 of record JANLPZ010000139.1, read on the forward strand.
CACGTTCCTCGATCCACTCGGCTACGGCCAGACGTTTCCGCTGCAACGGTATCTGCCGAACGTGCGCGAAACCGGCGCCGATCTGGCGCAGGATCTGCAACGCATCCAGACCGACGTTCGGCGCATCATCAAGGATGTCGTCGCGTTCGAGCCGAGTTTTGAATCGCTGCCGGCGGAAGTGCAGGTGGCGGAACGCTTCGAGTTCATCGTCGCGGCGGACTTTCCAAAGGCCACCGCGTACGATCGTCGTGTCTCCGACATGTTGTTCGACATCGGACGCGCCGGACCGAAGGCGGGACGGTACCTGATCCTGCACCTGATCGACGGCGTCGAGCTCCCGCACGGATTGTCGCGCGCCGACCTCGGGCCGACGTACACCATCACGCTCAAGAACCAGAGCCTGCACGCGGTGGACAAGCCACCCGCGCCGGAATTGCAGCAGGTGTTGCTCGAGCGCGTACGCGGTGCCGTACCGACGCGTCGCTCCGCGCAACTCGCTGACATTCTGCCGGCTCCGGCTGACTGGTGGACGTCGAGCGCTGCCCGTCGCGTCGAGACCACACTCGATGGCCGCAAGGATGGACTGCAGGTGGTGTTCGGCCAGCGTGACGACGGGACGGAACTCGTGCACGGTGTGCTCGCCGCATCGGCGGGCGCCGGCAAATCCAACCTGTTGCACGCGATGCTGCTCGGCCTTGCCACGCGGTACTCGCCGGACGAGTTGCAGCTGTACCTGATGGATCTGAAGATGGGTGTGGAGTTCAAGGCCTACGCGTCGCTGCCGCATGCCGCCGTGGTGGCCTACAACACGGCGCCGGCATTGGCGCGCGACGTGCTCTCGGAGCTGAAGCGCGAGATGTCGCGACGGTATGAGAAGCTGTTCAGACCGTCCGACGTGCAGAAGCTTGACGAATATCGGAGCAAGGGATCTCCGCTCGGTCCGGCGCCGCGTCTCCTGCTCGTCATCGATGAATATCAGGCGCTGTTCACGGATGGTGATACGCAGGAAGTGTCGGCCAACCTGCGCGAGTTGTCCTCGCAAGGTCGCGCCGCCGGAATTCACATGCTGCTCGGGTCGCAGACCTTCCGTGCATCCGGTATGCAGTCGGCGGATCAGATCTTCAACAACATCAACGTGCGCATGGCGATGCAGCTGCCCGCGGCAGCAGTACAGGCCATGAGCGAGTTTGAACGCGAAGGGCGCGACATGATTCGCGAACTGTCGGGTGCTGGTACGGTGATCCTGAATTCCGGCGCCGGACGCGACGGTGCGAACAAGCGTGGACAAGTGGTGCTCGTCGAACCGGCAGTGCGTGCTGAAGTACTCGAGGCGATGGCCGTGAAGGCGAAGTCCTGGCCTGCCGATCGCCGCGCGACGTGGCCCCGCACGCAGGTGTTCGACGGCAGTCGTGCACCGTCGCTGACGTCGCATTCGCTGTCGGAACTCGGCGGGGCCGCACCACTCAGCAATGCGTCGGTGGCGGCGTGGGCGGTGCGCGAGAAATCAGCGGGTGGCCTCGGACGCACGGACTGGCGCGCGAGTGATCGACCGCTGCCGCTGCTGCTTGGTCGTGAGTTCGCGGTGCACGGTGATGCCGCGTGTGTGCTGCGTCGACTGCCGAACCAGAATCTGCTTGTTGCCGCATCCAGCGCGCCGGCGCGACTCGGCCTGCTCGGCGGCATCCTCGCGTCGTGCAGCGCGCTGGCACCTGATGTGATCGGACGTGTGCGCGTGCTCGATCTCTCCAGTGATCCGCAGGTCACTCGCGTACTTGCACCATTCGCGACACGCGCCACCGTCATCTCGGATGCGAATGCCGCGGTCGCGACCATCGAAGACACCAGCGACGAGTCGGGCGACCTGCTGATTCTCATCGAGCCCGATCGCGCGGCGTCGCTGATGCGGCCGAGTGATCCGCTCGCGCGTGCGCCCGGGCCGGAAGCGCTCGAACGTCGCCTGCGCGAGGGCCCGATGGCGGGTCGTCACACGGTTTTCGTCAGCAACGGCACCGCTGGCATCGGTCGCGTGCTTGGACGACGTGGCGCGAGCGCATTCGCCTGGCGTGCGGTGACGCAGATGTCGCAGGAAGACAGTCAGGATCTGCTCGGCAATCGACAGGCCGCACAACTTCGCGAAGACGATTCGAGTCGGCCGGAGCCCGTGCTGCTGGCGGATATCGAAGGCAATCGCTTCATACGCTTCATGTCGTGGGCGGTCTGACGGCCCATGTCACTCGACGAAACGTTCGACCGCATGCGTGCCTTCGCGGCAGAGCTCGAACAGTTCGATGACGCGCTGCAGCAGAGCCGCATTGCGCTCGAGAGTCGACACGCCGATGCCGCCAACGCGTGGCAGGACGCGTTTGCGCGCGAGTACGCCGAGGCGTGGGAACAGCTGCAGGCGGGACTCGAGCGCTGGTGCCTGCACGAGGGTCCCGAGTATCGCCTCTTCGTGACAGAGAAGTTGCGCGCGCTGTCGCAATATCTGGACGGTGAGCGATGACCGACGCGACGCGGCTCACGATGCTGCTCGAGGAGTACGCCAGGTCACTCGCCGAGCATCTCGGCCTCGTGCGCGATGAGTACGCGCGACTCGAGGCCTCGTGGCGGATGCTGTCCGATCGCTACGAGGGCGCCGGCGCCGAGCAGTTCCGCACGGTCTTCGTCGCCACGTCACGCCGCATGCAGGCCTATGAACATGACGGCAGCGTGCTGCTCGGTGTGCTGCGTCGACGCATCGAGGCGCTGATGCGTTTCGATGCCGAAAGCACGCAGGTCTGATCGCGATGGCGATCGTCGATCCGCGTCGGCTGATTCCGTTCCTGGAGGATCTCGAGGACGATCTCAAGCGCACGCAGTTCACGGTGCAGGACGTCGCCGAAGAAGGCAGTCGCAGTCAGCGCGAGCTCAGTGGCTTGGCGGAGCATGCGATGTCGCGGTTGCTCGCGTCGGCGGACGAAGCCTCGCGCATCGCATCGTCGGCCGAAACGGCGTTTGCCGAGGCATCGCGTGTGGACAGCGAAGCGGCACACGCATCGGAGCAGGCGAAAGTCGCGATGGGTGAAGCGCAATCGGCGCTGTCGCGTGCGATGGCGGCGCAAAGCCGGTGGGAAGGACTCCTCGGTCAGGCGCGTGCGTGGCTGCAGCAGGCCGAGCGGCAACTGTCGCAGGCGCGCGCGCAGCTGGCCACTGCACAGGCGGCGCTGAGCGCTGCTCACTCGCAACTCAGCATCGCGCAGGCTGCGCTCGCGCAGTGTCAGTCGCAGGTGACACGCGACGCCGAAGGCAACGTGCGGTACCCGAACTGCAGCGGATATTCGTCGGCGGTGAGCGCTGCCAGCGGCGCGGTATCGGCAGCGCAGGCGCAGGTATCCGCGGCGCAGATCGCAGTGCGCGAGGCGCAGCCCGAGGTCGAGCAGGCGCAGGCGCGTGTGGCGCTGTGCACGCAGAACGTTGCGATCGCTCGTGAAGCTGTGAACGATGGTCGACGCTGCGTAGACAGCGGCGAACGCGCCGTCGCCGCAGGACAGCGCGCGATCGGCGCCGCCCAGCGTGCGGTGAGCGAAGCCTCTGCTGCGAAGCGCGAAGCGCAGATCGCCCGCACGGCCGCCGAGGAAGGTGTCGCCATCACACGCGAAGTGAACCGCATGGTCGAGGAGACATCGGCCCATGTGGTCGAAATCTCGCGCGCCGCAAACGAGGCCGAGTCGCTGGTGAGTGGTTCGCGTGATGCACTCGGCCGACGCGTGGATGACCTGCGCACGTACGATCGCGCGAGCGAGCGACTGTGAGGCCGCATGCTCGATGAAATTGCGCGAGCGAGGCGGTCCGCGGCAGCACTCGAGGATGCCTGTGCACGCCACGGATCGGCGAGCCGTCGGTGGGCGGAGAGTGCGGATGAGGCGCGCACGCAGTGGGACGACGCTGCGGGTCGTGCGTTGCAGCAGCGGTGGCTCGAACCGTATCGTCCGTTGATCGACGGTCTGCACCGGCGCGCGCAGAGTGCCATGGAAGGACACCGCACCGCACTCGACGCGGCCGGACGCGCTGTTGACGCGGCGACGCGGGCGGCGGACGCGGTCACGCGCGCGACTTCGGCGCTGCGACAGGCACGCGCACACGCAAGTACAGCGCAGACGGAGAGCAGCACCGCGGTCTCGGAAGCGGCGAGCACGCGACAGCTCGCGTCATACGTTTCGGAACGCCTCAGCTCTCTCGGATGACTTCATGACCCCTTCAAAGCCCCGCGGGTTGCGTCAGCGAATCTGGCGTGGATGGAAACTCGGCTTTGCTCAGCGAGACACTTTCGTGATCGGCGGCACACTGTTGCTGCTGGTGCAACTGTTCGCGATTCGTACGCTCGCGACGCGGTCACATGTTCCCCGGTCGGTGGGTGGCCTGAGCGAGCGCATCGCGCGGAGTGTCGGCGCGGAAACGCCGCCACGCCTTGTGGAGCTCACAACACCGCGCGGAACGGCCGGGTGGATTACACAATTCAGCGCTGATCTCACGCCCACGCCCGCGTACAGTCTTCGCGCGCGCCGCGTGCCGGCGTTTGCGCCGGTGCGTATAACCGGAGTGACGGCCGATCAGAAGTACGTGCGCGTCGACATCACGCTGCGGAGCCGATCATACACCGGGTTTGTCGAGCACGCGCGCGTCCAGCTCAATGATCCGGCGGAGAACATGGTGGCCGAAGCGGGCGAGGTGATCGTCACGCGCCCCGGCGGTGCGGATCTGCGTGACGGACCGAGCCTGGACGCACAGGTCGTCAGTCACGTCGCGGTCGGGAAGACACTCGTGATTGCCGGTCGCATCCGGAAGCCGGAATTCATGGCCGATGTGAGTGGTGACTACCTGCTGGTTCGCGGCGGTGCACGTCCGATGTGGCTGTTCGCCGCCAACGCGACGGAGCCGCGCGACTGATTCAACGTTCGGCCGTCAGTCGCCGGCCCGCCGCCTGACATCACCGGCACGTCACGCGCTCATGTCGCGTGTTCAGTGTCGAGTGCGTGATCGCGGAGGTAGTCTATGAGCAGCGCATCGAGCTGCTGCGCAACGGCGTCCGTTGGCGCCGGTGCCGACAGCGCCGCAATGTTGGCATCGAGCTGCGTCGTAGACGATGAGCCGATCAGCACGACTCGGACACCGGGCCTCGAACGCGCGTACCACGCGGCGAGGACAAGCGGATCGATGCCGACGCGTGTCGCGAGAGCACGAACGTCCTTCCGCAGCTGACGCTGTCGACTGTGCAACTGCATCTCACGGCTTTCCGGGATCTCTGCCAGGAGTCCTGCGGCGAAAACTCCGCGGACGATGACGCTGACTCCTTTTGCCCTGGCCGCCGCGATCAATCCTGTACCGGCCTGCGGATCCAGAATGCCGAAGGGCAGCTGAATCCAACTCAGTCCTTTCACATCCAGCCACGCGTGCGCGTCGTCGAGTGACTCGAGGCCCACGCCGAACGCCCGAACCTTTCCCGACTGAATGAATTCGTCGACGACGCGGACCACATCGCTGTCGCACACCTTTTTCGGCCCGTGCATCTGAAAAATGTCGACGTAGTCTGTCCGCAGCCGTCGCAGGCTGCCGTCGAGCGACATTCTCAGAAACGCGCTCGAGAAATCCTGTTCGGCGTACGCCGTGCGAGCCGGCCGGTTCACCGACGCTGCGCTGGAGGGAGCTGGCGGCGCTGCGCTGCGTGCACGGCGCGCCAGCAGCGGCGCCAGCATCCACCGAATTGCCCGCTGAGTCGATGAACGCTCGGTGAACCGGTAGCCTGCCTTGGTGGCAATCATCACGCGCGCGCGTTGCCCGCGGACTGCGCGACCGAGGATCCGTTCGCTGGTCCCGTCACCATATGCCGCCGCCGTGTCGAAGAACGTCACGCCGCGATCGAGCGCATGTCCGAGCAGGCGCGCCGCGGCGCCGCTGCCCCCCGTCGCCACGCTGCCCAACTTCACACACCCGAGCCCCAACTGCGGCACATCGGTTCGATCAGGCACAGTGGGTTCTCCACGGATATTTTACCGGCAGCCGGACACGGCGGGAACTTAGTGGTGATCGGGTGAAGGCAGGGAAGCGGCGCCGGCGTCGTGGTGCCTGCGTGATCGACGGGACGCATCGCCGTTGCGCCGGCATCGGGGACATCGTCACGAGTGAGGCAGTAGTTCCCTCAGTCCACCACTCGTGAGGCAGACCGATGATTCGACGGGCCGCGTGTCTGGCAGCGCTGGCGTTCACGCCGTTCCTTGCCGTCGCTGCGCAAACGCGCACGGTGGCGCAGGCGGGTTCCGCGCCCGCCGCTGAGCGCACGGTTCGCACCTACACCGGCGGTCGCTTCCACATCGAAGTGGATGGTGCGGTGTTGCAGTCGTGGACGTACGATCCGATCGGCGGAACGTTGACACCGAATGCCGCGCCAGCGATCGCTGTTGCGCGCCGCATACCACGCAACGGCATCTCCGTGGTCATGGTCAGCGATGGTACGCCGGACGCCGCGGCGAAAGGCCCGCCGATTCCGAGCATCGGAGTGGTGGTCAAGAGCAATGCCGGTGGTGCACCGAGCAACCGCACGCGCATGCAACGGATTCTGACCGCGGCCGATGCTCCCGCCGATTCGCGTGCGCTGGCCGGGCAATCGGTGCGTTACTTTCCACTCCCGACGGATATCGTCGACGGTAAGTACGACATCGTGATCACGTTGCCACGCGCCGCAATTGCCGCGGCCGCACCAGGCAGCACCCGTGGCGACACGGAGCTGACCTTCACCGTCACGAAGGTACCTGGCGGCTACGACGCCGTGCGTCCGGCCATCGTGCGGTAATACGAGGCGTATTACACGCACGTCGCGTGGTGAATTAGCATGCGGCATGACGCAAATCGCATCACCGACCCTCGCGCTTGAAGTGCTGGACCTTCGCAAGTCCTACGCGGACGTCGTCGCCGTCAACGGCCTCGAACTCCGCGTGACCGTCGGTCAGTGCTTCGGGCTGCTCGGACCGAACGGCGCCGGCAAGACCACCACCATCGAAATCTGCGAAGGGCTCAACACGGCCGACGGCGGCACGGTGCGTGTGCTCGGCCGTACCTGGGATCGTGATGCCACCTGGCTCCGCAACCGGCTCGGCATGCAGCTGCAGGAAACGCAGCTCGCCGAGAAGCTCACGGTGCTCGAAACGCTGACACTGTTCCGCAGCTTCTACGATCAGGGTCGCACGGTGGACGATGTGATCGAGCTCGTGCAGCTCGGCGAAAAGCGCACGTCGCGCGTGAATGGACTGTCGGGTGGACAGAAGCAGCGACTGGCACTCGCCTGCGCGCTCGTCGGCGATCCGGAACTGCTGTTCCTCGATGAACCCACCACCGGCCTCGATCCGCAGTCTCGTCGGCAGCTATGGACTGTCGTGGAAGGACTGAAGCGCGAAGGACGCACGATCCTGCTCACCACGCACTACATGGACGAAGCCGAGCGCCTCTGCGACAACATCGCGATCGTCGATCACGGCAAGGTGATTGCGCTCGGTACGCCGCGCGAGCTGATCGCGTCACTCGGCGCGGATCATGTCATTCGGCTCGGGACGGCGGAGGGTGTTGTGGCCGCGGTTCCCGTCACGCTCACCGAATTGCTCGCGCTACCGGATGTGACTGGCGGACGGGAGATGGCGAATGGCTTCGAGCTGCGCGTGAGTTCAGTGCAGGCCGTGCTGCCGTCGCTGCTCGCGATTGCAGCGGAACGCGGGGTTTCGTGGAGTGAATTGAGCACCCACAGCGCCACGCTCGAAGATGTCTTCGTATCGCTCACCGGCCGCGAACTGCGGGAGGGCTGAGCGTGCGAAGCTCATCGTTGCAGCAACTGACGCTGGCCCGGTTCCGTGAATTCATTCGCGAACCCGAAGCGATTTTCTGGACCTTCGTATTTCCGCTGCTGCTGGCTGGCGGACTGGCGATCGCATTCCGCGACAAGGCGCCGGAGCAGTCGATCGTGGCGATCGTCGCGCCGGCCACCGGTGACAGTGAGGCGATCGGAATTGTGTCGGCACTCAGTGCGGCCGCGAGTGTCGACAAGCCGCCGATCCGCGCGCGACTGATTCCGTCCGACAGCGTCAACGACGTCCTGCGCACCGGCACGGCGGCGCTGGTGGTCGTCACGATTCCGGGTGGAGGCGTCGAGTACCGCTTCGATTCCGCACGGCCCGAATCGCGCGCCGCACGACAGCTCACCGACGACATCCTGCAACGTGCGCGCGGTCGGTCCGATGTGATCGAGGTGCGCGATGTGACGGTGCGTGAACGTGGCTCACGCTACATCGATTTCTTCGTGCCCGGACTGCTCGCCATGAACATCATGGGCAGCAGCATCTGGAGCCTTGCGTTCGCGATCGTGACGCAGCGCAGCAAGAAGCTGCTCAAGCGACTCGTCGCGACACCGATGTCGCGTCTCGAATACCTGCTCTCGTTCGTGCTCTCGCGACTGGTGTTTCTCGGTCTCGAGATCGGCGTGCTGCTCGGCTTCGGCGTTTTTATTCTCGACGTGCCGATTCGGGGATCGCTCATCTCCCTGTTGCTGATGGCCTTCGTCGGCGCTGCAGCGTTCGGTGCCATTGGTCTGCTCGTGTCGTCACGGTCGCGCACGGTGGAAGGTGTATCGGGACTGACGAACTTCGTCATGCTGCCGATGTGGATCTTTTCCGGCGTGTTCTTCTCGTCGAGTAATTTTCCGGCGGCGATTCAGCCGGTCGTGCAGGCATTGCCGCTGACGGCGCTGGTGAACGGCTTGCGCGCGATCATGTTGCAGGGTGCGGGGCTGAGTACGGTCTGGCTGCAGCTGGCACTGCTGGCCGGGTATCTGGTGGTCTGTCTCACGATCGCGCTCAGAATTTTCCGCTGGCAGTAACGGTCACCATCGGGACCCTCGGAAGAGTGCGACGGTATAATCTCTCGAAGCACCAACCCGAGAAAATCGCCATGCGCCACCTGACACTTTTCGTCGCTTTGGCCGGCGTCTTTGCACTGCCCGTCGCCGCCCAGCAGAAACCCGCCGCCCTCAGCGGAACCGTCCGCGACTCGACCGGTCAACCGCTCGCGCGTGTTGACGTGTCGTTCCGCGATGTGCGCACGCAGTCGGACGCCGATGGCTATTTCCGCCTCGCGCCCGTGCCACTGGGCCGCATCAGCGTGCGATTTGCGCGCGATGGTGTGCAGCTCGGCATCGTCGAGGCGAAGGTCACTGCCGATACCACGCCCGACGTCCAGGTCGACGTGCTCGGCGATCGCAGCGAGCCGCGATCGCTGCGCGGTCTGGTCGTCGATTCCGCAGGCAAGCCGGTGCGCGACGCGAACATCGATGTCGTGACCGCCCTCGTCGAGTCGCGCTCGGATTCGCTCGGACAGTTTGTCTTTCGCGATCTGCCGGCGCGGCGCCACATCGTGCGTGTGCGACGCGTGGGTTATGCGCCGACCTATCTGGCCGCGGATCTCACCGACAGCACCTCGGCACGTGTGCGCATCGTCGTCCGACAATTCGCCGGCCAGAATCTCGGGTTGGTTGTTGTGAACGCGAAACGTGGATCGGCGCGCATGCAGGGGTTTCTCAGCCGATCGGAAAAGGGCAACGGATGGGGCAAGTATCTGACGGCGGATGACATCGAAACGCGCCATCCGATCCGCACCTCCGATCTGTTCCTTTCAATGCCAGGCGTGCGCGTGAATCGCAATGCATTTGGGTCCGGCACACTCACCGGTCGTTCGGGCTGCCGACTGGCGGTGTTCATCAATGGATTTCCCGCACCGCAACGCACCAGCGGTGGCATCGACGACATCGTGAATCCGATGGACTTGGCCGGCGTCGAGGTCTACAATGGCATCGGTGGTGTACCGGCGGAATTGACGGCCATGGGTGGCAACAACTGCGGAACCGTGGGACTCTGGACGAAATAGCACCGGCCCCGCTCGCCGCAGGGTGAGGGCGTTGCGCTGGTATCGTCATTGCGGTGGACAGGTCCGTCACGAAATTGCACGAACGACCGCGTCGGTCGTTTCGACGGATACGGCTTTCACCGGGCTCTGCAAGATGAACTTCCACATCGATTCACGATTCGCCATCGCGCGCGCCGCTTCGGCTGCTGCGCTGTTCGTTTCTGTTGCCTCGTGCGCCACCAATCCCGCCACCGGAAAGCGCGAGCTTTCGCTCGTGTCGCAGGGGCAGGAAATCGCCATGGGGCAGGAGGGTGCCAAGGCTGCCGCCGCGCAGATGGGCATCTATCCCGACTCGGCAATCCAGCGCTACGTCTCATCGCTCGGCATGGCGATCGCCAAGCGTTCCGAACGCCCCGATCTGCCGTGGAGTTATACCGTCGTCGATGATCCCATCGTGAATGCGTTCGCGTTGCCGGGCGGTCCGGTCTTCGTGTCGCGCGGGATTCTCACTTACATGAATTCGGAGGCGGAGCTGGTGTCCGTTCTTGGTCATGAGACCGGGCACGTCACGGCGAAACACTCCGTCAGCCAGATGTCGAAGCAGCAGATCCTGCAGATCGGCCTCATCGGCGCGATGGTGCTCAAGCCCGAGCTGCAGCAGTTCGGCCAGGCCGCATCACAGGGACTCGGTGTGTTGTTCCTCAAGTTCAGCCGCGACGACGAAACGCAGGCCGATGATCTTGGTTTCCGCTACATGACCAGCGGCGGGTACCAGCCGACGGAAATGGCGGAGATGTTCAAGACGCTGCAGCGGCTCTCTGGACCCGAAGGATCGCGCGGCACGCCGGAGTGGGCGTCCACGCATCCGGATCCTGGTAATCGCATCCAGAAGACCAATCAGCGCATCGCCGCTGCGGGTAAGTCTTTCGCTGGTGCGAAGGTCGAGCGCGATGCATTCCTGCGCCGCATCGATGGCATGATTTTCGGCGAAGATCCGCGGCAGGGATACTTCCAGGCCAACAGCTTCATCCACCCGGACCTCAAGTTCAGGTTCGATTTCCCATCCGGCTGGAAGACGCAGAACAGCGCCGCGCAGGTGATCGGGCAGAGTGCGCGGGGAGATGCGCAGATCGCATTGTCGACGGCCGGCAACACACCGCCGCAGCAGGCACTGTCGGCGTTCCTGCAGCAGCAGGGTGTGAAGGCCGGCGCCACGAGCACCAACGCGGTCAATGGCAATCCCGCGGCAGTGGGCCAGTTCATCGCGCAGAATCAGGATGGCTCGACGCTTGCTGGCTATGTCGCATTCATCAGTCAGGATGGACTGACATACCAGCTCGTGTGCATCACGACGTCGGCCAACATCCAGAACTACGATGCGCTCTTCCGCAACACGATCGGTTCGTTCCAGCGTGTCACCGATCAGCGGCTGCTCAGCGTCAAGCCGCAGCGTCTGCACCTCGTACAGTTGCGCAGCGCGATGACACTGACGCAGTTCAATCAGCAGTATCCGTCGGTGATACCGATCGCGCAGCTGGCCATCATCAACGCGACCGATGCATCGCAGATGATTCCGGCGGGAACGCTCGTCAAGCGGGTGACGGCGGAGTAGCAGGTCCGAACGGCGTTGGTGGCGGAGCGCACGGAGCTCACGGAGTGTTCGCGTCGCTGCGCTCTGCCCAACGCGCACCAACGGTCCTTTGAAAACAGCAGTTTGACCAGGAAGCAGCGATGATGCGCGTGACGATAATGCCTGCAACGCGCGCACTCCGTGAGCTCCGTGCGCTCCTATCCCAACGTCATCGATCGTAGTATTCAGGCGGATGGCCACATCACGACACCGAGCTTATTCCCGATGCATCGATCTCGCGCGCCACAACTGATTTCGATCGCCCTTGCGGGCATGCTGTCGATTTCCGTCGTGCGTGCAGGCGCCCAGACGGTTCCCGTGGACCCGACCGCCTCGCTGCTGTCGGAGATCATCCGCATCAACACCAGCAACCCGCCGGGTCGTACGCAGGCGCTGGCCGATCTGCTCGGTGCACGATTCCGCGCGGCCGGTTTCACGGTGGAGGTGTTTCCGACGCCTGATTCCGCGAAAGTGCATTTCATCGCGCGACTGAAAGGCGACGGCAGCAAGAAGCCGATCCTGCTCGCCGCGCACGCCGACGTTGTGGGTGTGGAGCGCGAGAAATGGTCGCTCGATCCATTCGCCGGAGTCATTCGCGACGGGCATGTGTACGGCCGCGGCGCGATCGACTTCAAGGGCGGCATGGCAGTGTTCGCGATGGCGGCACTGCGTCTCGCGGAACGCAAAGTGCCCCTCGCGCGCGATGTGATCTTCATGGCCGAGGCGGACGAAGAAGGTGCGCCGATGAACACGGCCTGGCTGGCGAAGGATCACTGGGCATCGATGGATGCGGAGTTCGTGCTCAACGAAGGGGGCTGGATCATCAAGGGCGCGGATGATCGCGTGCGCTACGTGAGTATCTCGACTGCGGACAAATCCGTCGCGACGATCGTGCTCTCGGCCACCGGTACCTCGACGCATTCGTCGATGCCGTTGCCTGACAATCCGATCGTCGCACTCGGCGCGGCCATCGCGCGCATCTCGGCGTACGAGTCACCGGTGCAGCTGACGACCGAATCACGGCAATTCTTTCGCACACTCGCGACCACCAGCACTGGCGATACGAGTCGCTGGTTCCGCGCACTGGTGGATGGCACACCGGCCGACGTGCATGCGGCGGACAGCCTCATTTCGCAGGACCCGTTGCTGCACGCGATCATGCGCAACACGATTGCGCCAGTGCTGATTTCGGGTGGTTTCCGAACGAACGTGATTCCCGGATCGGCGCAGGCGACGCTCAACCTGCGTTTGATTCCGGGTACGGACCCGCAATCGATGGTGGCTCTCATTCAGCGGCTCGTGAATGATCCGCACGTCGCGGTGAGGCTCGGTGCCGCGTCGCCAACGGCTGGGTCCACGCCGTCATCCGTCGAAACGGAACTGTACCAGACGCTCGCGCGCGAGGCGAAGGTGCAGTGGCCGACGGCGGAAGTGACGCCGTATCTCTTTCAGGCCGGAACGGACGCGGGCGCGTGGCGCGCGCGAGGTGTGCCGGTGTATGGCATTTATCCGTATCCGATCACGAACGATGAATTGCGTCGCATGCATGGCAACGATGAACGTGTCAGCGTCGCGTCGTTGCAGCAGGGCACCGAGATGATCTATCGCACACTCGTGAGTGTGGCGGGCAAGGCGGGCACTGGCCGACGCACGCAGCCGAGCAAACCGGCGCGCAAACCGGCGCACTGAGTTGTCGCGTTTGTTCCATGTAGCGCTGATTCCCGCGGCGTAGGGGTGACGTGGTCGACGGGTGTCATGATCACCAGAGACACCAGCGGCACGATACCGCGGATCACGAATCGCAGAGGACAGGCGCGCATGTTCATTGTTCGCGGCAAGCAGGATGAGCATCACCACGACGATCATGACGATTTCGGCGGCCTGCAGCGCGACCTGATTGCGACGGGCGCTGCGATGCCGCGCCGTCGCGTGCTGCAGATGGCGGCGCAGGCCGGCGCAGGGCTTGGTTTGTTTCGGTTGCTGGGCTGTGGCAGCGTGACGGATTCCGTGAGTAATGGGTCGACGGACGCCACCAATCCATCCGTCACCGCCTGCCCCGCCAAGGTGCCGGAAGAGACAGCCGGACCGTATCCCGCGGACAGCTCGAACGGTCCGAACGTACTCAATCTCTCGGGTGTCGCGCGCAATGACATTCGCACGAGCTTCGCCGGGCTCAGTGGCACGGCGGACGGCGTTCCGCTGACGATCGCGCTGACACTGGTGAGTGCGTCGACCTGTGCGCCGCTCGCGAACTACGCCGTGTATCTCTGGCATTGTGATCGCGCGGGCCTGTATTCTCTGTATTCGGCCGGTGCGACGAACCAGAATTATCTGCGCGGTGTGCAGCAGACGGATGCGACGGGAAAGTTGACGTTCACGTCGATTTTCCCGGCCTGTTATTCGGGTCGCTGGCCGCACATTCATTTCGAAGTCTATCCGACGCTGGCGCGCGCCACGACGTCGGCGAACACGATCACGACGTCACAGATCGCGCTGCCGAAGGTGACCTGCGATGAGGTGTATGCGACGACGGGCTACTCGCAGAGCATCACGAACCTCTCGCGCATCACGCTCGCGACGGACGGAATTTTCAGCGACGGTGCGTCACTCGAACTGGCGACGATGAGTGGCAGTGTGGCGAGCGGTCTGACAGCGACGCTGACGATTGGAGTGAGCGTCTGAGTCTGTGAAAACCTGACCGTGCGGACAGTGTGCGCCGGTGCGAGACACGCATCGGCGCATTCGTGTTCTTCACAGGAAAAATCCGCGGAATATCGGCGAAGTGTGTGCTTCAGTACGCTCGTGTGGCCCGGTGCTTGCTTGAGTTGTCAGTGAAGGGCGGAGCCGACGAGATCGTGCAACGCGCCCGGTGCATCGCCTGATGCGCCTGTGCTGGTGATGCACCCATGTTGTGGCAGTGGTGCATTGATCGCGCTGATTGCGGCGACTGAGTCGCACAATCGACACCGTGTCCTGTAAAAGACGGATGCGGACGTGACGACGACGCTCAGGCGTCCGGCACAGTCATGTTTCACATCAATCCGGATACTTCATGATGAATCGCACTCTTGGCTTTGCTACGTTGATCGCGTTGGCGGCCTGCTCAGGCAAGCCGAAGGATTCTGCTGCAACACTGGATTCGGCAGCACCTGCGGCAGCACCGTCGATGGTTGGTGATGCGGCCATGGCGCCGAAGGATCTGATCGAAACGGCGGCGTCAGCAGGCTCCTTCAACACATTGGCGAAGGCGTTGACGGCCGCAGGGCTCGTCGAGACGCTCAAGGGCGCGGGACCGTACACGATTCTCGCACCGACGGATGAAGCATTCGCGAAGATTCCGCAGAAGGATCTCGATGCGCTGATGGCGAACAAGGAAGAGTTGACGAAGGTGCTCAAGTATCACGTCATCTCTGGCAACGTGCCGTCGTCGCAGGTCGCGACGATGACTGATGCCACCACGCTTGAAGGCAGCAAGATCACGATCAAGGTCGTGGACGGTAAAGTCACGCTGAATGGCAAGGCTGACGTCACGTCACCGGACATCATCGCGTCGAACGGCACGATCCACGTGATCAACACGGTGCTGATGCCGCCGAAGAAGTAACGTCGACGGCGCGGAACTGAGTCGCAACCTCACGGTTTCCGCAGTTGACGTGTGATGGAGTGACGAACCGCCTCGATGTGTTGCACCGGGGCGGTTTGTTGTGTGCCTGTTGTGTGCCCGTGTCGTCGCGGAACGGTGATGTCGACGGACGCCTCGGCTCGGGAGCGGCGGCGCGGTCCTGCACGGCTTGTCGGGGGCCGGCCGGCCCGGTAGGCTTAAGGGATGCGGGAGTAGCTCAGTTGGTAGAGCGCTAGCCTTCCAAGCTTGATGTCGCGGGTTCGAGTCCCGTCTCCCGCTCTGTCGTACGCCGGATGGAACATGAACGCCCCTGCGCACTGCGCATGGGGCGTTCATTGCGTCTTTCCGTCACCGTACCACCATATCGTAGTCCGTCACGAGCCCCTCACCCGTGAGATGCACCAACACAACCCGCGAATTCTTCGCGATCATCACACCCAGATAGACAATCCGCGCCACCCGCCCACCATGCCGCTCGATCCCTCGCCCGCTCACATCCTCTTCCCCCAGATACCGCACCGCCGACACACCAACCAGATCGGGAACCACCTGCCCTGAGAACTGCCGCAGCGCCCCTGGCGCCAGCATCGCCCGATGATCCGCCGCTTTCCCCGCCGCCATCGCGCGCAGCAACGCATCGAACGTCGCCGTCCGCTTCCGATCAGGATCCGCCGTCGGCGTGATCGTCGTTGCAATCGGACCCACACGCGGAATGCGCCGCGTGCCGCCCTCGTCGCGTGATTCGAAGCCGGTCACTTTGCCGGCGCTGTCACGCAGAAAGTGGAGCGTGACCACACCGTCCACCCGCGTGACATCATCCGCACCGGTGACCACGAATTCGTCGTCGGGCTTGCCGTCGACCATCAGCATCAACTGTCCGTCAAACACCTCGAACGCGGCCATCCGGTTGTTGCGCATCTCGTAGCGACCGGCCACACTCGCGAGCTGTTGTGCCGAAACACTCACGGCGCGCGGCGGTAGGGGAGCGGGACGCTCGTTCGGCCAGCCATACAGGGTCGCCACCACTTTGCGAATGCGTTCGACTGCACCGGAATTGTCGTTCGCATTGATCATGATCACGACCGCCTGACGCGTCGCGGCGGTCGCGGAGAACGACGCGTCGAATCCTTCGTCACGCCCGTTGTGGGCGAATTCCATACGACGGTTGTTCCCCCGCAACGCGAAGCCGAGACCCTGAAAATCATTGCGCTGATACGACAGCATCTGACCGGCGATATCGGCCGTCACGATGCCGTCGGGCATCCGGCGATACGCATTCTGGAACGCGATTGCAAACCGGGCCAGATCACTCGCCGTCGTCCAGAGTCCAGCCGCGGCCATCTCGGGATATGAATGCCATCCGCCGACGACTTCCGACCCATCCGCGTAGTGCCCCGTCGCGGCGCGCGTCGCATGTGTGGCAGGCAGGGGCTGCGCGTACGTGCTCGCCGTCATGCCCGCGGGCGTCAGCACTTCCTCCTGCATCAAATCCGCGAAAGGCCGCTTCGCGACATCACTCATCAGCACCTGCAGGATGGTGTAGCCGCCACCAGAGTAGCTCCACTGCGCACCCGGCTTCTGCTCGATGCGCACCGCCGGCGTATTGACCGGCTTCCCGCCATTCAGCACCTGCACCGCGGTCGGCAGCGGCTCCGTGAGGGCGTACCCCGGAAAGCCGTGCACATTGAGCCCCGCACTGTGGCTCATCAGCATGCGTGCGGTCACCTTCTCGCCGTCCGCCACCGACGTGTCGCGCAATTTCCAGCTCACCAGTTGCTCATTCACATCGCGGTCCAGCTTCAGCACGCCGCGCGAGACCAGTCGCATCGCGGCGACCGCCGTCACCGGTTTGCTGATCGATCCGGCCTGGAACAACGTCTGGTCGGTGACCGCACTGCCGCCGCGTTTCGTCATGCCGTAACCGCGCGCGAAGACAATGCGTCCGCTGTCGACGATCGCGATCGAGAGTCCGGGAATTTCGCGGCGCCCCATCTCGCGACGGATCACCCGATCGAGACTATCGGTTGTCTGTTGTGGCGCCTGAAAAGCGATCAGCAGCGCGAGGGCTGACGACACACACAGCATGACGAGTCTCCTGAGTCTTCCGTGACGGGTGGTGCTCAGGCGACGGTACGGACTCTGCGCGCACGGGGTTTCGAGCCGGGCGCGCTGAGTGGCCTACGGCTTCGCCGCCGCCACGCGCTTCGCCGAGAACGCGTCCTGCATCTGACTCGCAATGTCGACCTGCCCCTTCATCTCGTCGCCGGCCACCACCGCCGTCATCGTCAACGTGATCGGGTTGCCGCCGTAGCTGATGCCGTAGGCGAACTTCACGTTGTTGCCGGTCACCGTGCCTTCCAGCGGCGCGTCGCCTGCTTCACGCTTGACCGTACCCGTCAGCTTCTCGCCATCCTGCTTGAACAGGATGCGGAAGGTGCGCACACCACCCGGCGTGTTCATCGAGGCATCCCACTCGCCCGTGATGCCTTGCGCCGACACGCTGACGGCTGCAACAAGACTCATCGCAATCGCGAGAAACAGCTTCTTCATGACCCAACTCCAGCAGAATGTGGTGGCGTCGCCGATCGTGTCTCTGGCGCCGCTCGGATGGTGATCGCTGATCGTGAACGCTATTCAGGCCCGACGCGATCCGTCAGGCAGTTACGCGCCACCAGTCGACGCTGACAGTACATCATGCAGCGCCTGCAGTTCCTCGACGTCGATCGTGCCTGCGCGACGGCAGGAGGCGTGCAGATGCGGCGAGACTGTCAGGAACTCCGACGCGTTCGACGCGCGCACGCCACCACCCGGCACGATCTCGACCGGCGTCTTGCCATGCTTTTCTGCCGCCACCTTCGCATTCGCCGAATCGGCCGCCAGCACCGCCAGTCGCTCCGGCATCGTCAGCACCGCCGCATCCCAGCCCAGCACACCAGCCGTCACGACACGCGTCATGCCGAGCGCCGTGATGTCGTCCATGCCGCGCGCGCGATCCGTGAGCAGGTCGAACGTCCTTAAGAATGCCACGATCAATCCATGGCCGAGCGCCTCATCGCGCATCTTCTCGCAGGCGTCCATGTCCACGAAACCGTCCGGCGTGAGCAGCCCGATCGCGACCGAGTGTGCTCCCGCTTTTGCGCTCGCGTCGATCTCGAACAACGCATCCTCGAGAATGCGCGGCGTGGTCGTGAACGCGGCAATGTCGAGGTGTGCACTCAGGTTCGCGCTGCGCGGGCGGATCATGCTCACGATGCTCGTGCGCGCTGTGTCGATGCGTGCTGCGACAGCGCGAATCAACTCGACTGTCGGCGTCCAGCCTTCACTCGCAAGATCATCGCAGAGTTCGAGGCGGTCAGCGTAGGGCGCGGCGAGCACGGCAGCGTCGAGGGAATCGAGCGGAACTTCGAGAGTGGGCGGCATGACGGCGTTGAGTGTGGGCAGAGCGATCCCCGCAATTCTACTTCGTCTCCGCAATCAGCGAGTCGATGCGCACGAAGGCGCTGTCACTCGCGGCGATCTTGCCGAGCGACGCAAGTCCGAAAGCACGCTGCCCCTCGATCGACCCGATCATCGGCGCGGGGTCGCAGCACGGGCTTCTTGCGCCACGGCCTCCGTCAGCAGCGTCACGCCATCCGCGACCTTCCCGAGATTCATGACCACCATCTGTCCAATCCCGAACTTCGCGATCGTGCTCGCCTCCGGCGGAGCATGCGGCACTTGGCGATAGTGCACGCTCGGGAGTGTGGGCAGAGGGAGCAAAGGAGTGAGCGAGTAACCGGGACCAACCGAAGGCAACGCGGGCGGCGACGCAAAGGACGTCACGCGACTCCTTGGCGAGCTCGTCGCTGGCAGCACCAGCGCTGCCGACGGTGTGTCGGTGGCCACGGTGAAGCGTGACTGGGTCGTGGCGCGGGCCTTTCTGCGACGGGCGCTCGGAGCACGGGGCGGGCATTGATCGGCGATGAGGGGCAATGTCCGGAGTAGCGGCAAGCGTGGGCGTCTGCACCTTTTCACGCTCGCGGTGTCGACGGATTCAGGCTCAGGCCATGCGCCCGGGAGCTGACCGGATCAACGTTTCCTCCTCGTGCCACGCACAGCACGGCAGATTCCGACAGTCCGTCATGTCCGCACTTGCCCTCATCCCGCCCATGCGTCTTCGCCCCTCGTTCGCCTCGCTGCTCGCCCTCACCGCCTGCGCGCACGCCGGCACATCCGCGGTCGCGCCCGATGCCGCGATGATCGCACGCGCACGCGGCATCCACGAACGCGTGATGACGATCGATACACACGTCGACATCAATCCGGCCAACTTCCGTACCGACACGCTCAACTACGCGTCGAAACTGCCGCGCACGCAGGTCGACATCGCGAAGATGGAGGAAGGCGGGCTCGATGGTGCCTTCCTGATCGTCTACGTCGGCCAGTCGCCGGAACTCGACAGCGCTGCGTTTGCGAAAGCGAATGCCGCCGCGCTCGAGAAGTTCGCCGCCGTGCATCGACTCACCGAACAGATCGCACCGACGCGTGTGGGGCTGGCGACGAGTGCCGCGCAGGCGCGCGCGATCTACGCCAGCGGACGGAAGGCCATCTTCATCGGCGTCGAGAACGGTTTCCCGATCGGTGCCGACATCACCAACGTGCGTAAGTTCTACGAATTGGGCGGACGTTACATGTCGCTCGCGCACAACGGACATAGTCAGCTCTCCGACTCCAACACCGGTGAGCGCGATGGCGTCTGGCGCTGGACCGGTCTCTCGCCGCTCGGCAGCCAGGTCATCGGTGAAATGAACCGACTCGGCATGATGATCGACATCTCGCATCCCTCGAAGGCGTCGATGATGCAGACCATCGAGCTGTCGACGGCACCGATCATCGCCAGCCACAGCGGCGTGCGTGCAATCTGCAATCACAGCCGCAATCTCGATGACGAGCAGATTCGCGCGATGGGCAGGAACGGCGGCGTGATTCAGCTGGTCGCGTTCAACAGCTATGTGAAGTGTGATCCGAAGCAGGATGCCGAGCGCAATCAGATCCGCGCTGACGCCATCGCGGCGCTGCGCACGGAGTTCGGGATCACTGCCACGGCGCAGGCCGAGGTGCGTGCGCAGATCGACGCGTTGCCCACGGAGCGCAAGAACGCGTATCTCGCGAAGCAGGAGGAGATCATCTCGCGGCGCACGCTGGGCGACACACCGGCCACTGTGCGAGACTATGTCGACCACATCGACTACGTCGTGAAGATGATCGGCATCGACCACGTCGGTGTGTCGTCCGACTTCGACGGCGGCGGCGGTGTGGATGGCTGGCGCAACGCGACGGAGACGTTCAACGTCACGCTCGAACTGGTGCGTCGCGGATACACGGAGGAGCAGATCGGCAAGATCTGGAGCGGCAATCTCCTGCGAGTGATGGAGGAGGTCGAGAAGGTCGCGGCCAGCAGTGCACAGACGATGAAGCAGTAGCAGACAGGTTCGTTTTCGACGTTTCGCCCACCCACGATTTCCATCATGTCACTCCGCGCTGCGCTGCTTGGTCCACTGTTGTTCGTTCCGGCTCTCTTCGCCGACGCCCCGCCGCATTTCACCGTACTGCAACCGGAACTGCTGGGGCTCGGGGTGAGCTTCACGAACGCGGCCGCAGATTATGACGGTGATGGCGATCTCGATCTGTTCGTCGGCTTCGGTGGCACGCCGAACCGGCTCTATCGCAATGACAGTGGGACGCTGGTCGATGTCGCGGCGGCAGCGGGGGTGAACGCGGCGCGCGGCGTGCGATCCGCGGCGTGGGCCGACTACGATGGTGACGGCGATCCCGATCTGCTGGTGGGATTTGCACCCGGGCCGACGTCGGTCCTGACGCTCTATCGCAACGATGGCGGCAAGTTCACCGATGTCACCGCCGCGGCTGGACTCGCGGTGGCGACCGGTGGCGTGCGGCAGTTCAGCTTCATCGATTTTGATGGCGACGGTGATCTCGATCTGTCGGTCGCGTTCCGCGACAAGGTGAATCTCCTGTTCCGGAATACCAACGGCACCTTCGTCGAGATGGCCGACAGCGTCGGTCTGGCCGATCCGCGCAAGAGTGTCGGTGCGTTGTGGGTGGATGCCGACGAGGACGGCGATCTCGATTATCTCGTCGCGAATCAGGATGGCGATGCGAACGCGCTGTTCCGGAACGATGGCAATCACTTCACCGACATCGCCGACTCGATGGGCGTGGCGTGGGGCGGGCGCGCACCGAGGCTCGCCACCAACGGCACGGTGCGGCCCTGTGCGGCGGATGTGGACGGCGACGGACACTTCGATCTGTTCTTCGCGAACTACGGCCCGAACGGCCTGTTCCTGAAGCGGAACGGCGTGTTCAGTGATGTGTCGGCCGCGTGGGGCATCAATGCCGACGGTCGCTACGATACCTGCGCCTTGGCCGATGTCGATCACGATGGTGCGCTCGATCTGTACGTGAACGGCACCGTCACCGGCGGCACGAGCTATCCCGACTTTCTGTTTCACAACGCCGGTGGCAAATACGCCGACGTGACGCCGGACAGCCTGAAGGCACTGCAGGCTGATCACGGTGTGCTCTGGTTGGATATCGATCGCGATGGTGACCTCGATCTCGCGCTGAACGGCGCGCAGGCGAGCGGCATGCACTTCGTCCTGCGCAACGATCTCGACGCCACCGCGGCGCATCGTGCATTGGCGGTGCGTGTGGTCGATGGCACGGGACACGCCACCCGCGCCGGCGCCGAAGTCCGTCTGTTCGCCGCCGGCACACAGACACTGCTCGGCACGCGACTCGTCGATACCGGATCAGGCTACAACGCGCAGAGCGAGATGCCCGTCAGCTTCGGACTCGCGCGGGTACAGCCGGTGGATGTGGAAGTCACCTGGCCGTCGCGCGGACGGCGGAAGGTGGTGCGCGTACGCAATGTGAATCTGCGCCGATATGCAGGCACGATGCTTACGGTCAAAGTGCCATGAGGCCACTCCGTCGCGTCGTCGCGGCGTGCTTTCTCCTGCTCGTGTGTGTGGCACCGGCCGCTGCACAATGGAGCAATCGATATCCGCTCGTTGGCGGCATGAGCCATCATGTCTACCTCGAAGGTTTCGAGCTGCCGATTTTGACGAACGGGCCGATGGATGTGGCGGCAGCGCCCGACGGCAAACGCCTGGCATTCGCGGCGCGCGGATGGTTGTGGGTCTTCGACATTGCGTCTGGGACCGCGAGGCGACTGACGTCGGGAGCCGCGGTCGATGCGAGGCCCGCATGGAGTCCGAACGGCACGCGCATCGCATTCGTGCGAGACAACGGCGCGATGTTGTCGATCGTGATGATCGACGTCGCCAGTGGCACCGAGACACGCGTTGTCTCCGATGCTGCCGTGGTGCTCGACCCGATCTTCTCGAGCGATGGCAACGCGCTCTACTACAGCTCTGCGATTGCAGGTGATCTCGACATCTGGCGACTGGAGCTCGCCAGCATGACGGCGTCGCGCGTGACAACGAGCGCCGGCACCAACGAGCTGCAGCCGATGCCGACACCTGATGGGACGGCAGTGATCTTTCTCGCCAAGACTCGCGGTGGTGCGGATCAATTGCGCCGCCGTGAGATCACGAGTGGACAGGAAACGATTCTGGCCCGTGGCAGTATCCTCTCGATGACCCGCAGTACCATAAGTCCCGACGGTCGACTGCTCGCGTACACGTGGCCAACCGAGGGGGGGTACGAGTTGCGGATGGCTGGCACGCGGCAGCCGGGCGAATCGGTCGAGCTGCTGCGCGACTCACGCGTCGTTCCGCTTGCACCATCCTTCAGCAGCGATGGCGCCACGATCTGGTTCTCCCACGCTGATGCGCAGCAGCGCATGCACCTCGCGCGCGTCGCTGCGGCTGGCGGTCGGACGACTGACGTAAACGTGACACGGTGGGACTGGGGAGTTCCGACGGCGCGCGTTCACATCGAGACGCGACGGTCGTTGACGCCGGCGCTAACGCCAGCGCGGCTTTCGGTTACCAGCGGAATTGGCCACCCGCTGCCGCCGGACAGTGGACAGGTGCGATTCGACGGCCAGAATGGCATCGCCTTCTTTTACAGTCATGGTGCGATCGAGGTCACAGTACCTGTCGGCGATGTGACCGTGTCCGCTGTGCAGGGGCTCGCAACCCCAGTCGCATCGACGCGCGTCTCCGTTGCCGCCGGTACCACACCACGAATTCGCCTGACGCTGACACCGGTGTGGAATGCACGACAACACGGGTGGCTGAGTGGCGAACACCACTTTCACCTGAATTACGGTGGGCCGTATCGACTGGAACCCGAGACGCTGGTCCCGATGGGTGTTGCGGAGGGTCTGGATGTGCTCACGCCGATGCTCGCCAACCTGTCGCATCGATTCGAAGATCAGGCGCTGTTTTCCTACCGACATACGTCGACGAGTCCGTGGATTTTCTGGTCGCAGGAAGTGCGCGCACACTTCTTCGGTCACGTGGGTCTGATCAATACCGATGGCTTGTTCTGGCCGTGGATCTGGGGTCCAGGCTACGATCTGCGCACGGCGGACGACCGACCGAATGCCGATCCGCTGGCATTCAGCCGCGAACACGGCGGGATCGGCACATATGTGCATCCGGTGTCCGCGTCGTCGCCCTTCGCGTCCACACAATCGCTGCGCAGCATTCCACTCGGCTTTGTCGCTGATGCGGTGCAGGGTAGAGTCGATGCGCTGGAACTGGCGTGCCTGTGGAGCGACGAGCGCGGGACCGCAGCGCTCTGGTACCGCATGCTGAATGTCGGTGTCCCTGTCGCACTCAACGCCGGCACCGACGTCATGAACAATCTCTATCGCACCATGGCCGTCGGGACTACGCGAGTGTACGTGCATCCCGATCGTCCGTCCGATCCGGCCAGCTACTTCAGCGCGCTCAAGGCCAGTCGCAGTTTCGTGACCACCGGCCCGTTTCTCGAATTCGCGGTGGGCAAGGCCGGACCGGGGCAGGTGATCGCACGCGGCAGCGGCACGCAGCGCTTCGAACTCGATGTGCATTCCGCGGTGCCGATCGATTCGGTTCAGATCATCGTCAACGGTGCCGTCGTGGCACAGCTGCCAGCATTCACGGCGCCCGGCTCGACGCACTACACCGGGACCATCGGTCTGCCGGTCGGTGGTTGGGTCGCGGCACGCGTGAGTGGCCCGACCATCAAGGCCTGGCCGGCCATGGCATCGTATGCGTACGCGCATACCTCACCGGTGTGGATCGATCGCATCGGCAGCACCGAACCGGCCGCGAAACTCGCCGCTTCACGCGACCTGCTGCGTGCACTTGACGTCGCCGATCAGGCCGTGGAGATCGGATACACCGGCGCCGAACATCCACGATTGCTCGCCCACTACGCTGCGGCGCGCCGCGTGATCGACGCCTGGATTGCCGCGGGTGGCCGATGACACGCGACACGAGCAAGACCGCAGTATGCTCGACTGAGCCGTTCTCAAACATCCCAACTTCCTGAACCCCGCTTTGTGATGACCCCCGCCTTCTGGCGCCGCTGGCACCGCTGGATCGGCCTGCCGGCCGCCATCTTCCTGATGTTCGTCTCTGCGACCGGATTTCTGCTCGCCGTGACCGAGTTTTTCGGCGAGGACGAGGCACTCCGCGAAGCCACACGCAACGTCGTCAGTACCGTCACCGTCGCCACGCCCGCCCAGATCGTCGGCCCGATCGAGAAGGCGCTGGCCGTCGTAGCAGTACAATCGGCCGGCGCGCCGGTCGACAAAATCGAGGTGCAGTTCAAGGGGGCCGAACCGACGGTGTCGGTGTTCACCGGCAAGGCCACCGGCGGCGAAGACCGAAAGTTCGTCGTCAACGCGCTGACCGGCGCGCTGATCCGCACCGAGGGGTACGTCGACAAGCCGTTCCTCAATCGCCTCCACAGCGGCGAAGCGTTCGGTGACGGCGGGTTGGTCGGCGCGATGTTCTGGGCGACGGCACTCTTCGCACTGACGATCTCCGGCCTTGCCATCATGTGGCGGATGCGCCGAAAAGATGTCAGCGGCTGGCGGCGGTACTTCTTCTGAGACGCGTCGCGAATTCGTCGCTGGAATGGTCGAGGACGTTTCTTTCCTGACGAGTTTCGCGGCAAGAGAGAATACATGTGTACCGGGCGCGTCTGTCTGGGTTGTACTCACCCCTACAGGAGCGCGAGATGCTGCGTCAGGTTGCCGTCATCGGAGTGCTGTCCACCGTCGTCGCTTCCACCGCCATCGCCCAGGGCATGGCCGGCTCGGAGTACAACACGCGCGCGGTGCAGATCGGCATCGGTGGTGGCGCGGTCGTGCCGCGAACGGAGGCGCGCTTTCAGGACGTCCTGACCGGTGCGACCGGACAGGCCTATCTACTGGTGCGACTCCTGCCCGGCTTCCCGTCCCTGCGCATCGGCGCGGATTTCTCGCGCATGAAATTCGGCAAGCCGCAAAGCGGATTCTCGGAGGATCCGTTCGGTACGACGCGCACGCAGCTCGGTGGCATCGCGTCACTCCGTTTCGATCTGCTCCCCGGACCGGTGCGCCCGTACATCCTCGCTGGCGTCGGTGCGTTCAACATCCGCGATGTGATCGATCCGAACGGCAACGGCAGCGGTACGCCGACGAGTTTCAACACCACCAAGATCGGCCTCGATGGCGGCGCCGGCCTCTCCTTCCGCATGGGCCGTATCGCCGGCTTCATCGAAACACGCATCCAGAACGTCTACACCAAGGATCAGGGACTGATCGATACCAAATCTATCCAGGCCTTCCCCATCACCTTCGGCATCATCTTCTAACCGTCGCATCGAACTGCACTCTTTCAACGCAACGGCGCTACGGCGCAACGGCGCAACGGCGCAACGAACTGCAATCGCGTCAACGCAGAGTCGCAGAGCCTTGAA
This sequence comes from Gemmatimonadaceae bacterium, assembly GCA_031367535.1. Classification (GTDB taxonomy): domain Bacteria; phylum Gemmatimonadota; class Gemmatimonadetes; order Gemmatimonadales; family Gemmatimonadaceae; genus JACMLX01. The sequence continues at coordinate 29,893 of JANLPZ010000139.1, forward strand.
CTGCCTTGACGCAAAGCCGGAGAGACGCCAGGCGTTTCGTGCGCGCTATGCGGGACGAAAAGCGAAGTCACCATCGAAAAATGCCGTTGGAACTGCCCCTCGCGAGCGCAGTTCCAACAGCCTTTGAACGTTCTGCGACGTGCGATATGGTGCGCATATTTCGCGCGGAGCGCGTGGCGCCTTGGCGTCAAGGCAGTTTTTGATCTTTGCGACTCTGCGATGACGCCGTTGCAGTTCGTTGCGCCGTTGCGCCGTTGCGTTATCGCTGTGCGGTGAACTCAGCGTGGCAGGCGTCAGCTGACAGCACGAATCAGATGCCTGGCCGCGGCGCGGGCGTGGACGTCGGGATCTTTGAGCATCGCGCGCAGTAACGGCACTGATGCGCCGAGTCGCGCCGAGGCCAGCGCTTCCGCCGCGGCGATGCGGAAATCGGGTGGCCGATACCGACCGTCGCTCGAGCAGAGCCGGATCAGCTTCTGCACCGCGTCCGGCGACGCCAGCGCGCCGAGGGCGTACAGAAACTCGAGCTGCACCTCGAGCTCCGTTTCACGCTCCAGCGCCTGCAGCAGCTTGTCCACGCCGGCCGCGGACCCGTGCTCGGCCAGAAATCCACGCACCGCGCGCCGACGGACTTCCGCCGATTCGTCGCGAATGGCGCCACGCACCGTCGCGCGTGACGTTGGGGTGTCCAGTTGCAGCAACGCCGTGATCACCGCTGCACGCACCCGGTCGTCAGTGTGCGAAAGCGTTGCGGTCAGCTCCGGCTCCGACGGTCGTGAGACGAACTCGCCGAGCAGGGCCGCCGCGTTCCGCACCACGAACCACTGGTCGTGATTGAGCATCGTCAGCAGTTGCGCGGTACCGCGACGGACTTCCGCCAGCGCATCAAGACAGGCGCGACGCACGGCCATCGTATCCGCCTTCAGCAGGCGATCGATCAACACCTCGGCACCCACGTCGCCGGCGCGCTTGAGCACCGCCATCACGTTGCCGATCGACTCGCCACACTCCGGCAACGCCACCACCAGCATGCGCAGCGCGTCTTCCGTCGCCGCGTCGTCGAACGCGCTGGTCCAGATCACGCGCAATTCCTTCTTCTCGACGCCGGCTTCCACCAGTACGAGTGTCGCGAGTGCGGCGCTCAGCGAGGCGATGTCCTTGGCCTGCAAAGCCGTGCTGATAGTCTGTCGCAGCGACTTCACGCGCTCGTCGATCTGTCCCGGCGCGTCGAGTGCCGTGTCGGCGGTGTACGTCTCACTCTTCGCGGCGAGAATCGCGCGCGGCACCGGATACAGCTGCACGCACCACAACGACGCATCACGCATCTCGTCGAAGATGCTCGGCGCGTCGCCACCCGTTCCCGGAATGCGCGCCAGCTCCATCACCAGCTTCAGCAGCTCGCGCGGCACGGCACCGGCGCTCACGTTGATCTGCGCCACACCATGCGCCACCATCGCCTCGAGCAGTCGCTGCAAGCCCGGGCCGGTGCGCTGCAGCTTCACGCCGTCGATCGATACCCGGTTGTCGGAAATCTCGAGCGTCAGCCCCTGCGAGCGCGAAAAGCGGCGCACGCGCAGCAGGCCGCTCCGCACCATCGTCATGTCGGAGGCGGATTGCACTTCTTCGAGAAGCAGCGAGAGCGACTTCGCGTACAGCAGTGAGTGTTGCATGTGCAGCAGGACGAGCTCGGAAGGGATGGGAACACATCCGTCACAGCACGGTCGAGCCGTGGTTGCCCCTTCGAGTATCGGCTGCTCGGCCCGCTTTCTGCGGGCTTTCCAACGTGTCGCGCCCTAAAACCGCGCGGCGACGCCGAACGAGAGCGTGCGGCCGGGCACGATCGTCACGTTGTCCGGCTCTCCGCGCTGGCGGTCGAGCAGGTTGTCGCCGATGACGCGCAGCGAGAGTGAGCGCGTCAGGTCGTGTGCGATCGACGCGCGCAGCCGCGTCACCTCGGGGTACTGCATCCAGTAGGACCGCAGTGTTGCACCAGTCAGGCTACGCGCTGGAGTGCCACCACGCAGGTAGGTCGACGCCAGCGACAGACGATCGTAATTGACCCAGTCTGCCACCTGCGTGCCGCCCACCTGAAACTGCCAGCGCGCCGCTGTCCACATCACCGCCAGACCCGCGGTGCGCGCCGGCACTGCCAGCACGCGATCGCCCGCGCGCAGGTCGCCGCCATACCCCGGCGCCACCTGATCCACGCGACTGTTCACCAGCGACAGGCTGCCGGAAATACTCAACGCGCCCACACTCTGCCGCACCGCCAGCTCCCAGCCGCGGTTCGTGATCGCGCCAAGATTTTCGAGGGTGTATTCGTAGTGCGCCTGGCGATACGCTCCGCCGCGTCCCGGCATCCTGTCGTAGTCCATCTCGCCAGCTTCCAGCCTCGGCACCTGCTGGATCAGCGACGACGCACGCTGATCGAAACGAGTCAGCTGCAGCGACAGGTTGCGGCGCCAGTACAGATCGACGCCGGCTTCAATGCCCGATTGCTTCTCCGGCAGGAGATCGGAGCCCACCGCACCCGTACCGATGGTGCGCCATGCCATCTCACGTATTGGATTACGTGCCGGTCGTACGCCGGCGCCGTATGCCACGCGCGCTTTCCACGTCAGGCTGCCGCGTGTGCGCACGAGGCTCGCACCCAGCGCCGGCAACCACGCGAATCGACTCGCATCGGTGAAGCCGTCATTCCGTTCACCGCGCAAACCCGCCGTCAGGAACACCGTTTCATGCAGATTCACCGCTGCCTGCACGCCGACACCGGTCGTACTCAGCCAGCGTGTGCTGTCGGTCACCGGGCGTGGCGCCCTGTTTTGCGGACCACCCTGCGGCGTCGTGTCGCGCCATGGGTCGGACGATGTCGTCGCGTCACGCAGCAATGCCGCATCACCCGCAAACGTCAGCGTCGCGCTGTTCGCGTCGCCAATGCCGATGCGACGCACACTCGTCGCGCGCAACGTGCCTTTGTCGGCGCCACCTTGCGTCGAACGCAGCGCGGAATCCAGCGACGACGGCACCGGCACAAAATCGACCGACAATCCCGAGAGCCGATATCCATCCACACCGCTCGTCACCGTGTGTGTCCACGCCGCATCGGGCGCATGTGTGATGGTCGTGCCGAGAGTGTATTGCGAAACTGCCTGTTGCGCCGAGGGTGTCAGCGGCGCCGCGCCCGGCGCCGACGAACGGATCGCCGCCAGCACCGGATTCACCGGCGAATCGGCGCGCGCCACCCACAGTCGCGCGGTGCTCGACAGAATCGTGCGCGCCATCACTCGGCGCGCGCCGGCATCGACGCTGTACTGCACTGTGCTGCCGCCAGGCACCGCCGCGCCGGTCGTCGTAAGCGCCATCACGGCACCCGCCGACTGTTCGCCGCTGCCGGCGCGCAGTGACACGGTGTGTTCCTGTGTGAACACGCCGCCCGACGTATAGTCCGACTGTGCCGCGCCCGCACTCGATCGGATGTTTACATCGCGATGACCATTCGCGGCACCATCATGTCGCAGCTGCACGTTCACCACACCGCTGATCGCATCCGCACCATACAGCGCCGCGCCCTGCGGTCCGCGAATCACTTCGATACGATCGATCGCATCGGCCGAGACGCGCGTCAGCAGCAGCGGATTGGCGAGCTCGATGCCATCCACGAATACTTTCGGCGAGCTCACACCAAATGAGCTCGCGCCGCGCAGACTGCCGAATCGCGTCAGCAGCGTCGTTGGTCCATCCGCCCAGATCCACAGTCCCGGAATCGAACCGTTCAACGCCGTCGCCAGATTCGGCGCCGCACCACCACGCAGATCGCGGCCCTGCACCACATCCAGCGCATACGGCAGGCTGCGTTGCGCCCCGCCCGCTGCGCTGCCGGTGACTACGACACGATCCAGCGTCGCCGTGCGCGCGGACACGGGCGCCGCCGACGCTCGCGTCGGCGCCAGCACCACCTGCGTGTCGCCACTCGTCATCGGAGTCACGTTCAGATTGTGCAGCAACGCCGTCAGCGCTGCACCGAGCGGCATCGGCCCTTGCGGCACACACGCTTCACGATCGAGTGGCAGTGACTCGCTGGAGTAGCTCAGTCTCACACCTGCGCGCGCGGCGACGAGATCCAGCGCGGTGCGCAACGAGCCACCACTCGCAGCCAGCGTCACGACTCGATCGA